>CAYNDR010000013.1:16598-37451 GCA_964395295.1 uncultured Planctomycetales bacterium
TCTGGTCAGCGGGACCACCGTGGGCTACAATCTGCTTCCCGAGCCGACGGCCTGGGCGATGCGGGCGATGGGCGGGGCCGCCGTGCAGGCCAACGGGAAGGCAGGGCTCCTCCGCGTGGCCGTGTGTCCCAAGCTCAATCGGGCATGGGTGGACCACGCCTTCACGCCGGAGATGAAGGAGAAGGGGAAGGGTCTGGCGACGTCGCTCTCGATTTCCGGGCTGGGGGGATCGCCGGTCGTGGTTTTCAACGGCAAGCCCTTCGACAAATTCGCGGGCTCGATCCCCCTCGATCTCCCGGAGCGGTGAACGGGCCGGAGGCTTCCCAGGGGAGGACGGCCATGAGTATCGCCTGCCGCGACCGGGAGCGGCTCCCGCTCGCTCCGCGTCCCTTCGAGCCGCTGATCGCGGGGGCGCTCGTGGGGCCGGCCAGGGCCGGGCCGTAGCGGCGTCGCGCCCTACAGCTTGATCCTGAGGCCCATCGCCTCCTTCATGTGCAGGAGGGCCTCGGCGTTGCCCTTGGCGTCGTCCACCGGATGGTGCGTGTGCCTCGTCCGGCGGAGGTGCTTGAAGCTGGCGAAGGTGTCCTTGACCAGCCCTTTGTAGAGGGATCCCAGGTTGGTGGAGCTGAATCCGAAGGGATTGGCGCCCAGGAAGCGGTGGAAGTACCAGTTGATGAACTGCCAGTCGAAGCCGTTGTTGTCGGAGACGAACATCGGCTGGCCCTGGACGTTCTCCAGGAGCCAGGCGCGGAACCGCTCCATGACCGCCCCGGGATCGTCGAAGGCCAGCGTCTCCTCGCGGCTGAAGCCGCTGACCTGGAGGGCCTCCGGGACCCATTTGTCCGATATCGGGCGGAGCCTCCCGTAGAAGGACCGGCCGAGCCCCGGCTCGACCAGGACGGCGCCGAAGCAGACCATCGAGTAGTCGCCCGGGATCGGCCCGTCCGCCTCGACGTCCACCATCACGCAGGCCATTTTGCCCTTCCAGGCAATGAACTCGCCGGCGACGTGAGTATAACTTCCCCGCGATCTGTCAGAAGATAAACTCCGCGGCATCCATGACTCGGCGCCCCGGGCCGGACCGTTCAAGTAGTGGAATGAGGAGCGAAGCCCGTCGCCCGCGGGCCACGGCCCCGTGGCCCCTGGTCGGCCTGGTGGTCCTGGCCTTCGGTGCCCGCCCGGGCGTCTGGTTCGTCGATCCGGCCGGAAACGACAGGAATCCGGGGACCGAGGACCGTCCCTGGCGGACCCTGCAGAAGGCCGCGGACGCCGCGAAGCCCGGCGATCGCGTCCTTGTCCGCAAGGGGATAACCGGCGCCAAGGGAGAGGCGTCCGTGGAGAAGGATCCGCTCTTCGTGGACCCGGACAAGGGGGACTATCACCTTCAGCTCAACAGCCCGGCGATCAACGCCGGCAGGGACAAGGGGGCGCCGGCGGAAGACCTGGAAGGCTTTCCGCGGCCCTATGGAGGCGGGTTCGACCTGGCCTGCTGCGAGGCGCACCCCAAGGGGGCGAAGCCTCCGCCCCGGAAATAGGTAAGGACCATGGGACTGATCGCGGCGCTCCTGCTCCTGTCGGCCGGCCAGGAAGACCTCACCGTCCTCAAGCCCGAGGCGGGCCGGTCTCCGAGGAAGATGCTCTACGCCTACCTCGATGGCGAGGCGGGGAAGCTCTTCGATGCCCGCCGGCAGGCGGTGGCGGCGCTCAAGACCCCCGAAGACGTCCGGCGCCGGCAGGAAGACCTCCGCGCGCGGTTCGTCCAGGCGCTCGGCGGATATCCGGAGAAGACGCCGCTCAACCCGCGCGTCGTGGCCCGGGATGCACGGGACGGCTACGCCGTCGAGCGCGTGATCTACGAAAGCCGGCCGGGGCATCACGTCACGGCGGTCCTGTACCTCCCCGAGGGCACCCCGCCGTTCCCCGGCATCCTCGTGCCCTGCGGCCACAGCGAGAACGGGAAGGCCGTGGAGACCTACCAGCGGGCCTGCATCCTGATGGCCAGGAACGGGATGGCGGTCCTCTGCTACGACCCGATCGGACAGGGCGAGCGGAAACAGCTCCTCACGCCCGAGGGCAAACCCGCGATCCCGGGGAGCACCACCGAGCACACCCTGGCCGGCGTGGGAGCGATCCTCGTGGGGCGGTGCACGGCGTCGTACCGCATCTGGGACGGTTTCCGAAGCATGGACTACCTTGCGGGCCGGCCGGAGGTGGACCCGAAGCGGCTGGGATGCACGGGCAATTCGGGCGGCGGGACGATGACGGCGTACCTCATGGCGCTCGACGAGCGCATCCAGGCCGCGGCGCCCTCGTGCTACATCACCACTCTGGAACGGCTCTTCGCCACGATCGGCCCGCAGGACGCCGAGCAGAACATCCCCGGCCAGGTGGCCTTCGGCATGGAGCACGCGGACTACGCGACGCTCCGCGCCCCGAAGCCCACCCTCATCTGCATCGCCACCCAGGACTACTTCGACCGCGAAGGGGCCCTGACGACCCTGCGCGAGGCGAAACGGGTGTACGGCCTCCTGGGGAAGGGCGAGTGCGTGGACCTCTTCGAGTTCAACGACAAGCACGGGTTCTCGAAGCCGCGGCGCGAGGCGGCGATGCGCTGGATGCGCCGGTGGCTCATGGGGAAGGACGACGCGCCCGCCGAGCCGGACTTCCCGGTCGCCAAGGACGCGGAGGTCCAGTGCACGAAGTCGGGACAGGTGCTCCTGGATTTCAAGGGGAAGTCCGTCTTCGACCTCAACGCCGAACGGGGGAGCGAGCTGGCGGCGAGGCGTTCCGTGAAGGACCTGGCGGACGAGGTGCGGCGGCGGATCGCCTTCCGGCCGCCGGCCGCGGGGCTGAGGCCGGAGGTGACGGGGGAGGTCAAGCGGGAAGGCTGTGTCATCGAGAAGCTTGTCTACCGGACGGAGCCGGGGATCGCGGTCCCCGCCCTGCGCTTCAAGCCGGCGGCGGCCGGGAAGTCCCCGGTCATCTACGTGCACGGCGAGGGCAAGGCGGCCGATGCGAATCCTGGCGGCCCGATCGAGGCGCTCGTCCGGGCGGGCCATGTCGTCGTGGCGCCCGACCTGAGGGGGATCGGGGAGACGGCCCCGGAGCCGCCCTCGAACCGGACCCGCCTCCAGGGGCCCGAGTGGAAGGAGGCATTCCTGGCGCTTCACATCGACCGGCCGCTCCTCGGGCAGAGGGTCTGCGATCTCCTCTCGCTCGTCGAGGCGCTGGGCGGGGGCGTGGATGTCGTAGGAGTGGGTGCGGGCGGCCCCATCGTCCTTCACGCGGCGGCGCTGGAGCCGAGGATCAAGAGGATTACAATAGAGCGGTCCGTCCTATCCTGGTCATCGGTCGTCCGGACGCCCGTCGGTCACGGTCAGCTGGCCAACGCCGTGCCGGGCGCGCTGGAGGCGTACGACCTGCCGGATCTGGCGGCCGTTCTGGTGCCGAGACCGTTGGCCATTCGGGCGCCGGTGGATCCGGCGGGAGGGGCCGTGTCCCAGTCGGCGCTCGATGAGGCGTACGCGGCCTGCAGGAAGGCTTATGCGGGGGCGCCGGACCGCCTCATCCTGGCGGCGGAGAAGTAGGACCTCTACTTCATCAGCTCCGCGAGCGGCTCCTTCACCGCGTCCGCCCAGATCTGGTAGCCCTTCTCCGTGAGGTGGAGGAAGTCCGGCATGATCTCCCGGGAGATCATGCCATCGGGCTGAAGGAACTTCCCGCCGATGTCGAGGAACTTCACCGACTTCCCGCCGTCGTCGAGTTTGGCGATCTCGGCGTTGATCTCCTTGATCTGGGCCCGGTGCGCGTGGTCCGGCTTCTCGCCGCGGGGGAAGACGCCCAGGAGCAGGACCTTCGTCTTCGGGGTCTTCGCCTGGATCTCCTTGACGATCGCCTTGATCCCCGCGACGGCGCTGGCGGGGGCTTCGGCGTCCTTCTGGCCGATGTTGTTCGTCCCGATCATGAGCACGACGGCCTTGGGCGCGATCCCCTCGAGCTCCCCGTTCTGGATCCTCCACAGGACGTGCTGGGTGCGGTCCCCCGAGATCCCGAAGTTGGCCGCCTTGAGCGGGGCGAAGTGCAGTTCCCAGAGGGCCTTCTGCTTGCCGCCCCGCCAGGCGTCGGTGATCGAGTCGCCGAGGAAGAGGAGATCGATGCCTCCCTTCTTCGCCTCGGCCGCAAAGCCCTCGTGGCGCTTCAACCAGCCTTTGTCCTTGGGCTGGGGCTGGGCGCCGGGGAGGTCCTGGGCGAGGAGGAGAAGGGCCAGGGCGGCGAGGCGGATCATCATGGTTCTCCTTGTACGAGTGGGCGGATGGTAGCGCCAGGAGGAAAAGATGTCAATCCGCCGACACGCCGCGGGGAATCGCGCCTTATTATTGTTGAATGCAGGCCACGCTCCTGGTCGCGCTCCTCCTCCCGGCGCCCCAGGAGCCCTACACCGTCCGGAAGGAGCATCCCCGGACATTCATCCAGGACGTGAAGGACCTGGCACGGCGGGCGGCCGGCCCGCTGGCGGAGGACTATAAGGTCGTCAAGGAACGGGCGGACGCGGCCGTCCAGCGCGGCGGGGTCCAGTACGTCACCAATCCCTGGTCGATCCCCGAGGACCTCATGAACTGCGGCCTGGCCTGGCTCGTCGAGCGGGAGCTGGGCCGCGACCACAGGAAGTACGCCGACCTGATCGTCAGGCAGTGGGGCGACGGGGCCATCATCCGCAACCGGCAGGGCAGCCACTTCGGCTACCACGCGATCGCCTACGACTGGATCTACGACGCGCTGACCCCGGATCAGCGCGCGCTCTACGGCGAGGCGCTGGGCGGCTGGCTGCGATACTTCACCGATCGCCCCGAGATCCTCCTGAAGTCCGGCCACTGGGAGTACAACCAGACGTGGGGGCCGATCCACCTGAACATCATGCACAGCCGGGATGCGTTGACCCAGAAGCTCCTCATCGCCCTGGCGATCACCGGGGCCGGGACGAAATGCGAGGCGGACGCGAAGGCGTTCCTCGACTCCTGGAACAAGCGGATCCCCGCCGAGTGCCTGCCCGCCTATGAGAGGATGGGCGGCGTCTGGTCGGAGTCCATGGGCCATGGCGGTTACGGCCCCGTGAGCGTGGTCCCCTACGCCTTCCACGCCTGGAGGACCGCCACGGGGATCGACTACTTCAAGCGGCTCAAGCCCTGGGGATACCCGGTGGAGTCGCCGCGATGGGTCGCGTATACGATGATGCCCCATGGCGAGCACACGGCGTGGATCGACGACGGCGACGGCTCGAAGCCCGGCGCGTTCGCGCGGGCCGCCCCGATGCTCCGCGACGGCCTCTCGCAGTGGTTCGCGGAGCGGGGGCGCGAGTGGCTGAGGGAGCGCTGGCAGCGCGTGGCCTGCCTGGACCCGGCGATCAAGCCCGTCCCGCCGGACACCCTGCCGCTCGGGTACCTCTTCCCGGGCGCGGGGCACGCCTACATGAGAAGCGCGTGGAACGACCCCGACGCCACGTGGGCCTTCTTCGGGGCGGGGCCGCAGTTCGCCGGCCATTCCCGCGACGACGAGGGGCATTTCCTGATCTGCAGGAAAGGCGCCCTCGTCTCCCGCGAGGGCGGCCAGGGCGGCAACGACGACGACTTCCACGCGGGCGGCTCGCTCATCTACAACATCGTGACGATCTTCGATCCCCAGGAGAAGTTCCGCCGCGACCGGGCCAACGAGAACGACGGCGGCCTCGTGCGGCACGTCTACGAGGGCGGGCCCTGGCCGCGCGAGCGGGGCCACATGGCGGCGTTCGAACACTCGAAGGAATACACCTACGCCGCCGCGGACCTCACGAAGGGGTACAGCCCCCAGAAGGCGCGGGAGGTCACCCGGCAGTTCCTCTACCTGCGGGGGGAGCGGGAGTTCTTCGTGGTCTTCGACCGCGCGGAGGCGTCCCGGCCGGACCTCGCGAGGCACTTCTTCCTGCATGTCCCCACGGAACCGGCCCTGAAGGGGAGGGTGGCCAGCTGGCTAAGCCACCCGGAGGCCGACGGCGACAAGGCCGCGCTCTCCAAGGGACGCTCCCGCGCGTTCCTGCACACCCTCCAGCCCGCGAACGCCGAGATCGTCGTGCGGGGGGGGCCGGGGAAGGAGGCGTGGGGCCATCCCCTCGAGCCCGCGGCCCAGTACAACCACGAGACGGAAGGCCGCCGGGGGCCGCCGATTTGCCCCTGGCGGATCGAGGTCGGGGACAAGGGACAGGGGCCACGGACCCATTTCCTCCACGTCTTCGAGATCGCCGACGAGGCCGCGGCCGGGCCGGGCGAGGTCAAGTTCGTCCCTCCCGCGGGCGTGGACATCGGGGGGCGATGGAAGGTACGCTTCACGGCGTCGGGCCCATTGGGCGGGAGCCTGAACGGGGCGCCGCTCGCGGTGACGCCCAAGGTCGAATCCCAGTACAAGTGAGGGGACCATGCGCTGGACGAGGTCGGCGGTCCTGATTCTGGCCGCGTCGGCGGCGTGCGCGGGGCGTCCGCCCGCCCAGGAACGCCCCCCGAATTTCGTCATCATCTTCTGCGACGACCTGGGGTACGCGGACGTGGGCTGTTACGGGGCGAAGGGGTATGCCACCCCGAACATCGACCGCATGGCGTCCGAGGGGATGCGGTTCACGAGCTTCTGCGTGCCCCAGGCGGTCTGCTCCGCCTCGCGCGCGGGGCTTCTCACCGGCTGCTACCCGAACCGGGTGGGCATCCTGGGCGCGCTCGGGCCGAAGTCAAAGACCGGGCTCCATTCCAGCGAGGTGACGATCGCCGAGGTTCTCAAGCCGCGGGGGTACGCCAGCGCGATCTTCGGAAAGTGGCACATGGGCGACGATCCGTCGTTTCTCCCGGACAAGCAGGGCTTCGACGAGTACTACGGCCTGCCGTACTCGAACGACATGTGGCCCTTCCACCCGGAGAACCCCCGGTTCCCGCCGCTCCCGCTCATCGACCAGGACAAGGTCATCCAGGAGAATCCCGACCAGACCCGCCTGACGACCGACTACACGGAGCGCGCGGTCCGGTTCATCCAGCGCCACAAGGACCGGCCGTTCTTCGTCTACCTCGCGCACGCCATGGTGCACGTTCCCCTCTTCGTCTCCGACAAGTTCAAGGGCAAGTCGGAGAGGGGCCTCTTCGGTGACGTGATGATGGAGATCGACTGGTCGGTGGGGCGGATCCTGGAGACGCTCCGGAATCTCTCCCTCGACGAGCGGACCCTCGTGGTCTTCACCTCGGACAACGGTCCCTGGCTTTCCTATGGAGACCATGCCGGCTCGGCGGGGCCGTTCCGGGAGGGGAAGGGCACGACCTTCGAGGGCGGCGTCCGCGAGCCGGGCATCTTCCGCTGGCCCGGCAAGATCCCCGCCGGGACCGTCTGCGACGAGCTTGCCTTGACGCTGGACCTTCTCCCCACCCTCGCGGCCTACGCGGGGACCTCGCCGCCCGCCGACCGCATCATCGACGGGAAGGACATCCGGCCGCTCCTCGAGGGGAAGCCCGGGGCGAAGACGCCGCACGAGGCTTTCTGCTATTACTGGGGCAACGAGCTCCAGGCCGTCCGCAGCGGCCGGTGGAAGCTCCATTTCCCGCACGGGTACCGAACCCTGGAGGCCGGCGGGGGGAAGGGCGGGAAGCCGACCAAGTACTCGCAGAAGAAGATCGAGTTGTCGCTCTACGACCTGGGGGCCGACAAGGGCGAGACCACGGACGCGGCCGCGGGGAATCCCGGGGTCGTCGAACGGCTGAAGGCGCTGGCCGAACGGGCCCGCGAGGACCTGGGGGACAGCCTGCAGAAGCGGGCGGGCAGGAACGCGCGGCCGGCGGGGAGGTTATGAGCATGCTGACTTGGATCGTGCTCGCCGCCGTGCAGGCGGCCCCGCCCCTGGACCAGCCGCCCAACACCTGGGTGAAGCGGTCGCCCGTGGAGGGCGCGCCGGCGTCCCCGCGCCTCGGATACGAGGGGGACTGCGTCTGGTACGCGAAGCACCGCGTCCTCCTGCGCTACGGCGGACACAACCAGGGGGGCGGCGGGGAACAGCACGCGGAAGCCTGGACGTACGATCCCTTCACCGCCAAGTGGACCTTCAAGGAGCCCAACACGTCTCCTCCGGGCATCTGCTGTGGCCAGCAGAACGTCTACGATCCGGTGCGGGGGCGGTACATCCGTTTTCCCGCCTTCAGCCTCAGCCACGGGTGGCAGTGGCCCCGCGAGATCTACCTCAACAACGACACCGTGTGGACCTACGACCTGGAGACCAACACGTGGCGGGACATGAGGCCGCTCCCGGCGCCGCAGGTGTCTCCGCTCCGCTGTGCCTCCTGGGACAGCCACGAGGAGGTCGTGGTCGTATTCGGAGGGGAAGGGAACCAGGAGGGGACGGTCGTCTACGACCCGCACGCCAACACGTGGACCCGGAAGAAGCCGAAGCCCCAGCCGGAATTCCGGAGCGGCGGGAACATGGCCTACGACGCGGCTCGGCGGCTCCATGTCCTCTTCGGCACGCAGTTCAGCGACGATCCGCGCACCTGGGCCTACGACATCGCGAAGAACGAGTGGAAGGACCTCAAGCCGGAAAAGATGCCGCCCACGGACCATAACGATGCGGTCCTGGCCTACGACGCCCTCCACGAGGTGATCGTGGCGATCGTCAAGATCAGCCAGGCGAAGGCCGAGGCGGACAAACGCCGGCGCGGGACGAGGGCGTACGACGCGGGCAGGAATGCATGGACCAGGATGAACCCGCCGGAGGAGCCGGATGCGGGGGGCAACCGGACGCGCGTGCTGGCCTTCGCCCCGGAGCTGGGGCTCACGATCCTGGAGAACTGCATCCAGGTGGAGAAGAAGCGGGAACAGCAGGTCTGGACGTACCGGACCGGCGACCGGAAGCCCGCGCCGGCCGAGGCGAAGCCCAGGACGCACGCCGTGCCGCGCGCCGTGGAGGACGTGGTCGTGTCCGTCCTGTCCACCAGCGAGGCCGTCGTATCCTGGAAGCCCGCGGAGGACCGGGTGAAGGAGTACGTCGTGGAGCGGGCGGTCGTGGAAGTCTGGTCGGAGGACCAGTTGACGCGGCTGAAATCGCGCACGGCGCCCCTGGCGGAGCCGTCGGCGGGGGCGATCCGCAAAATAGGCGCCTTCAAGAGGATCACGCCGGAGCCCGTGCAGGGGACCACGTTCATCGACAAGGGCCTGGATCTGTCGAAGCCGGCGGCCGTGGAAGGCGAGCCCATTCATGAGCGGAAGATGCACAAGGACCAGCTCGATCCGGCGGGGAAGCCCTATCGATTCGGGGTCCATGCCTACCGCGTGCGCGCCCTGGGCCCCGGAGGCGAAGGGGGACCGTCCCCGGCGGTGTACACGATCCCTTCGATCCCGCAATGGGTGTACTCGAAGGAGGAAGGGACGACGTGCCGCCTGAAGTGGTCGGCCAATCCCGAGATGGGAGTCAAGGGGTATCGGGTCTACCGGATGGACGGGCGGTTCGACAAGGAGCCCGTATCGCGCCTGACGGCGGAGCCTCTCACGGAGCGGGAGTATGCCGACGCCGGCGCGGGGAAGAAGACCCGCCGGTACCACGTCGTGGCCGTGGACGCCCTCGGCCAGGAGGGCCATCCTTCCTCGCCCGTCTGGTTCGAGCGGGAGTGGAAGAAGTACTACGGCCCCTTCACGGGGGAATGGCACCAGTAGGGGATTCGGGAAGTCCCCGGGAATCCCGGAAGCGTATGAAAAGTATGAAGATTCTATCTGCCGGTCTCCTCTTCCTGGCCCTGGCCGGCGCGGCCCGGGGGCAGGACTGCAACGTCAAGGTCGTCACCGACGCCTCGCCGGACTACTCCGACCTCCCCTCCATGATCCACAGCATCTCCGCGAAGTGGCCCACGCCGAAGGAGAAGTGCTGGGCCATGTTCTACTGGAGCCGCCTCGCGCGGCGGCAGACCTCCCCCCTGTTCCTCCACGGGCTGGCGCTCACCGACCCCATCCGGCAGTTCAACGACTACGGCTACACCATGTGCAGTACCATCTCGGGGATCAATTGCGGGATCTGGCACAACATGGGATTGAAGCCCCGCTTCTGGGACATCAGCAACCACACCGTCTCCGAGGTCTTCTACGACGAACGCTGGCACGTCTACGACAACTCGCTCTCGGCCCTCTATACCCTCTGCGACGGCATGACGCTGGCCGGGGTGGAGGACGTGGGCAAGAAGGGGGCCTGCGAGGCCTCGGGAGGCAAGGAAGAGCCGGGCCACATCGCGCGCTGCCACTGCCTCACGGCCACCAGCCCCAACGGGTTCCTCACCGGCGCGGACTGCGCCCGCAGTCTCGAGGAGGAGTTCCGCTGTTTCAATCCGAACGGCCTCAAGAACCGGTATTACTACTTCAATTGGGATTACGGCCACCGGTTCATCCTGAACCTGAGGGATCGCGAGACGTACCGGCGCCATTACCGGAGCCTGGGGAAGGAGCCCCGCTTCTACGTCCCCAACCATGGGAAGGACCCCGAGGAGGCCAATCCCCGGTACCGCATCCGCGGCAACGGCGCCTGGAAGTACGCCCCCGCGCTGACCGCCGCCGATTGCGCGAAGGCCGTCCACGACGCCGTCAACATCTCCGCCGCCAGCCCCTCGGGGCTCCAGCCGGCCAGGGCCGGCGTGCCCGCGGAGGCGGTCTTCAAGGTCCAGTCGGCCAACGTGGCCACGGGCCAGTCCATCCGTGCCGCCTTCTTCCGCAAGAACGAGGAGGACAAGGTCAGCCTGTCCGTCAGCACCACCAACGGCCTCCGCTGGCAGGAGGTGTGGAAGGGCGAGGCCACGGGCGACGTCGAGGCCAGGCTTGACCTCGTCCAGGAAGTCAACGGCGCCTACGAGATCCTCGTCAAGGCCTCGCTCCTGGCCAAGGGCGTCCCCTCCGACGCGCGCCTGGCGGGCCTGGAAATCGAGACGTTCACCATGCTCAACTCCAAGACCCAGCCCCGGCTCAACCTCGGCCGCAACACGGTCTTCGTGGGCCTCGGGGAACCGACCGACTCGATCGTCTTCTGGCCGGAACTCCAGGCCGGCCGGTACAAGGATCTCATCGTCGAGGAGAGGAACGTCGTCTCAGTCCGGAAGCACCCGGAGTACCAGGCCGCGCTCCATCCGGAGAAGGCCAAAGAAGACGCCTGGATCGTCTACCGCGTGGACGCCCCGCGCGACATCGTCCGCCTCGCCTTCGGAGGACGCTTCTACAACCGGGCCCCGAAGAGCCGCATCGAACTCTTGCACAGCCTCGACGGGAACTCGTGGAAATCCTCGTGGACGCTCACGCGGACCGAGGCGCCGTGGGACGAGATCCACTACGAGACCATCGATGTCCCGAGGGGGCACCGGTCCGTATGGGTGAAGTACCTGATGAACACCACGGACCCGGGACCGGGGGGCTGCGGCGTCTACGCCCTGCGGATCGAGGCGAACCATCTTCCGGCGGACCCCGCCTTCAAGCCGATCGAAGTAACGTTCGCCTGGAAGGAACACCAGAAGGACAGGTCCCTGGCGGAGCGGAGCCACACCCAGGCCGTGGAGAAGGTCCCCTTCAAGTACACGATCGACGTGGGCGGCGAGGATCACCCGGCGATGGAGTCGCTGACCGTCAACCTCAAAGGCGCGCGCGGCGAGGTCCGCGCCGGTTATTCCGACGGCAAGGGCGCCGGAGGCGGGAAGGCCGCGGGGAAATGGGTCACCTGCGGGAAGAACCTTGCGGTGGGGAAGAGCTATACGGTGTCGAAGCCCTCGCTCACCAACTGGGGCGCGGGCGACCCGGACGGCACGAAGCTCACCGACGGGGTGGTGGGCCCCTCGTACGCGGGCGGGACCTCCTACAAATGCGGAGCGATCTGGAGCCCGGGTCCCGAGCCGGTGGTGATCACCCTGGACCTCGGCGCGCCGGCCGCGGCCGTGGCCTTCGGGATGAACTTCCACGGCTATCCCTGGTGGGACGCGCTCAAGGGGGAGATCCAGGACAAGGTCGAGATCCTCGTCTCGCCCGACGGCAAGGAGTACGCGCCGGTCGGCTTCCTCCAGACCGACCTCCGGTGGAAGGACATCCCGGTGAACTTCATGTGGACCGACGAGGAGACGATGGCGGGGCATACCTTCCGCCTCGTTCCGGAGAAGCCCGTCACGGCGCGCTTCGTCCAGTTCAGGATTTCGAACAAGCGGCTCTTCGACTGCACCGAGCTGGAAGTCCTGGACTCGATCAAGTCGGAGCCCTTCGATCTTCGCCTGGCCCTCCCCGACGAAAGGTAGAGAGCATGCCGAGACTCGCCGCCGTCCTGGTCCTCCTCGCGGCGCTTCCTCAGAAGGCTCCGGACTACGCGGAGGCCATGAAGAAGGCCGCCGCGCGGTTCAAGGGGAAGGAGGGGGTGGTCCTCCACCTGGGGGACTCCATCACCTACGCCAATCCCTACTCCTCCTGGGCGAAGCACGGGCAGGGGAAGACGGCCGAGGACCAGGCGGCCCTCAAGTGGATGCACTGCGGCGCCAAGGACGACACCGACGGCTGGCACCTGGCTTCGGTGGACCGGCCCGGGAATCGTTCCGAGACCGCCGCCAGCGGCGTCCGCAGCGACGAATACATCAACGGCGGCAAGGGCGGTCTCCCCTCCCTCGCGGACATCCTGAAGAAGTACAATCCCCAGATGGCCGTGGTGATGCTCGGCACGAACGACGCCAGCGCCGGCCGTCCCGCGGCCCAGTACAAGGCCAACATGGTCCAGATCGTGGATGCCCTCCTGGCGAACGGCACGATCCCGATCCTGTCCACCATCCCGCCGCACCCCGCCAAGGAGGATCTGGCCAAGAGCTACAACGCCGCGATCCAGGAGATCTGCCGGGAGAAGAAGATCCCGATGCTCGACTACGGCGGGGAGATCCTGAAGCGCCGGCCCGGCGACTGGAACGGGACCCTGCTGGGGAAGAACGACGTGCACCCCACCGCCGCGCAGGGCGGCGCGCAGGCCGGCAGCGAGCCCACGGAGGAAAACCTGAAGAACTCCGGATACCTCCTCCGCGGGTGGCTCTCCGTGAAGAAGATCGCGGAGGTGAGACAGGCGGTCCTGGGGGGGAAATGATCCGCGCGACCGCCTTCGTGGTGGCCCTTCTCCCGGCGGCCTGCGCCGCCCAGGTTGCGATCCGGACCGACTTCGAGGGTGCCTGCCTCGGCAAGGTCGAGAAGCTTTCCGAGACGAGCTTCCTCTGCCGGGTCCCCGGCCAGGCGGACCGCGAAGGCCGCAACCGGCAGGTAAGCTGGTACTTCTTCCGCGTGGACGGCGCGCGGGGGAAGGAGGTCACCGTCACGCTGGCCGACCTCGTGGGCGAGTACAACTACAAGCCCGGGGCGGTCGCGATCCTGCCGGAGACGATCCCGTTTTACAGTTACGACCAGAAATCCTGGACGCCGTTCGATGCGGTCTCCTACGACCGGGAGAATCACGAACTCACACTGCGCTTCACGCCCCGCGAGGACTCGATCTGGATCGCGCACGTGGAGCCCTACACGACCGTCCGCCTCGCCGGGATGCTTGACGAGATCCGCGGCCGGCCGCACGTCCGCATCGAGACGGTCGGGAAGTCGGTGCGCGGCCGGGACCTGCACCTGCTGACGATCACGAATCCGGAAGTCCCGGATACGGGAAAGAAGGTCCTGTGGTTCATGTTCCGGCAGCATGCCTGGGAGACGGGGACCTCCTTCGTGGGGGAGGGGCTGGTCCGCTTCGCCGCCTCGGACGACCCGGAGGCGCGCCGCCTGCGCGACCAGGCCGTCCTGAAGGTGTTCCCCATGCTGGACCCCGACGGATGCGCCGCGGGGGCGGTGCGGTTCAATCAGAACGGCTACGACGTCAACCGCAACTGGGACACCTGCGACCTCAAGAGCGACGAGCATCGCCGCCTGATGCCGGAGATCTGGCACGCGAAGAAGGCGATGCTTGAATGGCTAGACGCCGGGCGTCCGATCCATTTCTTCCTCACGCTCCACAACGAGGAGAAGGGGGAGTGGATCAGCGCCCCCCCGGAATCCCGGGACCTTGCGCTCCGGTTTTTCGCGCGGCTCAAGGATACGACGACCTTCGATCCCAGCCAGGAGGGTCCGCAGTTCCCTAAGACCGGTCCCATCGCGCCCGGCCGGCAGTCGGTCTACGAATACCTCCAGCGGGAGCGCCATGTCCCGGCGTTTCTCATGGAGCAGCGGATCATTCGCGGCGCGAAGCTCGGGCGCCAGCCCGTGTCAGCGGACCGCCTGCGGTTCGGCCGCGAGCTTTTCCAGGCCGCCGCCGGGGCCGTCCTGGAGTAGAATCATCAGGTGCAGACGGCCGTCCTTATCGTTTCCTCGATCCTGGCCGCCCTCCAATCCGGGCCGGCCGACTGGCCCCAGTGGGGCGGGCGGGACGTGCGCAACTTCGTCTCCCTCGCCACGGGCCTGCCCGAGTCGTTCCGGCCCCCCGGATTGAAGGTGGACCGGGGGCAGAAGACGGTCCTGCCGGGCGAAAACGTCCGCTGGACCGCCCCGCTCGGCAACCAGACGTACGTCACCCCCGCCGTGTCCGGCGGCCGGGTCTTCATGGGGACCAACGACAAGCGCCTCGACGATCCGCGCTTCGAGAAGGCCGGGGGCGGACTGCTGTTGTGCCTGGACGAGGCCACCGGCCGGCTGCTCTGGCGGCTCCTCATGCCGCGGCTGAAGACGAAGAACTCCAAGTTCAACTTCGACGATCTGGGCCTGGGGCTGTGCTCCTCGCCCACCGTCGATGGAGATCGCGTCTATGTCGTGAGCAACCGCGGGGAGGTCCTCTGCCTCGACGTCGACGGGCAGGCCGACGGAAACGACGGCCCGTTCCTCGACGAAGGCCTCTACATGGCCGATACGCGGACCTTCCCCGACAAGCCGGGCCGTTTCGATCCGAAGGACGCGCCGCCCCCGCCCGCCCCGGTCGAACTGCGGCCCACGGACGGCGACATCCTCTGGCGCTACGACTTCCTGTCCGAGCTGGACGCCTGGCCGCAGGACGCGGTGGACTGTTCCGTGCTCGTCCACGGCGACTGCCTGTTCGTCTGCACCTCGAACGGCGTCGACCGGTCCCACTCGAACATCCCCTCCCCGAACTCCCCGAACCTCATCGCCCTGGACAAGAGGACCGGGAGGCTCCTGGCCGCGTGCGAACCTCTTGGAAAGACGATCTTCCACGGCGACTGGTCTTCTCCGACCCTGGCGCGCGCGGCTGGCCGGACGCTCGTGGTCTGGGGAGGAGGGGACGGGATTTGCTACGCGTTCGACGCCCGGTTCGAGCCCGGGCCGGACGGAAAGCCGGGGAAACTCAGGCGCGTCTGGTGGTTCGACGCCAACCCCCCGCACAACAAGTTCAGGGGCGGGAAACGCCTGCCCTACAACAAGAACGGGGAAGGGCCCAGCGAGATCATCGCCACGCCGGTCGTCGTCAAGGATCGCGTCTACGTCGCGGTGGGCCAGGACAGCCGCCACGGGACGGGCCCGGGCTGCCTGTCGTGCATCGACGCGACGAAGGAAGGGGACGTCACGGAGTCCGGCAAAGTCTGGCAGTGTTTCGACGTCCAGAGAAGCTTCTCGAGCGCGGCCGTCGTCGACGGACTCGTCTTCATCGCCGATTATGCGGGAATCCTGCGCTGTCTGGACGCCGATACGGGGAAGGTCTATTGGGCGCACGACCTGGCGGGGCGCGTCTTCGCCTCGCCCCTCGCGGCCGACGGCAAGGTCTTCATCGGCGACGAGGCGGGGAAGGTGACGGTGGCGGCCGCGGCCCGTGAGAAGCGGATTCTCGCGGAAGTGAAGCTCGACGGCGCCGTGTACGGGTCCCCGGTGGCCGCCAACGGGGTCCTGTACGTCCCCTCGCAGAAGACGCTCTATGCCGTTAAGCGCCCGGAATAGCGCTACTGGGGCGCCAGCGAGACCTTGATGTTCTTCACGGGATTGTTGTCCTTGTCCGTGAAGCGGATGCAGCCCTGCCAGTTGTTCTTCTCGTTGATGACCTTGAAGACCAGGACGTTCTGCCCCTTGTTGAGCGTGACGCCGCCCACGGCGTCGCTGTCCTCCTCGAGGACGCGCGTCTCGGTGAACTTGAAGACCTGCTTCTCGTTCAGGTACACCTTGCCCTGGTCGTTGGTCCCGACCTTGAGCTTGAGGTCCTTGATCTCCTCGTCCGCCAGGACGTAGGCGACGGCGTAGCCCACCGCGTCCTCCCCTTCCTCCTCCTTCACGAGCTTGCGGAAGTCGATGAAGCTCTCGGCCGTCTTGACCTTCCTCCAGGCGAGCGCCTTGCCCCGGACGGTGGCCTTCTCGTCCGCCTTGGGCTTGAGCTTGGCCTCGTCCTTGACCTGCTGGATGTCGATCTCGTCGGCCCCGCTGTTCTCGTTCTCGCAGGGGATGGGGGCCAGGACCAGCCAGTCCCGGATGAAGCCCTTGTCGTCGACCTTGGACTCCTCCTGAGGGACGGCCATGCCGCAGGCCAGGCAGGCCGCCGAGATCGCCAGGATCAGCCTCGACATAGGATTCCTCCCTTCCAGAGTTGGAGCGTGAATGTACCGCCGGGGGGCGCGGATTTCAAGCGTCCGAAGTCGCACTATTCTTGAATCCCGGGCGTATCAGGGGATGGAACCCATGAGGGCGATCACCGCAATCCTGCTCCTCCAGGCGATCCCTGCCGCCGCGGACGACTGGCCACAGCTCCAGAACGGGCCGCGGCGCCTCGGTTTCTCGCCCGAGAGGATCGACACGCCTCTCAGGAACGCGTGGGCCGTGCCGTTCTCCCCGGAGCGCCTCCATCCCCAGGCCCAGCCGGTCGCGGCGGGCGGCCGGGTCTTCATCGGCACCGAGATGGGGACCTTCCATGCCTTCGAGGCCGCGACGGGGAAACGCCTCTGGAAGCACGAGGCCGGCGGGCCCATCCTTCACACGGCCGGCGTGGAGGGCGGAAAGGTCTTCTTCGGGTGCATGGACGGATGCGTCTATGCCCTGGACGCCGTCGAAGGCAGACAGGCCTGGAAGTTCGAGAGCCGGCATCGGACCGGCTTCTCCGCCGCCGTGCTCCTGGCGGAGGGACGCGTCTTCATCGCCAACCGGGGAGGGGTCTGCTACTCCCTCTCCCAGAAGGACGGGAAGACGGAGTGGCAGTGCGACCTGGGGGTGCCGGTCCTCATGTCCTCCTCCTGCGACCAGGGCCGGCTCTTCATCGGCGCGATGGACATGCGCGTCTACGCGCTGGACTCGAGGACCGGGGAAGTCGCCTGGAAGAGCGAACCGCTCCACGGCGCCGCCTTCAAGGACTACTGGCCGGTGGCGTACAAGGATTTCATCCTCATCCGGCCCATGAAGGTCTCGGGGGCGTCCACGGGTCCCGCCATCGAGTGGCTCGCGGGCCCCCTGCCCGAGCCCGAGATGGCCAAGCAGGAGAAGCTCGTCGCGTCGATCGAGAAGGCCCCACCCCAGAAGAACCTCTTCGTCCTCGACCAGAAGACGGGCCGCGAGGCGTTCGTCGTCCCCCAGTGGGTCACCAACACCATGAACGGCGCCACGGCCCCGCCCTGCGTGGACGGAGACGGGCTCCTGGTGGTGCCCGTGACGCTCCACGACTGGCGCGGCGGCTGGGGCCGGCTGGACCTCCAGAAGCGCCGGGTCGTGGAGGTGCTGGCCGAGGAGAAGATGGTGAAGGACGGCAACAAGCGCGGCATGGGGAACCCGGACGAGAACCTCTGCGCGAGCGCCGCCGGCCGGCTCGTCTTCACGTTCCACACGGAGGAGATGAACGCCCATTTCACGGGGGCGTGGCACCTGGACCGGCGCGATTGGACGCCGGTGGGGCCCTATCACGCGGACCGCGCCTTCTCCAGCAACACCCAGGGGGGAGGCGGCAATCCCGTCTCGATCTCCAACGGCATGCTCTTCCACACGAGCTGGAACACCCTGAACGCCCGGATCGCGGGGAGCGGTAAATGAGCCTGCTGGCGGCGCTGTTGCTGGCCCTGGGCGACGAGGCGAAGCTCCAATATGAGATCGTCGACAAGGCCGGGTGGCGCGGCGACCGTGAGATCCCCGCCTCCGCCGTCGAGACGTACTCGTACGACGCGGACTCCGACACCGTCCGGGTCTCCGTGAAGTTCGACCGGCGGGGATTCGCGCCGCTGCCGCCGATGCTGGCGCTGGCCGCCAGGCATGGATTTCCGGTCGAGTTCGACCGAAAGCCGCGCGAAACGGACCACCACAGCCCGCTGGGGCCCCTGTGGGGGGTGGATGACGCCGAGGGATTCGCGTGGAGGATCAAGGGGCTCGGCAAGTACGTCTTCGGCCGCGCGGAACTCGGCCCGGGGGCCGTGCCGCCGGGGCTTCAGAAGGAACTCGATACCGAAGTTGAGAAGGCGATCTCTGCGGGCCATCTGGCTCCCTGGCTCTTCCTCGTCAACGTCCCCGGCAGTGGGGCCGACGACCGCGGGGACGTCTACTGGGACAATCCCGGCGAGACGCTCTATCTCCTGGCGGAACTGGCGCCGGTACTGCCGGAGGCCGAACGGGAGAAACTCCGCGCCTTTCTGAAGACAGAGCGCGAGGGCTTTCCGCCGGAGCGGCATGCGACGGTACCATACGCGCAGGGGGCGCGGCGCGAGGCCGCGGGCCCCGATGCCAACTTGATCAAGAAGTGGGAGGAGAAGGTCCTGGCGCACCGGACGAAGGGCCGGGTGCCGGTCTGGAACCTCTACGGTCTGGCGCGCGCGGCCGAGACCCTCGGGGAAAAGCCCTCGAAGGAGACGATGGACCTCTGCCGCGCGATCGTGGCGGCCTCACTCGATCATCGCGACTGGGCCACGCTCTACTGGAGGCGGGGCCATACCCCCGCGTTCAACGCGGTCCACGGCGTCAACGGGCTCTTCGCGGGATTCGTCGGAACCATCCGCCTCGCCCGCCTCGCGGGCGACCGCGAGGCCGAAGCGCTCGGGTGGGGAATGCTCGCCCGGATGGCGGCGCTTCGTTTCGCCATGGGCAAGTACACGCAGTACCTGCACGACTCCCGGCAGTTCAACGTGGACTACGGTTTCGGCGCGGGACACGGAGAGGTCCGTCCGGAGCAGTTCGCGATCCGGGTCGAGACGGACCCGAAGAAGCATGCTTTGCCGGACGATCCGGCGTGGTGGACGAAGAAGCGCCAGGGGAGCTGGATCGGGGAACTCGTCAGCTGGAACTGGAAGCGGCCGGTCGACAACGTCCGGCAGGTCCACCGTCTCGACGAGACCGGCGTGGACCTCTGGGAGTGGGCGGGGGTGGACTGCAACGGGAACGGGCAGAAGCGCGGCCTCGACCCCCGCCACTACTGGTACAACCGGACCACGCCGCACCTTCTGCCGTTCCGGGACATGGTGCCGGAAACCGGTCAGTTCCTGGCGGACCACCTGAAGCCGGAGACCGAGGCCTACTGCGCCCGCGTGGCGGAGAACCTCCCGCATTGGTACGCGGCCTATTCCGAGGCCATCCTCGGCGCGGAGATCGGCTTCAATCCGCCGTGCGACGCCTACGGCCACTTCCTGGCGCGCGCGTGGGTCCTGGGCGAGAAGGGGACGGCCCTGGAGCGGTATGCGGACGTCCCGTGGCTCGCGAGGGGCGACCTCTACCATCTCCACAAGCTGGTCGAGGCGGTCAAGGCCTGCCGTGGCCGGTCCTGGCGGTCCCGCTGAGGAGGGCGGCGCTACTTCCCGGGGAACCGGCCCAGGCCCTCGCAGGAGGGGCATGGATACAGGGCCTGCGTGAAGACGCCACCCGTCCCCGAGCAGGACTTGCAGGGGCTGGCTTCGAGGAAGCTCTTGAAGTCGGCCGTGGGGATGCTCTTGCGGACCTTGGCTCCGTTGCACGTGGCGCACTTGGCGATCCGGCCCCCGCCGCAGGCGGGGCAGACCACGTTGCCCTTCTGCTTGCAGGTCTTGCAGGGCACGAAGAATCCGCCCCTCCGGCCGAAGCCTCCGCCCCCGCCGCCCACGGCCGTGACGTTGCCGGTGCCGTTGCAGTTGGAGCAGGGGGCCATGCCCGTGGCGTTGCACGTCTTGCACGGGTACTGGCCGTCTCCCTTGCAATCGGGGCACGAGACGGAGTCCTTGGCCTGCTTGGCCGCCTGGTCGCAGAGGGCGCCGATCGGGGTGTCCTTGGCCTGCGACGCCAGCTTCCGGAAACTCTCCGACACCGGCCGGGGGTCGAACTCCTCCCCCGCGAAGGCCGCCAGCGCGATCAGCAGGCGCGTCCCCACGTCCGTCGCCCCCGACGCCGCGTCCATCGCGCGCTTCAATTCCAGCAGGGACTTCGGCTTGGGCAGCTGCTGGGTGGGCGGCTTTGACGAGGAGAAGGTGAAGCGGGTACACGCGGCGGGCGGGCGCGTGATCGCGTGGACGGTGAACGCGCCAGGAGCCATCACGCACCTGCGGACGATCGGCGTCGATGCCATCTGCACCGACGTCGCAGACGAAGTGGTGCCGCTCGTGCGGCAAGGGACCGCATCGGCGCATCAGTAGTCGCACGGCGGCGCCGGGTCCGGCGGGTGGCGTGAAGGGACTCACGAGCCATCTGGCCGCTGGTTGGTACCTCGGGTAGCTTCCGGCCCTCGATGACCCCCTTGTCCACCAGGAGTCTAGCGACCCACATGCGAGCGTTCATCCCGCTCTTGCTCGGGGCCACCGCCATCGGCTGCGCGGCGCAGCAACCCACGACGGCGCCCGCTCGTCGCCCTGCCCCGCCCGCTGCCGACAGTTCTCCCAAGGTCGTCGCCGGCGCCGGTGCCTTGAGCATTCCCAACGCCGA
>CAYNDR010000014.1:0-4319 GCA_964395295.1 uncultured Planctomycetales bacterium
CGTCTACCGGGGCTTCGTGGCAGGTTTGCGCGGCGCGGACGCGCTGGCGTGGATGGTGGCGTGCCTCCAGCTCTCGGGCCGGCTCCGCGAGGCCGAGGAGGCCTTTCGGCAGTTCGAGAAGGAGCACCCGCGCGGCGCCCTCATGGCGGAGGCGCTCTTCCGCTACGCGGAGTGCGCCTTCGCGGCCGCCCAGGCCGCGGGGGACTCGCCCGAGCATCGGCCGCTCTACGACGAGGCGGTCCGCCGCTACGAGCGGCTCCTCGCGAAGTACCCCGACCTGCCGCAGGCGAGCGTGTGCCGGTACCGGCTGGCGATGGCGCTCTACGCCGTGGGCCGGTACGCCGAGGCCGCGGCGGCGCTCGCCGCGATCGCCGAGGCCGACCGCGGGGGGCCGCTGGCGGCGTCCTCGCACGTCCTGGCGGACTCGCTCCTGCGGTCGGGCCCCCCGGCGGCCGAGGCGCGGGACGCCGTGACGGCCTCGCGGCGGCTCCAGCAGCTCAACCTCGCCATCCAGGCGCTCCAGGCGTTCCTCGCGGCCCAGCCGCAGGCGCCGGAGGCCCCCGACGTGATGATCAAGCTGGGCTTCGCCCAGCAGCAGGTCGCCGCGCTCCTCCAGGCGGACCCGCAGGCGCGCGCCCAGGCCGTCCAGGCGGCGGTGCAGACCTACGAACAGGTGCGCGGGCAGTTCGCCAACCACCCGCTCCGCGCCGTGGCGGAGTACGAGCGCGCCAACGCCATCGCGATCGGCGGGGACGTCCCCACCGCGCTCGGGAAGTTCCCGCGCTTCCACCAGGAGCCCCTCTCGAAGGCGCCCATCGCCCCGGTGGCGCTCCTCCGCGAGGCCCAGCTCCTCCGTTCGCGGAACCGCGCGGCCGAGGCCGTTGCCGTGATGGCCGAGTGCCGCCAGAAGTACGAGGCGGACCTCAAGAAGGACCCCGCGCGCGCCTCGTGGGTCCCGCTCCTCCGGTACCACCACGGCCTGGCGCTCAAGGAGGCCAAGCAGGATGCCGAGGCGGCCAAGGCGCTCCAGTCGGTCGTCCAGGACTACCCGGGCAGCGAGTGGACCCGGGCCGCGCAGGAGTTGCTGCAGGAGAAGAAGCCATGAAGATCGAGCCATCGGGCCATCGAGCGATTGAGTCGTTGGGAATCCCCCCTACCCCCCGGGGGGGATCGGGGGGACGCACAATGGCACAATGGCTCAATCGCTCAATGATTCAATGGATGGCGCCGGCCGTCGTGGCCCTGGCGCTCGCGGCGGCGCCCCTTCCGGCGCCCGCGTACATCGAGGCGCCGTACCCGCTCGGGCGCCTGATGGCCGAGTCCTCCCACATCCTCGTCGCCCAGGTCGAGAAGACGGACAAGGAGAAGAACCTCGTCATCTTCCGCAAGGTCCAGGACCTCAAGGGCAAGCACCCCACGGACGTGATCCGCCACAACATCGGCCGCGGCGGCTTCCACCCGCGCGAGTGGCAGACCATCATGGCCGTGGCCGAGCCCGGCAAGATGGCGGTCATCTTCCACAACGGCGGCGCCAGCGAGACGTGCCTGGACACCTACTGGTACCAGTGCTATGCCGGCGGCGACTGGTGGAACATGAGCCACGCGGAGCCGTTCCTCCTGCGCACCTTCGCGGGGAAGCCCGAGAAGCTGGGGCAGGTGGTGATGGAGATGCTCGCGAACCGCGAGGTGGTCGTCCCGAGCATGGTGGACGGGAACAAGGACGACCTCCACCTCCGCCGCGCCAAGGTCCAGCGCCTCCGCGCCAGCCTCAAGATCCAGGACTACAACCCCCAGCGGGACTTCGTGGGCTGGGGCAACGAGGACTTCAAGCGCCTCCTCGGGATGCCCGGGTTCACCCACATGGCGCCTCTCCCGCGCGTGGACCCCGAGACGCGCGGGCTGGCCGCCTGCGACTTCGACGGCGACGGCGACGCCGACTTCTGCCTCTTCGGCGAGACGAAGACGATCCTGATCAAGAACGAGGGGAACGCCCTCGTCGAGATGACCCTCCCCTACTCGGGCGGCGCGCGCGCCGCGGACTGGGCGGACTACAACGGCGACGGCAAGCCCGACCTCCTCCTGGCGGCCCCGTCGGGCGTGAAGCTCCTGGCGAACCTCGGGGCCGCGTTCCGGGACGACTCGGGCGGCCTGCCCCGCGAGAGCTACCCCAACGTCACCGCCGCCGCCTGGATTGACTACGACGGCGACAAGAAGCCCGACATCCTCGCGGCCAACGGCTTCATGGGCCTGCGGCTCTACCGCAACGCGGCCGACAAGGCGCCCGCCGTGCCCGGCCCTCCCCAGCTCGGCCCCTGGCACTACATCGGCCCGTTCGACAACGCCGGCCAGAAGGGCTTCGACGCGGCCTACCCGCCCGAGAAGGAGATCAACCTCAAGGCCCAGTACGACGCGAAGGGCGGCAAGGCCGGGTGGAAACAGCACGCCTTCACCGACGGCCAGGTCCAGAGCCTGCTGATCTTCAAGCCGGAGCTCAACAACGAGAGCGTGGCCTACGTCTACCGCGAGATCACCTCGAAGGCGCCCGCGGAGCTTCCGGTGTCGCTCGGGAGCGACGACACCCTGAGCGTCTGGCTCAACGGGAAGAGGCTCCTCGCCGAGAACGTCTACCGCGGCGCCGCGCCCGACCAGAACGCCGTGACGCTGCCCCTCCAGGCCGGCAAGAACCATTTCCTCATGAAGATCTGCCAGGGCGGGGGCGACTGGGCGTTCTACTTCGCCGCCAAGGAGGCCACGGTGTCCGTGGGGAACCTCTTCGAGGACGTCTCGGAGAAGGCGGGCCTGGGGCCGGACGGCGCCGCGGGCTGGACGCGGGGCGACCACCTCGCCGTGGCCGACGCGAACGGCGACAAGCGCCCCGACTTCCTCTACAGCGCGGGCGAGGGCGTGCTCGTCCTCAACACCCCGGGCGGATTCGTCGAGGCGAAGGACTCGGGCCTCAAGTACCGCCCCGGGCGGGTGGGGCCGGCCTTCGGCGACTTCAACGGGGACGGCGCCCCGGACCTCTTCGTCCCGCAGGACGGGGTGTCGAAGCTCTTCCGGAACGACGGCAAGGGGAAGTTCGCCGACGTCACGGCCAACTCGGGAGACCTGGGCAAGCCGATGGGCCGGGCGACCTGCGCGGCGTGGGTGGACTTCGACGGCCGCGGCCGGCTCGACCTCCTGGTGGGCTGTGTGGGCGGGCCCAACCGCTTCTTCCGCAACCTCGGAGGCGTGAAGTTCGACGACGCCGGGGACGCCCTCGGGCTCTACCAGAAGGTGCACCACACGCGGGGCGCCGCCGCGGTGGACCTCAACAAGGACGGCGTCTGGGACCTCGTCTTCGCCAACGAAGGGGCCGAGCCCGCGGCGTTCCTGGGCGACCCGGCCCGCAAGGGGAGGAAATGAGCCTGATCCTATCGCTGGGATTGATCGTCCTGGCACAGGCTTCCGACTGGACCACGCACCGCGGCAACCCGGAACGCGCGGGGGGCGTCGACGGCCAGCCCGGGCCCGCGAAGCCGAAGGTGCTCTGGGCGCACCCGTCCCGGGAGCACTTCGCGGCGAGCCTCGTGGCGTCCGGCGACCGGCTCTACCTCCCGGCGCTCGGCGCGTTCAACACGGGGTCGTTCCACGCGGTGGACCTGGCGGACGCGGCGCCGAAGCGGATCGCCTGGACGAAGTCCGCCCCGGTCCTGCGCATCCCCACGGTCTGCGCCCCCGCGGTCGCGGAGGGGAAGGTGCTGTTCGGCGAGGGCATGCACCAGACGGAAGGGGCGTCCTTCCTCTGCCTGCGCGCCTCGGACGGACGGACGCTCTGGCGCCTGAACGTGGCGGGGGAACTGGTCCACATCGAGGGCTCGCCCTCGGGCGCGGGCGGCCGCGTCTTCTTCGGGGCGGGGAGCGGGGGCGTCCTCTGCGTGGACCTCCGCCGCATGACGCTGGAGGGGAAGGAAGTCTCGGCGGCGGAGGTGGAGGCCCTGATCGACAGGCGCTGGAAGGATCTCGCGGCGAAGTACGAGCAGGACGCCAAGAAGGACCCGGACTTCGCCATCCCGCCGAACGAGATGTCGCTCCCCCAGCCGGCCCCCAAGCTGTGGTGGGAGCAGGGGAAGAACGCCTGGCACGTGGACGGGCCCACGGCGGTCGTGGAGGGCAAGGTCCTGGCGGGCTCGGCGTTCCTCGACGCGGAGCAGAAGGGCGACCGGGCGCTCTTCTGCATGGGCGCCGAGGACGGCAAGGTGCTCTGGAAGGCGCCGCTCAAGCACAACCCGTGGGGCGGGCCCTCGGTCTCGGGCGGGCGCGTGCTGGTCTCGTGCAGC
>CAYNDR010000014.1:4329-21348 GCA_964395295.1 uncultured Planctomycetales bacterium
GCGTCCGGTTCGACCCGCAGAAGCTCGGCGGCGCCTGCGGGGAGGTCGTGGCGCTGAAGCTCGCGGACGGCGCGGTGGAGTGGCGCCGCGAGGTGGACGCGGGCGTCCTGGGGGCGGCGGCGATCGCGGGGGACCTCGCGGTCTTCACGGACACGGCCGGGCGGGTCCAGGCGCTCGACGCGAAGACCGGCGAGCCGCGCTGGACGCACAAGGGCGACGCGCCCTTCTTCGCCGGCGCGGCGGTCTCGCGCGAGGCCGTCTACGCGGCGGACCTCAAGGGCACGGTCCACGCGGTCGGCCTCAAGGACGGGAAGCCCCTCTGGAAGCTGGACGCGGCCTCGGCGGCGGGCGCGCCGGGGATGGTTTACGGTTCTCCCGTACTGCATCGCGGGCGCCTCTACGTGGCCACGTGCAACCTGGAAGGCGCTTCGGCGGGGCAGGGGACGGCCCTCGTTTGCATCGGAGCCGGCGAATGACGAAGAAACGGATGCTGTGGGCGGCGGCGCTGGGCCTCGGGATCGCCGCGGCGGCGGCCGGGGGCCGGCAGGCGACGCCGGCCGGGTTCACGGTGGACCGGGAGAAGAAGGAGGTCCTCATCCCGGCCCGCATCGCGCCGCGGAAACTGCCCAACCTGCCGGAGGTCTACCCCATCGAGGTGATCGCCTCGTACCCGGCGCCGAAGGGGCAGAAGGCCCACGAGACGGTCGTGACGGTCGCCGCGGTGCCCACGGAGGTCCACAAGGCGCTGGAAAGCCTCGGCCTGAAGGCGGGCAAGCCGGCGCGGGGCGCCGATGCCGTGGCCTCCGGCGCGGACGGCGGGCGGCTGCTGGAGGTCCCCGAGAAGGGCGCGCCGGGGAAGAAGCGGGTGCGCGTGGAGGCCCTCCTCATGGACAGGAGGACGGGCAGGCCGCTCCCGCCGGTGAAGTGGCATTTCACCGGATCGTCGACGAAGCAGCCCGATCCCGCCAAGCCGGACCAGGTGTACGCCGCCGACCTCTCCGGGACGCTCGTGGGGCTCTTCCCGGTGACCGACGAGCTGGTGATCCAGACCAGCCTCACGATGCGCGAGGAAGGCCTGGTGAAGCTCGAGACGGCCAAGGACCTCCTGCCGCCCGAGGGGACTGAGGTGACGCTCGTCCTCAAGCCCGCCGCGGCCAAGGCCCCGCCGCCCGCTTCCGCGGCGCTCACGCCGCGGGCCGCGGCCGAGGCGGAGGTGCGGAACCTCGGCGACCGGATGTCGCTCCCCGCGGCGCGCCCCGCGCCGGCGGCCCTCCCGGCGCCGCCCCCCTCGGCGGCGGCCGATCCGTTCCAGCACCGGCGGGACATCCCGCCCGCGCGGACCGCGCCGGAGGAGGCGAGGCCGCTGGCCCTGCCGCTCCCGCCGGTTCCCGTGGAGGCCCCGCCGAAGAATTGAGGCAGGCGCCTCCCGGATGGCCTACGCCGGCTCCCAGCCCTTGCGGTACTCCCGCCGGAGGAACCGGTCGGCCTCGGGGGCGTTCCTGAACTTCATGGCCGGGCCGTCCCATTCGAGTTTTTTCCCCGGGGGCATCCGCAGGGCCGCGTGGCCCAGGCAGATGATCTCGTTCATCGGCCCCGCGTAGTCGAAGGCGCAGTTCGCCGGCTCCCCTCCCTTGCAGGCCCGCAGGAACTCCGCCTGGTGTCCCCGCTCGTTCCCGGGGATCCGCCGGAGCGTCTTCGGGGCCTCGGGCCACTCCTTCATCTTCGCCTCCGGGATGCTCATGAAGTTGCTTCCGCTGGCGCCGGTGTAGAGCAGGCCCTTCTCCCCCACGTAGAGCGTCCCCATGCAGCCGAGGTCGATCCCGTACTGCTGTTCCAGCTCCTCCGCCAGCCAGGGGCGGCGGGACGTCCACGGCTTCATCTTCCCCCTCGGGTCCTTGAGATCGGGATTGGTGTTCTTCTCCCCGCCGCCGTACCAGTACATCTGGAAGGGCTGGAGGCCCTCGCGGGCGGGGAAGTCCCAGCGGATGACCTCGTACCGGGGGAACCGTTCGTCGCTGCCGCCCACCGACTCGAGGGCCGTGACGGCCGAGGCGTGGCCGGGCTTGAGGGCCCAGACGACGCCGTCGAGCATGTGGCAGCCGAAGTCGCCGAGGTTGCCCGTCCCGAAGTCGCGCCATCCGCGCCAGGCCACGGGGTGCAGGCCGTCGTGGAAGTCCCGGTAGGGGGCCGTGCCGATCCACTCGTCCCAGTGGAGGTGCTTCGGCGCGGGCTTCGAGTCCGGCCGCCCCGTGTCGGCCCCGTAGCCGAAGTTCCACGTGCACCACATCCAGGTGTGGGTCTCCTTGACGGCCCCGATGGCGCCGGACTGGACGACCTCCACGAGCCGCCGGTAGCCCTCGCCGCTGTGGCCCTGGTTGCCGAGCTGGGTGGCCACCTTCTTCTCGCGGGCCGCCTCCGTGAGGGCGCGGACCTCGGCGAGGTCGTGGCACATCGGCTTCTCGACGTAGACGTGCTTGCCGAGCCTGATCGCCCGCATCACGGCCGCCGCGTGGTTGTGGTCGGGCGTGGCCACGAAGACGGCGTCCAGGTCCTTGCCCATTTCGTCGTACATCTTCCGGAAGTCGAAGTAGGACTTCGGATTCTGGCCCTTGCCCGAGGCCTTCTTCATCGCCCCCGCCAGGGCGTTGTCGTCCACGTCCACGATGGCGACGACCTGCCCGCCCTTGAGGGCCTCGTCGAAGTGCGCGCCGCCGCGGCCGCCCACGCCGATGCAGGCGATCTTCAGCTTCTCGTTGGGCGATCCCTGGGGCAGGAAGAGCGGGGCGGCCGACAGGGCGGCCGTGCCTTGGAGCATCTCGCGGCGCGTGAGGGGACGGTTCATGGGGCCTCCGTGGATGGGTTCGGGGCGCCGGCCTCCCGCTCCGGAGGGCCGACCGCCTTAACTACTCTACGCGCCCCGCGATCACGGA
Source organism: uncultured Planctomycetales bacterium (assembly GCA_964395295.1). Lineage (GTDB taxonomy): Bacteria > Planctomycetota > MHYJ01 > MHYJ01 > JACPRB01 > CAYNDR01. Next base: position 7,260 of record CAYNDR010000014.1, read on the forward strand.
TTGCGCCGCCTCGCCCCGCCGATCCGTTCCGCCCGGCCCCAGCGCGGCTTTTCGATCTGCGCCTCCCAGGCGTCCAGGGCGGCCTGGAGCTCCTTGAGCTTCTCCGGCGACTTCTCCGCGAGGTCGTTCTTCTCGCCGATGTCCTCGGCCAGGTTGAAGAGCCCCGGCTTCGCGAGGTCGCGGTCGAAGACCAGCTTCCAGTCGCCCAGGCGGGCGGCCTTCTTGTCGCCCATCCGCCAGAAGAGGGCCTCGTGGGGACGGCCCGGATTCTCGCCGGTGAGGAAGGGGAGGAGGTTCACGCCGTCGAGCTTCCAGGCGGGATCGATCGCGCCTCCCGCCGCGGCCACCGCGGTGGGGAGGATGTCGAGCGCGATGACGGGTTGGTCATAGACCTTCCCGGCGGGGAGCTTCCCCTTCCACTGGACCATGAAGGGGACGCGGATGCCGCCCTCGAAGGCCTGGCCCTTGAAGCCGCGGAGGGGGCCGTTGCCGGAGGTGGTCTGCGGGGTCGGCCCGCCGTTGTCGCTGAAGTAGAAGACGAGCGTCCGCTCCTCGATCTTGAGCTCGGCCAGCTTGTCCAGGACGCGCCCGATGTTGTCGTCCATCGCGGAGAGCATCGCGGCGAAGGTCTGCCGGCGGCCGGAGAGCGACTCGAACCGCTTCAGGTACTTGTCGATGCCCTGGAGGGGGGCGTGGACGGCGTTGAAGGGGAGGTAGAGGAAGAACGGCCTGTCCTTGTGCTTCTCGATGAAGGAGACGGCCTCGCCGCCGAAGGCGTCGGTCAGGTAGGCGGGCGGCTCCAAGGCCTCCGTGCCGCGGAGGATGGCGCCGCGCGCGCGGGCGCCTTCGGGGAGGTAGGGGTGCGCGCCGCCGAGGAAGCCGTAGAACTCGTCGAAGCCGCGCTTCAGGGGATGGTAGTCAGGTTTGTATCCGAGGTGCCACTTGCCGAACATCCCCGTGGCGTACCCGAGGGCCTTCATCCGGTCGGCGATCGTGGCCTGCTTGAGGTCCAGGCCGAAGCCCTCGCTGGCGGTCTGCTCGGGGCCGGGGTTGAACTCGTGGCCGAAGCGCTGCTGGTAGCGGCCGGTGAGGAAGCCCGCGCGGGTGGGGCTGCACACGGGGCAGGAGACGTAGCCGTTGGTGAAGCGGATGCCGGACTTCGCCATGGAATCGAGGGCCGGCGTGGGGATATCCTTGCCGCCCTGCGGGCCGGTCTCGCCCCAGCCGAGGTCGTCGGCGACGATGACGATGACGTTGGGGCGCGCGGCCTGGTCCTGGGCGGACGCGGGGGCCAGGGCGGCGGCGAGGACGGCAAGCCCGAGGGCGGCGGCGTTCTTCATGCGGGGATCTCCTCTCCTGTTCAACCCCCGCCGGCGGCAACGGTTGCTGGCGAAACGGCGTCAGGGATTCGGCGGGGATTTGCGGCGGCGGGCGTCGAGGTATATCGCGAGCGCGGTCGAGATGATGGAGGCCGCCATGACGAAGGAGAAGATGGCGACGGTGGGATCCTTCAGATCCGGCGCGTGAAGCATCCAAACCAGGATCGCGCAGGTGATGGCCAGCCCGACCAGGAACCTCAGCCTGCTTTTGTAGGACTTCAGCAGGACGAAGGGAATCACGAACGGAACCAGGACGCAGGCGACGATGTTCCATGCGATCCTGTTCTTACGCCGTGTCCTGGACACCTCCTGGGGAAGGGCCTGAGGCCCTTCGCCGGCAGGGGATTTTCCCCCGCCTTCCGCCGGGGCGGGCCGGGCCTGTGCCTCCGGACTTTTCCTCGTTTCCTTGATCAGCGCCACGGCCCTGTCCGCGTCCCCGTCCGGCACCGAAAGGACGAGGGGGATGGCGGGCGAGGGAATCCCCATGGCGTACATGGCCCCGCCTTCGTTCTCGAGAAAGCACTCGATCCCCCGTGTCCGCAGGATCGCCAGGAGGGTGGCCGCCTCGGCGGGATCGCCGGTGGAGTAGACGGCCTTCATCGCGACGTCCCGGGCTTCCGCCGGCTCCTGCATCGGCCGGAATTCCTCGGCTTCCCCCAGGAGGGCGTCTTCGTCCTGGAGAAGGGCCGTCGCTAGAGAGGCCATCTTCCGGACGTGGGCGTCGGGGTCGTCCTCCATCCGGTCGATCTGCCCTCGGGTGCCCGGGACCTTCTTCGCGAGCCGTTTCAGGAAGTCGCGGAGGGACGCGCCGGGGTTGTGGCCCGTCCGGAGAAAGATGAACCGCCCCGCGGCGACCAGCCAACGGAGCAGGCGAGGGTCGTTCTCCGCCAGCGGCCCCAGGGATTTCAGCCAGGAATCGTTGTCGCCGTAATGCAATCCAAGGGCGAAGAGGATCCACCGGGCTTCTTCGTCCCCCGGGTTCAGGGCCAGCGCGGATTCGAGATATTCGTACAGCTTGCCGAAGGTCGGATCTCCGTTCGTGCCCTTCCAGAAGGGGTCGGATTCGGGGACGGCGTTGAGGCGCGCGAGGCCGCCCCGCAGTTTCTCCTGGATCAGCGCCGCGAGAGGAGGATCGAGGCCGGCCATGTCGGGATCGCGGTAGGGCTCCGTCTCGTCGGCCAGGTAGCGCTCGATCCAGTCGGGCGTGACGGGCATGGGTGTAATTCTATCGCGCTCCGGCGCCGTTGGAAGCCTTTACCCGCATTCCTCCCCGTGCTATCGTGCGCCCGGTCCTGAATCGAGCGAGGAATCCATGAGCTTCGACGAGATCCTGGCGCTCCGGCAGCGGGTCGACGCGATCAACGGGCAGATGCTGGGGCTGCTCTCCGAACGGGGCGCCCTGGTCCGACGGATCGGCGCGATCAAGACCCGCGAGGGGCTGGAGAAGTTCGATCCCCTGCGCGAGTCCGAGGAGCTGGAGGCGCTCCTGCCGCGCAACCCGGGCCCCTTCAGCGACGCGACCGTCCGGTACCTCTTCACCGAGATCTTCCGCGCCTCGCTCGACCTCATGGAGCACCAGGAGGCGGAGGTCCTCAAGGTCTCGCGCCGGCACAAGCAGGCCGACACGGTCTTCTCCGTGGGGGCCGCCGTCTTCGGCGGGCCCGAGCCGGTCATCGTGGCCGGCCCCTGCTCGGTCGAGTCCGAGGAGCAGGTCCGCCGGGTGGCGGCGGCGCTGGCGGAGGCGGGGGCGAAGGTCCTCCGCGGGGGCGCCTTCAAGCCCCGCACGAGCCCCTACGCCTTCCAGGGGCTGGGCGCGAAAGGCTACGAGATCCTCGCGCGCGTAGCGAAGGAGTTCGGCCTAGCGAGCGTCAGCGAGGTCATGGACGCCGCCTCGATCCCCCTGGCGGAGCCGATCGACATCCTTCAGGTCGGCGCCCGCAACATGAGCAACTTCAGGCTCCTGGAGGCGGTGGGAAAGGCCGGCAAGCCCGTCCTCCTCAAGCGCGGGCTCGCCGCGACCTGCGAGGAGTTCCTGCTGGCCGCCGAGTACCTGATCGGCGGGACCGGGAGGATCATCCTCTGCGAGCGGGGCATCCGGACGTTCGAGCGCTGGACGCGCAATACGCTCGACATCGCCGCGGTGCCGCTCCTCAGGATGCACAGCCACCTGCCGGTGATCGTGGACGTCTCCCACGCGGCGGGGCGGACGGACATCCTGGCGCCGCTGGCGCGGGCGGCGATCGCGGCCGGGGCGCACGGCGTGATGGTGGAGGTCCACCCGGCGCCCGCCTTCGCCCTCTCGGACCAGACCCAGCAGATCGACCTTCCGGCGTTCGCGGAGTTCGCGAAGGCCGTGAAGGAGGCGGGGGCCGCGCGGAGGGGGTAGCGGACCCGGAGTTCGGGCTTGGTCCTGAAGGGCGGGCGTTCCGGATGGGGCCCGGCTATTTCCCGGCCAGGCCGGCCTGCCGGAAGGCCCGCCGCACGGACCGGTAGACCTCATTGAACTCGGGCAGGTCCGCCATCTGGCTGGAGAGCCGGGGCCCCCAGAGCTTCTCGTAGCGCGGCCCCTTGGCCGCGAACTCGCCGCGCACGTCCGAGAGCTTCTTGCCGCGGAAGTCCAGCTTCTGGTCGACCGCGCCCGCGAGGTCTCCGAGGTCGATGTGGCCCCCTTCCACGAAGTACCAGACGTCATAAAGGTCGCGCGGTTCGTTCCGCGCCCGGTCCAGGAGCGCGACCACCTTCTCGGTCGCGATCTCGCCGAGGGAATAGACTCGGATCCTCGCGCCTTCGGGCAGGTCGGCGTATTCCTCGTAGCCTCGGAGGACGGGCCGATCCTCGAGGGGGAAGACGAATCGCTCGCGGAGGGTGATGTCGACCTTCACCTCGCGGCCCCCGGCGGGGGCGGGAAGCGGCCCCTCGTATCCGATGTAGAAGGTCCGGCTGTTCTCGTGCGTCCGCCGGTCCTCGCGCGCGAGGCGGAAGACCGCGCCCGTCGCGCGCCTCGCCTCGGCGAAGACCGCTTCGAGTCCCCGGGCGACCTCGCCAAAGGCCGACCCGGCCGCGAGCGTGAAGTCCAGATCCTCGGAGAAGCGGTAGTCGCCGAAGTAGCACCTCTTGAGGGCCGTGCCCCCCTTGAAGCACAGGCGGCCGCGGAGGGGCGTCCGCGAAAGCGCTACGAGGAACCACGCCAGGCAATAGTCGCGCTCGAGGACGGCCTCGGGAAGGCGGCGGCCGCCGGCCCTGGCCAGCCGGTTGGAGAGGAGCGAGAGGTTGCGCGGCGGGATCATCGGTCAGGTCCTCGCCACGGCCTGGATTTCCTCGGGGCTCACGTTCAGGCGGAGCCGCCACCGCGAGAGGAACCTTCCCTCCGGGGGGAGAACAGGATCAAGGAGGCTGTAGGCCGACGTGAGCTCCCCGCGCAGCCGGGCGACTTCCTCGGTCGTCCCGATGCCGCAGGCCTCCAGGAGATAGCCCAGACGGCGGATCACCGCGCCGACCCCGAGGCGGAGGGCGTAGTCCACGAGCCTCTTCGCGCTCACGTCCGCCCGGCGCATCGAGAGGCCCTTGGCCACCTCGGCCAAACCGCCGGCGTGCTCCGGCTGCTTGAGGCCGTCCACGACCGTCCGATCGAGATCGCTCGCCACGACCTTCTCCCGCTTGTCGACCCAGTGCCCGGTCGTGCCGAAGAAGTCCGAGGATTTGCATCGGACGAACCGGAACTCCGTCCCCAGGACGGTGCGTCCGCGCATGGGCGCGGGCGACGTGACGAAGACGACGAGCCCGGGCTGGGTGGCCATGCCATGGAGGTCCATCGCGGACGCGTGCGAAATATAGTAAGGCTTTCCGCCCATGAGCTCGCGGGCGACGACATAGGGATTCCCGAAGTACTCCCGCTCGCGTCCGAGTTCGAACGGGACCAGGATGAAGAGGCCGGACCGGAGGCGCGTCGCCACCCCGCGTTCGACGAGCTTGCGCATGAGGCTGCGGGCGGAGGTCCCCTTGAGGCCCGTGAGGCCGGAGACGTCGGCGAGCGTGAAGACGAGGCGCCCCCGTTCGTGAAGCATGGCCACAAGCGCGGCCGAGCGGGGCCCCAGGGTCTTGAGGCTGTCTTTGTCTTTCGTCTGCATATTGTGCACTTTCAAGGCACATTCTACTCGAATATTATGATGTTGTCAAGGTCCAGTGATAATATGGACGCAGAAGGTGCCCTTAAAGGGCACATCTCGCAGTCATAGGAGGATTCTTCTGTGCCCCCTCTGGGGTCGTGGTTGCCGGCCCTGGTGTTGCTTCTCGTTGCGGATTCGCAGCCCCCTCCCGGTCGTCATCCGAAGCAGGGCCTCGGCGCTCCCCCGCGCGTTATCGAAGGCCCCGCACGTGGGGCGGGTCTTCCGAGGGTGAAGGCATGGTATTGTCAGATGCGCCTCCCGATGGGGATTGGCCTCCGGGGCGGGCGGGGAGGGGGAATGGTCTCGTGGCGTCAGGAACCCCTCCGGCGCGCCAGCTCGCTCGCGTAGCGGACGCCGAGGCGGTCGCGGTGAAGGCGCGCCCAGTCGGTGAGGCGCGTCGGCCCCGCGGGGGGGGAGCCGGTGTGGAGCAGGCCGGCCATCAGCCCGCGCACCTCCGGCCAGGTGAGCACGACGTCGCCCTGGAGGAGCCCGAGCGCCCATCCCGCCGCCCAGGCCGCGGCAGGGGGCATGGAGAGGATCGGGCGCCGGACCCCGATGATGCCGGCGATGGCGCGCGCCAGCTCCCGGTACGCGAACGCCTCCGGTCCCACGGCGTCGATCGTGACGTCCTCGCGCCGTCCGCCCTGCTCCACGGCCAGCGCCGCCAGGTCGTCCACGTAGATGGGCTGGAGCCGGTAGCACCCGTCGCCGAACAGGCCGAAGACAGGCAGGCGGCGCAGGGCCCAGGCGATGTTGTTGATGAGGATGTCCTCCCGGCCGAAGATCACCGCCGGGCGCAGGATGGCGTGCGAGAGGCCGGACTCCCTCAGCGCCCGCTCCAGCGCGGCCTTCCCGGAAAAATACTCCAGCGGCGAGTCCTCCGAGGGATTCGTGATGCTTACGTGGACGACGCGCTCCACGCCCGCCTCCCGGGCCGCCCGGAAGAGCGTCCGCGTGTTCCGCACCGCGTCCGCGTGGGTGAACCGCCGGTGGTTGAAGCGCACCCAGTAGGTGTTGTAGAGCGCCTTCGCGCCGCGGAGCGACTCCGCCAGCTTCTCCGGCCGGTCGAAGTGGAAGGGGCGCGCCTCGACCTTCCCGCCGAACGGGTCGGGGCGGTCCGCCGAATTGGTCAGCGTGAGGACGCGGCGGCCCGCCGCCAGGAGGCGCGCGGCGATGTACCTGCCGCTGTAGCCGAAGGCGCCCGTGACGACGTGCGTTTCGACCATCATCGGCCGACGTGCAGCGCCCTCAGCTCGCAAGGGCGGAGCGTCGCCTTCCAGACGCCGCCCGGCGCGGCGATGGGCTTGCCCGCCGCGGCGTCCGTGGCCGGTCCGCCGCCGGGGAGCCGGATCGCGACGTCCTTGGCCTCCCTGAGCCCGACGTTGACGACCGCGACGTAGGTCCCCTGGGCGGGGGTCCGGATCGCGCGGACCACGACGTCCGGGTGGTCGCAGGCGGTCGGGAGGCGCTCGCCCGGGAGCGCCGGGAGGGCCAGGAACGCGGCGTTGAAGGCGCGCGCGTGCTCGGGGAAGGCGCGGTTGAAGCTCGTGGAGGAGAGATAGGCGATGTGGGTCGGATCGCCGTACGCGACGGCGCGCGCCTCGGGGAGCATCGAGTACGGCCCGGTGCGGTCCACGTCGCAGCAGAAGTAGCCCGTGATGTCGCCCAGGACCTCCTCGTTGAGCGCGTAGTGCCGCGCGATCGCCAGGCCCCCCGCCGTCCGGAAGGCGTCGAAGCCGGCGGGGGACGAGACCGTGTAGGCACGGTTGAAGGTGTACGTCATCATCACGCCCTCGGTCCTCGCGTAGTTCTCGGGGTCCGGCCGCGGGCTGGCGTGCTGGGATTCCCACTGGTCCCAGGGCTCCAGCGGCGTCAGCAGGGCCTTGAGGTGCAGGGTCTCCTTCACCACCGCGTCGTAGAGGGGGGCCGACGACCACTGGTGGTGGCCGGGGAGCGGGAAGATCTTCTTCCACGTCTCCGGGTCGTCGGTCACGACCGACTTGGATCCGATGAGGGGGCGGCCCGGCTCGCTCGGGTCGGCCGTGAAGAGGATCGCGGCCTTCGGATCGACCTTCGCGCGGAGGTGGTCGCGGAGCGCCGCGAGGAAGTCGCGGCGCTTGCCGAACCACCACCCGTAATATTTCTCGAGAAGCGTCTTGTCGCCCTGGAGCCGGGGACGCGTGACCGCCGCGCCGCCGTTGGATTCCTTCGCGAAGAGTCCGAGGCAGCGGTCGGAGAAGCTCACGGGCATGGAGGCCGGCCGCGGGCGGAACCACGCGCCCGCGAAGGAAGCCTGCCCCTTGAACCGGGTGATCGTGGCGTCGAGGACTTTCTTCGCGTCCTCCAGCGTCTCCGGGTCGGTCACGTCGGCGTTGGCCTTCTCGCACCAGGAGATGTTCGTGTAGTTGCTCCCGCCGCCGAGGCGGATGCACCGCTTCTGGATGCCGAGGCTCTTCTGGCCGATGCTGCCCGAGTACTCGTAATACGGCAGGACGTCGAGGCCGTGGCGGGCGGCGATCCTGAGGATCTCCTCCCAGCGCTGGGGGTGGGCGGAGCGGTTGACCCAGTCGTCGTTGGGGCAGAAGGGCGCGGTGTCCCACCCCTGGTTGTGGCCGAACTCGAGGAGGTCCTTCGCGAACGTGTTCATTCCGAGGACCTTCATCAGGCGCGCCTTGTATTCGTACCAGTCGCTCTCGTTGGCGACGCCGCGCTCCTCGGGCTTGCGGGACTGGACGACCTCGTCGGACATCTCCTCGCGCCAGAAGAGGCGGCGGCGGGGGAGGCCCTCGGGGGGGAAGTTGACCTTGAGTTCGAGCTTGGTGGGGTCGGGGACGGAGTGGAGGCGGATCGTGGCCGCGGCGGCCCCCTTGGAGAGCGGGTCGTCCTGCTCCTTGGACTGGGCGATCACGATCCAGAAGCCGTCCTCCGGGCGGTGGGGGCGCGGGGTCTTGTCGCGATGCACCCTGATCCCGGGGAGGTGGTCGTGGAGCCAGAAGACCATGCGCCACGTGACGAAGGCCCCGGAGAGGGGGACCTGCAGGGATTCGTTGTTGTTATGGGTGAAGCCGTAGAGGGTGTCGCCGAGGGCGGCGCCGGACTGGACGCCGCGGCCCGCCTCGCAGCCCCGGTTGAGGATGAAGAAGCCGCGCGGCTGGTCCTCGGGGAAGCGGACGGAGAGGACGTAGGGGGCGCCCGCCTTGAGCCCCTTGCCCGCGCCGATGCGGTAGGCGAAGTACTTCGGGCCGCCGGCGTTGGGGAGGGTGCGGCAGGGGACGCCGAGCACCGTCTCGATTTTGCTGGCCCCCTTGGGCTCCTCGGAGAAGGGGTGGGCGTCGGCGGGATCGCCGCAACGGATTTCGTCGAGGACGGGGAGGCCTTCGAAGAGGGCCTCGTCGGGCCCGCCGCCGGCCGCCGGCGAGGAGAGGCAGAGGGCGAGGAGCGGGGACCATGCGGCGAAGCGATGCATCCGGGGATAATACGCGCGGCTCGCGGCGGGGGCGGCAGGAAAGCGGATGTGAAGATTCTTCCTGGGCGGAGGCCGCGCCGCGGGGTACACTGCTCCTGGAACCTGGAGGCGTTCGGGATGTCGGAAAAGCCCGGCAAGCGTCCAGCCTATACCGTCGCCTGCCGCTGCGGGGTCCCGATGGCGTTCGAGGCCGCCGCGTTCGGCCGGGCGCGGGCCTGCGTGTCCTGCGGCTGCTGGGTGACGGTCATGTGGGGCCTCGACCCGATGGGCCGCGAGAGGATACCGATCGTCACGGTCCAGGCCCCGGCGCGCGCGGCCAAGGATCCCGGGGAGATGCCGCCCATCCCCTTATGCGACTGCGGGTATCCCAGGCGCGTCCCGCCGGATGAAGCCGGGAAAGCGATCCCCTGTCCCCGCTGCGGGAAACCGGCAGGCGGCGAGAAGGCGCCCGGTCCGAAGGGGAAGCCCTCCAAGCCCAGGAAACAGAAGGCGGCCGCGCCCCCTCCGCCCCGGCCGCTCTTCCGCGCCCGGGTGAAGCACGATGCGTCGTCCTTCAAGTGCCCTTGCGGCAGGCGCATCCCCATCCCCGCCGAGACGGCGGGAAAGCCTGTCCCGTGCCCTGCCTGCGACCGGCGATACAACGTGGAAAGGATGAAGGCCCCGCCGCCTGCCGCGCGTGTCCCCGAGGCCGAGAAACCGGGGAAGGGGACCCGGCAACGGCCGGCGGAGACACCGCCGCCTCCCCCGGCTCCGCCTGCGCCCCGGCTCCAGCCCGGCGAGTTCCTCTGCGAGTGCGGCGCCGTCCAGCCCCCGCGCACCTCCCGCACCGGCAGGGAATTCGCCTGCTCCGCATGCGGCCGGAAAGGGCGCCTTGAGCAGAAGGTCGACCCCGTGACGCAGGAGACCACCTTCGCCCCCGTCTTCACCTCCGCGCCTGACCGCTAGCCTCCGGCCAGAGCGCGCCTTGGGCTCATCAATCGTCTCGGGTATCCGGGGGCACGTGATGTCGGATTCCGGTTCGCCTCCCCATGGGTATAATCCCGGGGAGGTCGTCTCGCCCCCCTTTCCCCGATGCCGGCGGATTCGCCTGTGACGGTCGGGCCAAAGGAGCGTCCCTCTTGGGGAGGCCGATGGCCGTGGAAGAACCGCAGGGCCCTGAAGAGGCGCGGCTGATCGAGGAGGCCCGCGGAGGGTCCGCCCGCGCGTTTTCGGACCTTGTCCGCATGCACCAGGCGCGCGTCCGTGGCTCGCTCTCGAGGTATATCCGGAGCTGGGACGTGGTGGACGACCTCGCGCAGGAGACCTTCGTGCGCGCGCACGAGAACCTCCCTTCCTACCGCGGAGAGGCGCCCTTCCGGCTCTGGCTCCTGTCGATCGCCCGGAACCGCGCGCTGAGCTGCCTCCGGGAGGAGAGCCGCCGCCGCATGCAGGGCGGGGACGCCCTGGAAGCGGCCGTGGCGGGCTGGCTGGCCGAGGAGATCCAGTCGGAATCCCCCGGGGCGCCCCTGCGGGAGCGGGAACTGGAGGCCCTTCGAACCTGTGTCCGCGGCCTCCCCGGCGCCAGCGCCGCGCTGGTGGAGGACTTCTACTTCAGGAAACACAGCGCCGCGGAAATCGCGCGGCGGTCCGGGCGGAAGGAGGGCCTCGTGCGCATGACGCTCCTCCGGATCCGCGCGGCCCTGCGCCGGTGCATCCAGTCGAAATTGGCGCAATCCGAGGCCGCCTGTGAGTGACGAACGCATCGCGGACCTGGCTTCGAGGCTCCTCTCGGGAGACGCCCTCTCCCCCGAAGATCGCCGGGAACTGCTGGACGCCCTCCGGTCCGACGAGGCCCTGCGCCGCGAATTCCTGGAAGACGTCCAGGTGCATGGTCTCCTGCGGGGGCTCGCCGGTTCCGAGGCCGGGGTGGACGCCTTCGTCCAGGGCGTCCTGGGCTCCGTCCGGGCCGGGATGGACGAGACCTCGTTCGTCCGCAAGGTCGAACTCGGGATCGCCGGCCGGGACCGGCGCCGGCGGATTTCCGGGCGGCCCGGGCCCGGTCTCTCGTGGACGATCGGCCTGGCGGCGGCCGGGGCCCTCGTCGCGGCCCTCCTGTTCCTCCATCTGCTTGGCTCGACCGCGGGAACGCGGCGGGTCCCGCCGGAGAAGGCGGCGCCCGAGGCGAAGGGCGGTCCGCCCGAGGAGATCCCGGCCCCGGCAGAGAAGCCTCCGCCGAAATCCGCGGAGAAGCCGCGTGAGCAGGCGCCCCCCGCCGTACCCGGAGAGGCGGCGCCGGATGCCGGCCGCCGGGCCCGTGTCGAGGAGGAGATGAGGAAGGCCGTCAAGGAGGCCAGGGAGAAGGCGCCGGAGGCGGTCGAGCCCGCCCCGAAACCCGCGGTGGACGTCCCCCCCGCCACGGCCGCGGCCGTGGCGACCGTGGAGGACGCGCGGGGCGAGGTCCACGTCCTTTCGGCGGGCCGGAGGAGCGAGGCGAGGAACGGGACGCCCCTCCGGAGCGGCGAGGGCCTGGAGACCGCGGCCGAGGGGAGCGGCGCGGTCCTCCGCTGTGTCGACGGCACGCGGATTCGTCTCGGAAGCGACACCTCGATACGGGAAGCCGGGAGGATGTTCGTGGTCCGCGGGACGGTGACGGCGGAGGTCGCGAAGCGGCCCGACGGCCGGCCGGCGGTCTTCGAGACGCCCCACGCCGAGGCGACGATCCTGGGGACGACGTTCCGCCTGGTGGTGGCGGGAGGCGACAAGGGATCAACGCGGCTGGAGGTCGAGGAAGGCAGGGTGCGGTTCAAGCGCCTCCTTGACGGGAAGGCGGTCGACGTGCCCGGCGGCCATTACGCGGTGGCGGGGGCGGGGATGGAATTCGCCTCCAGGGTGCGCTATCCGGAAACGGCCGCGGGCCTGCAGATGGCGCGGCTGGGCGCGGTGACCGTCAACTTCGGGCCCGCGGGGACGGCGCTGCCGGAGGGGGTTCTCAACGACTCGGGCGAGGCCTACGACGAGAAGCGCGGCTTCGGCTGGACGCAGGGCCGCGTGGCGGCCGGGCGGAGCCCCGACATCGCCGATCCCCTGCAGGCGACGTTCGTCTCGGGCGGTTCGGCGGAGGCCTCGGCCGCCTGGAAGATGGCCGTGCCGAACGGGCGGTACCTGGTCACGCTGAGCGTGGGAGGGCCGGGCTCGTTCGCGCCGGACCAGGGGCCCCACCACGTGGCCGTCGAGGGCCTTCAGGCCGTCGACGCCCTCGTGACGCGGAACTCGCGCTTCCACGTGCGGAAGGACGTCCTGGTCACCGTGTCCGACCGGGACCTGACCGTGGTCATCGGCGGCCATCGGAGCGGCGTGAAGACCGCCGACGGCACCGACGATACCGTGCTCAATTACATGGCCGTGCGTCGAGTTCCCTGATCGCCGTTCCGGCCGATCGCGAAAAAGGAGGTCCCGATGATACTCCGTCCCGTGCTGTCCTGGAAGGCGGTATTCCCGGCGGTCCTCGCGGCCGCGCTCCTCGTCCTGCTGGCGTCCCCAGCCGGAGCCGACGAGATCCGCAACCACTCGACCTGGTACGACACCGCGGGCAACCTGATCGACTGCCACGAGGGGGGCATCCTGCGGATCGGCGACACCTTCTACTGGTACGGGCGGGCCTACAAGGGCAACGTCGACGGCATCTACGGTTCCGGAGGGGCCCAGTTCCGATGCGGGATCAACTGCTACAGCTCGACGGACCTGGTGCACTGGACGTACCGGGGCGCCGTCCTCTCCTACCCGGCGTCCGGATTCCTGACCGCGGGCACGTGGCACCGGCCCCGCGTCCTCTACAACGCCCCGACCGGCAAGTACGTGCTCTACTTCTTCATGTTCCCCACGGGGACGGCGGCCCCGTCGGCCATGGTCGTGGCGACTTCCAGTGCGCCGACCGGGCCGTTCACGGTCCTCACCGGCCCTGACTTCCGGCCGTCCGGAGACCTCGCCCTCTGGCAGGACCCCGACGGGCAGGGCTACATCGCGTACGACGACAACCGGAGCGTCCGCGTGACCCGCCTGACGGCGGACTTCCTGAACCTGACCGGCTCGACGACGATCGCCCTTCAGGCCGGGGGCGGGAAGTGGTACGAAGGCTCGTCCATGGTCCGCTACAAGGGGAAGTACATCGTGGCGGGCTCGGGCGTCGCCGGCCTGAATCCCACCGACACGACCTATGCCGTGGCGGACGCGCCGCTGGGCCCATACACAAACAAGGGCCTGATGAGCGCGCAGAACACCTGGAGCAGCCAGATCTCCTCGTTCGTCTACGTCGCGGAATCGGACCTGCTCTTCGCGATGTGCGAGCAGTGGCTCATCGGTCCCGACGGCCAGCGCGTGCCCGCGGAGCAGTCCTGCCAGCTGTGGCTCCCGGTGACGTTCGACCCGGCCACGGGAGTCGCGCAGATGCAGCATGTCCTGAGCTGGGACCCGTGGGTTCCCGCCGGCGCCCCGCCGCCGCAGCCCCCGCCGCCCGCCGCCAACAGCCTCGCAGGCCATTGGAAGCTGGACGAAACGGCGGGCGCGAGCGCCGCGGATTCGTCCGGGAACGGGAACACGGGGTCGCTCCTCGGAGGTCCCGTCTGGACGGCCGGCCAGGCGGGCAACGCCTTGCGGTTCGACGGCGTCGACGAACGCGTGTCGTGCGGCGTGAACGGCATGCCCGCGGCGAACGCCGCGCAGAGCCACGCGTTCTGGCTGCGCTGCGAGTCGGTCCCCGGATCGGCTCAGGCCGCGGTCGTGCTGTCCGGCTCCGCCAGCGGCGTCTTCAGCGGATTCCACAACCTGGACGGGACCGGCTGGAAGCTGGGCACGTGGCGCTACGGCGGGCCGTTCCTGGCGAAGACGGATGCCCCGGCCGCGGGCCTTTGGCACCACCTGGCGTACACGTTCGACGGTGCGACGCACCGCCTGTACCTGGACGGATCGCCGGTCGACAGCTCCACGGAATCCCCCCAGACGCAGGTCCCGGCTTCCGTCAGCCTGGGCGGATTGCCCTGGGGCGGGGAGCACTTCAAGGGCGACCTGGACGACGTGCGGATCTACAACTATACCTTGAGCGT
>CAYNDR010000014.1:21358-37194 GCA_964395295.1 uncultured Planctomycetales bacterium
GCCGTTGCGCGCCGTCAGCGACATGCGCTCGGTCGTCTCCACGTCAAGGCGCTGGCGCAGGGGGTGCCGCCGGCGGGCGCCCCTCCGGCGGAACCGCCTCCCGACGCCCCCCTCCCCGGCCCGCCCGGAGGGGCGGATCCCGATTCGGACGAGGATTGGGCGGACCGCCGATGCGGCGCCGTGGGGATCGAGGGCCTGCTGATCCTGGGATTGGCTGGCCTTCTCCGGAAGGTCCGGGGGCGCTGTTAACGCAGTCGAGTCGCCACTGCGTTAACAGTTACTTCGGCGGCTGGAGCAGGATGTAGACGCCGACCGCCCCCACGGCGGAGGGGCCGAAGCCCGCCAGGTCCGGCCGCCCGTCGCCGTTGAAATCCGCCACGCCGAGCCGGGTGTCGAAGTGCGGCTCGTAGTCCAGCGGGATCGCGATCTTCCGCCGCGCGTCGAGGCCGTCTTCCGCGGAACCGGCGAGGATGCAGGCCCCTCCCTTGTTCCCCGCGCCGAGGATCAGGTCGGGCAGGCCGTCGCCGTTGAAGTCGGCGACCGTGGGGCCGTCGCGCGGGGCGAGCGCCCCCGGGACGGTGAACGCCGCGCTCGGCGCCTCGGTGAACGGGGCCTGCGGGTTCCGCGCGTTCCGGTAGAGCCATACCGCCGCGCCGTCCTTGTCGTTGGCGACGAAGGCGACGTCGGTCCAGCCGTCGCGGTCGAAGTCCGCCGCGGCCATGAAGGTCCATCCCGGCTGGTTGCCCGGAGGCGTCTTGAGTTGGAACGCCGGCGCCTCGGCCACCGGACCCCCCGGTTCCCGCAGGAAGACGGCGCCGTTCGACAGGATCAGGTCTTCCCTGCCGTCGCCGTTGACGTCGGCGATCTGCGCGTCGAAGTACGCCGGCGCCTTGACCTGCCGCGCGCGGAAGGAGCCGTCCTCGCCCCGCGTCGCGATGCCGAATCCGGAGACGAAGCGTGAACCGATCAGGAGGTCCGCGCGTCCGTCGCCGTTGAAATCGCCCGTCAGGAACTGCGAGGCGCGCGTCATCCCCGGGACCGGGACGGGGCGGAATTCGAGCCGGCCCTGGTTGGCGAGGATCAGCGCCTGGGACTCGCTGGAGACGGCGAGGTCGTCCCTGCCGCCGCCGAGGCGCAGGGCGCGGAGCTTCCATCCCCGGTCCAGGTCCGGCAGGTCGATCTCGGCATCGGGGGATTCGGCGAACTTCCCGCCCCTGTTCAGGTGGAGGCGCACGGCGGACCCTTTTCCCTTGGGGACGAGCACGGCCACGTCGGAGCGGCCGTCGCCGTCCATGTCGCCGTAGGCCGCCGACAGGATCGGCTGGAGCCAGGCCGCCACCAGATAGTCGGTCCGGGCGAAGCGGTAGAACGGATCGGGCTTCTCGGGCGGCATCCTCGACCAGCCGGTCGCCTCGCCGGCCTCGATGCCCTTGGCGATGAAGTTGTCCGGCGGCCCGCCGCCGTGGCCGCCGAGCACCACGTCGGGCTTCAGGGCCGCGAGCTTCCTGAGACTGTCCAGGACGTCGCGCGCGCTGAAGTCGGCGCTGCCCGAGTAGCCCAGGACGCCGCCGGGCATGATGAGGTCTCCCGTGGCCACGTACGCGCGGCCCCCCTTCTCGAAGAGGTAGCCCATCGAACCGTACGTGTGGCCGGGCAGGCGGACCGCCTTCACCTTCAGGCCCGCCAGGTCGAGATCGCGGTCTTCCGTCAGCTCCAGGTCCACGGGATTGGGAGGGTGGAAGCCGTAGCCACTGCAGGAGGGGATGTGGTGCCGGAGGAGATAGGCCATCTCGGCGCTGGCCACGACCCGGGCGCCCGTGGCGACGCGCCAGAGGTACGCCCCCGGCGCGTGGTCGCCGTGTTCATGGGTGAGCAGAACGTACTTGATCCGCATCGGGTCCAGGCCGGCCCCCTGGATCCGCGCCCAGTTCTGCTCGAAGGAGGCGCCGGCGTTGGGGTCGATGAGCAGGAGCCCCTCGGGCGCCTCGATCAGGATCTGGCGGCCGAGGTCGCTGTGGGCGAGGCCGCCGTTCGTGTGCCACAGCCCGGGGCCGGCCGGCTCGGCCTTCTGGTTCTTCGTCCATGACTTGTCGCCCTGCCGGGCGGCCTGGTTGAGGTCCGTGCGCCAGAGGGAGTTGCCTCCGGAGTCCAGCATGAGCACGGCGCCCGCCGCGGTCGCCACGGCGATCCGATCCCCCTTGAGGGAGGCGCGCACGAGGCTGGCCGCGCCCACCTCCAGTCCCTTCGGGAGTCCGGCGCCCGGGGGACGATTCGGGCCGAGAAGATAGACGCGATGGTCCCAGCAGCCCGCGACGATCCCGCCGTCGGCGGTCCAGTCGGCCGAGGAGACGGCGTCCGGGAAACGGACGGTCTCGATGCCGCCTCCGGCGACGTCGAGGACGTAGAGGTCCCGGGCGCCGGCGTCGGCCGGCAGGATCGGCTGGCCGGCCAGGCCGCGCGAGGTCCAGTTGTGCGGCGAGACGAGGAGCTTCGTCCCGTCGCGGGAGAAGCCAAGGTTGCACCAGAAGGGCTCGCGGAACGATTCGGGGCCGAAGCGCCTCAGGAGCCGTCCGTCCGCGCCGTGGACATGGATGGCGGGGCGCGCGGGCATCACCCGCCGGGCGTAGGAGCGCTCCGCCCCGCCGCCGGCCGGCAGAAGGCGCCGGTCCCACGCCGGGTAGTCCGCCGCGGCGACCTTCTCCCCGGACTCGTCGATCGCCAGGGCCAGCGGCGCCGTGAACGGCACGTCGCGACGGGGCGGCGTCGCGGGGCCGTAGAGGCCTTTCTCCGGCGGGGTCGGCGGCGCGGCCTCCGCGCCGGCGGCGCGCGTCCAGAGCGCCTTGGGCCTGCTGCGCTCGACGACGACGAGGTCGCGGAAGTCCCCGGCGTCCCGCTCCCCGTCCGGGGCCCGGCCGACCGCGGCCCGTCCCGCGGGGCACGCCGCGAAGGCCGTCGTGATTCCCCGGCCCAGGGGGGAGGGCTCCGCGGCGTCCCCCTCGGGCGCCAGCCACCAGAGGGTGTCGTCGCCGGCGGCGGCGAGCCCGTTCCCGGCGCGCGCCGTGAAGGGCGGCAGGTGGTTCGAGTGGCCGCCGTAGTGGAAGAGGAAGGCCCCGGCGCGGAGGTCGCGCGGCCGGAAGCGGGGCCCGGCCTGCGCGAGTTCCTTCCCGCGGCGGAAGACGGCGAGGCGCGGCGCGTCGCCGGCGGTTCCCTCGGGCGTCGTGCACACGGCCGCGAGGGAGCCGCCGTCGTCGGCCACGCGGACTTCTCCGATCCAGCGCCGGCCGGCGCAGAGCTGTTCGACGATCCTGCCGTCCCCGTCGAGGAGGAAGACGTTGGGATCGCCCCAGGGAGAGATTGTGCCGACCGCGACGAACCGGCCGTCCGCGCTCGCGTCGAGGCAGGCGATCCCCTGAGGGGGAAGGGCGCCGAGCCCGCGGGCATCCCACGCCGGGACGCGGGACCTGTCCGCGGCCTGCCCGGCGGCCCGGGCCGGGCCGCACGACAGGCTGGACGCGACGAGCATCGCGAGGCATGCGTTCCGCATGGGATCGCCTCCGCGAGCGGCCGGACCCGGATGCCGCTATCTCGCCTCGACCGGCTTCCTTCCCGGGGGCGCCGGAGTAAAGCATTGGGCCCGCGCGAGCCCGAGCGTCCGGGCCGTCTCCAGCGAATGGGCCGGGTTTCCCGCCGCGGCCTCCTTGCGGGCGTTGGTGCCGAAGGAGAATTTCACGCCGGCGTCCCGGGCCAGCGTGAGGAAGTTGGATTTGGGGAGTTTGAAGCCCGAGCTGATCTCGATGGCCACCTTGTGCTTCGCGGCGGCGTCGATGATCTTCCGCATCCGCTTCTCGGTCCAGAGGGCGTCGAAGTCCTTCTGGAGGACGTCCGGGAGGTAGGTCCCGTTGGCCAGGATGTCGATGGGCTCGGTGGTGATGATCCGGACGTGGTGCTCGACGTAGCGGTCCATGAAGTCCTGGGCGTCGTCGATCCTGACCTGCTCCTTCTTCCAGAGGTTCACCAGGCGGCCGTCGCGCTCGACGAAGGTGAGGGCGTCGGTGAGGACGTAGTCGAGCTTCGCGATCATCGCCTTCGAGAAGCACGTCATCCAGTCGAGGCCCTCGGCCTGGATGCCCTTGAGGACGGGCTTCTTCGAGAGCATGTCGATGTGGCGCTGGAGGTCGGCGTCGTTGCCGAGGACCACGGGGTACTTGTGCTCCTTGGTGCCCGCGTGCTCCACGATGCCGAAGAGCACCCCCTTGGATTTCGAGACCTCGGCCATCTTGTCGAGGCCCAGCTCGTCGAGGTGGACGTGGCAGTCGATGAGGGGGAGGCCGTCGGGGGTGAGGGGGATCGGGGGGGGGCCGGGCGCATCGGCCTGGGGCGATGAGGAGCAGGCCCCGGCGGCGAGGGCGGCGGCCCCGGCGAGGAAGGCGCGGCGGTTGAGCGTGGCATCCATGGCGTCGAACCCTCGAGGAGGAAACGGGGCCCATGATAGCACCGCGGGCGGGGTCGTGCCAGGCAACCGAAGGCTCAACCGGCTACCAGTTGTTCACCTCCCACGCGGAGGAGGGATCGTCCGGCTTGAAGGAACAGCCCGCGCACCAGAGGTCGAAGCCCTTGGTATTGAACACGGGGGGCATGCCGCCGCCGCCTCCCCCGCCGTCCCTGCCGGGCCCCTGGTTGTTGCGGTAATGAATGACCCCCTGGGGGGGAGGCTGGCTGGACCAGGCGGGATTCACAAAGCCCTCCGCGCAGACCATGTCGGCCATGACCTCGTAGTACGCCTGCCCCCGGGGCCCCGGCGTCCTGAGACTGGTGACCAAGCCTGCACTGCCTCTCCCGTCCCCGGGGGGATAGGCCGCCATGTCGAAACCGTAAACAGCGCAGGCCGTCGTGAGGCTCTTCACGAGGTGCGCCGCGGTCGCCTGCCTGGCCTGGCAGATCGCGGGGCCGAGGAGCGGAATGACCAGCGATGCCAGCAACCCGATGATGACGATGACCACGAGGAGCTCGACGAGGGTGAAGCCAGTCCGCCTTCTCCCGGCCATACGGGCCCTCCTTCTGCCCGCGCCTTGCCGGATGGCGATGGAGAACTACGACATGGATGGAGCAAATCCGGTGCCATAAGCCGTCTCGGGGGATTCCCTCGCCGGGGGAAGGCCTCCTCATTACCCCCGGGTTACAGGACTACCGCAGGGAAACAAGGAGAGAGCGGACGCCGGTGGTCCGTCCCGGTCAACCGCGTCCCAGGCGGACGCTCCGGGCGATCCCCTCGAAGGTCCCCCTCATCCACTCGTGCTTCGACGACAGGACCTTGAAGTTGAGGCTCAGGATGTGCGAGCCCGCGTCGATGAGGAAATAATCGGTCGTGAAGGGCTGGGCCGTGCCCGCGATCGTCCCCTCGGTGTACGCCAGCGTGAGCCTGAGGCCCTCCCGGCCGCCTTCCAGCGGGACGGCGGCCGTGGCCAGGACGCGCGTGTCGGGATGGACGCCCCTCTGGTCCTCTTCCCACATCCCGGCGTAGAACTCCAGGGTGTTGGGCTTCAGCAGGAACGCCTCCAGGAGCATGGTCCCCGAGGGGTCCATGGCGGCGAAGGCGGACCCCGGGCTCAGGGGACCGCTGATGCGCTCGCGCGTCAGCCACTCCGGCGGGTAGGTCAGGGAAAAAACCCCGTCGGGGGACGAGAACGGGCGCCACGATCCGGTCGCCGGGGCCGCTCCGGGACCCCGCTTCCGGGAGAGGATGCAGTAGGCGGCCACGACCACCACGAGTCCGATGACGCCCATGATCAGCGGGTCCACGGGTGATCCTTTCTCAACGCGGCCGGACGGCGTCGAACTGCATCCTCTGCAGCATCTCCATGTTCCGCCGCATCTGGTCCATCAACTGCTGGTTCTGGATCATCTGCCGGGGCCAGGAGGTGGCGGGGCTTTCGACGGCGATCGGCCCGTCGTCGCGGATGGAAAAGGCCAGTTCCGTCCGGGCCGGCTGGCCTCCCCGGGCCGCGGCCGCCTCCAGGTGCGCCGCGTACTCGCCCGGCGGCAGGAGGGTGCCGGCCCTGTCCCGGCCGTCCCAGTCCACGGGGAAGTCCGCGCGGCGCGCCGGTTCGAAGCGCGCACGCTCGCCCGGCCAGGCCGCCGACCACTCCGCCAGGGCCTCTTCCGATCCCTGCCGCGTCACCCACGCGCGCCAGAGCCGTCCGCCGCAGGAGGCCGGGTCCAGCTCCGCGTCGCCGAACGAGTTGTTGAGGACCACCACGTCCACCGGGATCAGCCGGTCCGCGCGCCCGTGCTTCTCCAGTTGCCTCTCGCGTTCCGTGTCCACGGAGACGCCGGGGGGCAGGGTGAACCAGATCAGGAAGGGCCCGCTGGCGGCCTCGGCCACGCCCCGGCCGGCGACCCACGGCCGGCGCTCTTCCAGGATGACGACCGCCGCGGCCTTTTCTTCCTTCTCGGCGATTTGCTTCATTCTCGAGGACCGCACGTCGGCGTTGATGCTCCACGCCGCGCCGACCCCGAGGAGGATGGCCGCGAAGCCCGGCCCCGGGCGCGCGAGGGGACGCGGCCAGTTCAGCCGGCTCAGGTTCGAGCACAGCCTCCGGCCCGCGAAGAAGGCCAGGAGACCCCCGAGACCGCAGCGCAGGAGGTCCGATTCGAACCACCGGAAGGCGGCCCAGGACAGGAACAGGATGAAGGCCGCCCCGACGACGCCCGCCGGACTGAAGGGCGGCGGGGGCGCCGGCGGCGCGGGAGCCATCCCGAGCGCCTCGCGGAGGTCGGCCGAGGGGTCGCGCCCCTCCTGCCGGCGGAAGATGAGCCTCCAGGCGGCGAACGCCAGGAGCCCCGCCACGAGCGCCAGCGTGTAGAAGCTCACTTCCCGCCCCCCCGCTCGTGCCCCAGCAGTTTCTCGATCCACTTCTGGCCGGGCAGGGGGCGCTCCTCGATGTCGAAGAGGTTCTGCAGGAAATCCTTCCCGCGCTCCTGGTCGAGATTCTGGAGGCGGTTCACCAGGCCGCGGACCTCGGGACGGTCGCTGTCGCGGATCGCCGTGGCGACCTTGGGCAGGTCGCCCTCGGTGAGGTCGTAGGCCAGGCGCAGCTGCGCATAAGCCGAGTTGCCGAGGCCCTCGCTCCGAAGCGCCTCCTGCCAGAGCCGGCGCGAGAGGTCCCAGGCCTTCTCCTGTTTCCACTCCTTGAAGACCTCCGCGATTCGCTGCCGGGCGGCGCGGGTGTTCACGTCCAGCTCCCAGGCGGCCCACTGCAGTTTGACGCCGAGCGCCTCGCGCTCGTTCTCCAGGATTCCCGCCTGGCGTTCCCGCTGGGCGGCGGCGGCCAGGCTTTCGCGGAGCCGGTCGTTGGCCGTCCGGGTGTTGATCAGGAGGGCCTCGGCCTTCCGGTCGAGATCCGCGCCGCGGCGCACCTCGCCTTCCCAGGCCCGGATCTGGTCCCGGAGGCCGTCGGCGGTGGCCGCGACCCGCGTGGTCGGGGGAGGGGCCGGCGTCACGAAGGCCCGGCTCCACACGGCTGCCACGGGGGGCGCGGCGGGCGCCGCGACGGGGGGCGTCGCCGTCAACGGCGGGCGGACCTCGGGGATCGAACCCCGGACTCCGCGCTGGGTGCGCGCCTCGCGGGGGCGGACCTCCGGGACGTAATCGCGCGGCAGGCCCAGGTCCCGGCCGCGGAAGAAGTCGCCCACCGCGCGCCAGTAGGCCGTGCGGGCGGCCGTCAGGCGCTCCGACTGGCGGCCCGCGACGCGTTCGAGATGCGCCACGCCGGCGCGCGAATCGGCCGCCTCCGCCTGGGCGCGGGGCAATTCCTTCCGGAGGTCGGCCACGGTCCGTTCGGTCGCCTCCAGCTTCCGGAGCAGCTGCCAGTGGCGGTCCTGCGAGGCGGCGAGCCTCTGCCGCAATTCGGTCACCTCGATCCCGAGCGCGCGGAGCCGCGTCTCGATCTCCTGGTTGCGCGTCATGGCCTGCCGGGCGCGGTCCAGGGCGGCGTTCAGGGCGGCCTGGAGGGAGGCTCGATCCCCGGCGGGCAGGGATTCGAAGAGCGCGCGGGCCTGGCCGGCCAGGGACTCGCCGACCTCGGCCACCTCGCGGAGGCGCCGGGACGCCTCCTCCCACTGCGCCTGCGCGGCCTGCTGGCACAGGTCGACGTCGTCGGCGTAGACCCGGCCGGGGCTGGATCGATCCTGGCAGACGGCCTCATGGGCGGCCAGGAGTCCCATGACCCTGGGCCGGTCCCAGGAAGGGAACTCCCCGCACTCCCGGCCGCAGTGGCGGCACGCGTCCGTCTGGGCGGTGCCGTATCCGCCGGCGATGCTCATTGCCGCGGCCATCATCACGCCGGCCAGCCGCATCTCGCTATTCATGATCTTGCGCCGGGACGTTGCCTGGGAGGCGTCTCCGGAGGGTGATTATATCCCAAGACCCGGCCCGCCGTGGACGCCTTCTTTCGCCCTGGCATTCATCTTCCGCTGTGTTACCATGACTCCGGGCCTTGAGGACTGGGGCCGCGCTCGCCATGTATCTCCCGACGACCCGGAAAGAGCTGGATGCCCTCGGCTGGGAACGGCCGGATGTGATCCTGGTCACAGGGGACGCCTACATCGACAGCCCGCACGTCGGCGTGGCCGTGGTCGGGAAATGCCTCCTGAAGCACGGCTTCCGGACGGCCATCATCGCCCAGCCGTCGATTTCCCGCGGGGAGGACATCTCGCGTCTCGGGGAACCCGCGCTGTTCTGGGGCGTGACGGCCGGCTGTATCGATTCCATGGTCGCCAATTACACGTCGCTCAAGAAGAGGCGGAACCAGGACGATTACACGCCGGGCGGCATCAACGTGAGGCCCGACCGGGCCGCCCTGGCCTACACGTTCCTCATCCGGCAGTACTTCAGGGACACGAGGCCGATCGTCCTCGGCGGTTTGGAGGCGAGCCTGCGGCGCGTGGCCCATTACGATTACTGGGACAACAAGGTTCGCCGGTCCATCCTGCCGGATGCCCGGGCGGACATGCTCGCCTACGGCATGGCGGAGAAAACGGCGGTCGAGCTGGCGCGGGCCCTGAAGGAGGGCTCGGACTGGAGGTCCGTGCGGGGGATCTGTTACCTCGCCGGCGAACCGCCGGAGGGCTTCGTGCCGCTCCCCTCCTTCAAGGACGTCTCGGAAGACAGGGCGGCCTTCCGGCGCATGTCGGCCCTGTTCCTGGAGAGCCTCGATCCGGCCTCGGCCGGCCTGGTCCAGAAGCACGGGGACCGGTTCCTGGTCCAGAACCCGCCTCCGCCGCCCCTGACGACGGAGGAGCTGGACGCCGTCTA
This sequence comes from uncultured Planctomycetales bacterium, assembly GCA_964395295.1. Classification (GTDB taxonomy): domain Bacteria; phylum Planctomycetota; class MHYJ01; order MHYJ01; family JACPRB01; genus CAYNDR01. The sequence goes on from CAYNDR010000014.1 coordinate 30,672, forward strand.
CGAGCTGGACTACGAGCGCGAGGCGCACCCGTACTGCAGGACCGGCGCCATCCGGGCGCTCGACACGATACGGCAGTCCGTGACCACGCACCGGGGATGCTTCGGGCAATGCCACTTCTGCGCCATCTCTCCCCACCAGGGGCGGCAGATCGTCTTCCGCAGTGCGGCGTCCATCGTCCGCGAGGTGGAGCGCATCCGGGACCTGCCGGGCTTCAACGGCATCATCACCGACGTGGGCGGCCCCACGGCCAACATGTACGGCACGGGGTGCGCCAAGGGGTGGGCCTGCCGGACGAAGCACTGCCTCATGCCGCGGGTCTGCCCCAGCCTCCGGTTCGGGCACGGGGCGCAGATGGAACTGCTGGAGCGGATACGCCGCCTGCCGGGGATCAAGAAGGTCTTCGTCTCGTCCGGCCTCCGGCACGACATGGTCGTGGCGGACCGGGAACACGGCCGGCGGTACGTCGAACAGCTGGTGCGCCACCACGTCTCCGGGCGGATCAGGCTGGCCCCGGAGCACTCGGAGGCCGGGGTCCTGGCCCTGATGAACAAGCCATCCACGGACGCGCTGGTGCGGTTCAAGGCGATGTTCGACCGGGCCTGCAGGGAGCAGGGGCGGGGGTACTTCCTCACCTATTACATCATGGCGGCCCATCCGGGCTGTACGGCGAAGGACATGCTTCGTCTGCGGCAGTTCCTGGCCGCCGAGTTGAGGAACCACCCCGAGCAGGTGCAGGTCTTCACCCCGACGCCGTCCTCCGTTTCCACGACCCTCTACCACTGCGGGACGGACATGGCCGGGAACCCGATCTTCGTCGAGAAGCACCCCGGCCAGAAGCAGATTCAGAAGGCCCTGGTGAAGAAGCGGGACCGGAAGCCCTCGGGGGGGCAGGCCCCGGGCGGGGCCGGCCGGCGCCGCGGTTCGCCGTCGTCTCCGGGAAGGCAAAGGTGACGGGGGAAATCGGGAGGGGCAGGATGCCGGGAACCCGCGGCCGCGGATTCAAGCGGGCGGTCCGTGGACCCCATCATGAAGGTGCTTCACGGAACGAGGATGGACTATGGCGGTACCGGGGGGGCGACGGCCCGGCGCGATTCCTGTCGGCGCGCTCCGGCGTCCGGCTGCAGCTCCTCGCCTGCCCCCTCGCCGACAGGCGCGCGGAACCGGTCAGGTGCGGCGGCCCCGTGTTCCGCTGAGCAGGATCGTTTCCCAGTTGCCGTTCTGGGCGAGGAAGTCCACGGCATTGGCTTGTCCGCCCCTTTGGGCCTGCTCCACGGTGATCTTGCGCAGGTTCACGCCGACGGACCTCAGGCGCTGGAGCATCTTCGCCATCGACCAGTCGACCGGGATGTAGTGTCCGCTGTCATTCTTGATCCGGGTGATCTGCCCCCGGATCGCGGAGATGGTGCCGGCGCACTGCACGGGCCGGCCGCCCATGAAGCTGGAGTGATAAGGGAGCCACGCCCCGAAGTCCCCGGCGTACAATTCCCCGGACATGGTCATGACGAAGCCCTGGCCCTCCCGGACGTCCTCCTTGGCCAGCTGGGTCTTCGCGTCAAGCTGGGGCAAGGCGCTCTGGGTGGAATCCTTGTTGCTCCATAGTTCCAGTTCCTTCAAGGCGCATGATTTGTAGGAGTGGGCGAGGCCGCCCTTGAACAGGATCCTGAAACGTTCCCGCTTCGAGGCCTCCAGATATTTCGGGTCGTTTGCCCTGTCGGTTTCGATGCCATGCCGGCCCATGGAGACGCCATAGAGCGCCTGAAGCTCGCGGGCCACGCCGCCCGGGGAACATTTCAGCACGCGGGCCATCTCGTTCGCGGCATACATGTTGAGGGCCAGGATGGCCGTCCTGCGTCCGGCCTGCATCCGGGCGGGGTCTTTCTTGTGGTTGTTGAGCCACCACATCGTCGTGAAGAACAGCTCGCCGAGAAGATAGGCTTCCGCGCCGCCGGAGGGGGCGTGCTGGAGGGCCTCCACCAGCGCATCGATGGTCTTGAGCGCCGGATCACTGGCGCGGTACGGAGGACCCAAGGCACTGCCGACCCTGCTCTTTTCCTTCCACTCCGCAAGGGTGGGCATGTCTTCAAAGGGCTTGTGGCTCTTTAGAAATTCCTCTCTTGCCTTCGCTATTTCCTCTGGCGTTCTCATCGCTTCCTCCGCCGCGGTTTCCCGGGGTCCTTAAGCGGAATCTATCCTTTCCGGTTGGCTGTTGCCACATTCTTCCGCATCATTGGACCGCCAGGTGTCGTGAAGCCCCCCCCCGCGGACCTCCCCGAAGACAGCGGATCTCCGGGGCGCTGGAGGCCGCTGGGCGGCCGCGAGGGCGATCATCCTGGGGGCACCGGCGCCAGGGTCGTGAACCGGTCCAGGGCCCTTCTTCCGGGCCCCTGGCGAGGCCCCTACCCCAGGCACTCCCAGCCGATCCCGGTCTTCTTCAGGGCGTACCCGAATTCCTTCAGATAGTCGCCGTAGCAGAACTCCCAGTGGAAGCCGGGCATGTTGAGGGCGATCTTCTCGTCGGGGATCTTGTAGGCCACGTCCACCTGGTCGCGGCAGATGGGCATGAACGGGGCGTCCGCGATCTCGCCGCGGAAGCCGAAGTACTTCTTGAATCCGAAGTCGGGGATGATGTTCGTGCAGACGGTCCCCTTCTTCATCTCGACCTTAGGCGCCGCGCCGTAGTCGGACTCGAAGTGGGTCACGAGGCGCACCGGCTCCAGGCTCTTCCCGTCCATCTTCCTCGGGCCCGAGCAGTGCGCCACGGTCACGACGCCGTGGTGCGGGTAGGTCGGGTCGTTGAGGAACTGGGGGTGGCCCGAGATGTTGGCCAGCAGCATGCCCGAGGGGATGACCACGAAGTCGGACTCGCAGTAGGCCTGGAACCCGGCGTCGTTGAGGGTCGAGAGCGTCAGGCACGCCGTGGTCTCCGCGATGGGCATGATCGTGCCCATGCAGCTGTTGACGGTGATGGCCCGGGCCCCCGCCTGCGTCATGAGGCCGCGGAACACGTGGTCGAGGAGGAAGCAATTCTCCACGAAGGCCTTCCCGGTCTCGAGTTTCACGTCCCCGGCCTTGAGGTACTTCTCGGCGCGCTCCTTGGACAGCGTGACGGCCGCGGCGTCCTCGCGGGCGGCGACGAGGAGCTTCTTGAGATCGGCGTAGGGGACGTTCTGCATGTCGAGCTTGAACTTCTCCTTCGCGGACTCGGGGGCCTTGGGCGTGGCCCACCCGCTGGCCCCCCCGATGGTCACGATCTTCATGCCGATCGTGTTCTTGAGGCCGGCCAGGGCGCGCAGGCGCCAGGTCAGGTCGTCCAGCGAGTCCACGACCACGTCGTCGTTGTCGACCCCCTTCACGCTGATCTCGTCCTTCGCCTGGTGGAGGAAGCGCGGGCTGACGATCTCGTACCACAGGTAGACGGGGCCGGAACGGTGGCGGATGAAGATGACGAGGGGCTTCCCCGTCTTCAGGCAGGCCTCGAAGGCGTTCACCCAGCCGCCCGCGGCGTAGAGGACGAACGCGTCGGCCTGCCCCAGGTCCTCCAACTGCTCGATCTGTTTCCCGTTCCGGACGGACGCCACGGGGAGGAAGGAGACGGGAAAATCGGCCCTGGCCTTGATCTGGTCGATCTCCTTCTGGATCCGGGCGGTTTCCTCGTTGGCGGCTTCCTGGCCGTGGACGCCGCCCCAGTTCCGCCAGCTGGTCTGGTTCTTCCGCTGGGGGGCGTCGTAGACGAGGATGGGCTTGACGACGAGGGCCTGCCTCTCCGGGGCCTGGGGCCCGGTCTCGTCCACGGCGCCGGCGATGGAGCGCCAGGAGCAGCCCGCCAGGGTCAGCCCGGCGGCGGCCGCGGAGCCCGCCTGGAAGAGCTCCCGGCGGGTCAGGCAGGGCTTCGAACAGCACCGGGGGGCGAAGGGCGGCGCGTTGGGCGGCGTCATATCGTTCCTCCTATCGGTTTTACCGGCTTCCCAGGCGATGGGAGACCTCGGCCGCGCGGGCGGCGAAGATCTTCCCCAGCCGGGGGAAGGCCTTCCGGCCGACCCGCATGGCGGGGGCCACGGTCCAGAGGACTCCCGCGACGTTCTCCTCCGCGTCGAAGACGGGCGCGGCCACGCACCGGATGCCGTCGTGGAACTCGCCGTCGTCGATGGAGTATCCCAGCCTCCTCACCCGCGCGATCTCCCGGGCCAGCATTTTCCTGTTCGTGATCGTCCGCCGCGTCAGGCGCCGGACCTTCAGCCGCCGGAGGAGCCGTTCCCGGTCCTCCGCGAAGGCCAGGAGGGCCTTCCCGGGGGCGGTGTTGGGGAGGGTGTACCGGGTCCCGGGGTGGACGTCGATGACGAAGGGCTCGGTCCCGGGGAGCGTCTCGAGGACCACCCCCTCGTCGCCGATCCGGCATCCCACGAAGACGCTCTCGCGGATCTCCTCCCGGAGCTTCTTGAGGACCGGCCAGGCGGCGTCCACGAGGCAGCGGCGGTCGGCGGCGGCGGTCCCGAGCCGCAGGAGCTTGCCCCCCAGGCGGTAGCGCTTCGTCTCGGGATCGCGCTCCAGGTACCCCCGGGCCTCCAGGGTCAGGGCCACCCGGTAGGCCATGTTGGAGGAGATCCCCAGCTCGCGGGAGGCGTCCGACAGGGAGAGCCCTTCCTTCCTCACGCTCAGGAGCTCCACGAGGTCGAGCGCCCGGTCGAGGTTCGGGACGTGGTACCGGGACAGGGCTTCGCGGCCCGCCGCCCGCTTCATTTGACTAATATCCCTATCTTTACTAGTTAACATCGGAGGAGGCCCGGAGGTTGCACCTGCCGGGAAATGCGGAGGGGGAGCGGCGGCCGGGAGCGTGCGGCGGGTCAGCCCGGAGTCCCTGGCTCCGGCCTCCTGAACGGGGATCGGGGCCCATGGTCGGGCCGGGAAAGGTCCCGCCAAAGCAAGGCGCGGACAAGGCGGGGCGCGTTTAATATTCTGGATCGTTCGGAAAGGGGAAAGGAATGAACCGTCCATTCGCGGCCGGGCTCTGCGGGGCGGCGCTGATGGCCCTGGCCGGGGCCGCCGGCCCGTCCGGGGCCGAATCCGCGGGCGACAAGCTCAACGTCGTGCTGATCCTCGCCGACGACCTCGGGTGGCGGGACCTCGGCTGCACCGGGAGCGCCTTCTACGAGACCCCGGCGCTCGACGGGCTGGCCGCCCGGGGGATGCGGTTCACCCAGGCCTACGCGGCGGCCAACGTCTGCTCGCCCACCCGCGCCAGCCTCATGACGGGGAAATGCCCCGCGCGGCTCCACACCACCAACTTCTTCGGCGGGAACCGGCGGGGCAAGCTCCTCCCGCCGGCCTACCGCCAGTCCCTCCCCGCGGAGGAGGTCACCCTGGCCGAGGCGCTCCAGAAGCAGGGATACCGCACGGCCATCGCGGGGAAGTGGCATCTGGGAGGGAAGGGGTCCCTCCCCGCCGACCACGGCTTCGAGGTCGTGATCGGCGAGAAATGCGGCCCCGGCCGCGGCCCGGCGGACGACCCGCACTTCGCGGCCTTCCTCTCCGCCGAGGGGGCGAAGTTCATCGAGGAGTCGAGCGACAGGCCCTTCTTCCTCTACCTGGCGCTCCATTCCGTCCACGTGCCGCTCAAAACCCGGCCGGACCTGCTGGAGAAGTACAGGGAGAAGGCGGCGAAGCTCCCCGCGCCGGAGGGGCCGCGCGAGGTGCCCATCCACGATCACAAGGCCCGGGCCGTCCAGGACCACGCCGTCTACGCCGGCATGGTCCAGGAGATGGACGAGGCCGTGGCCCGGATCCTGAAGAAGCTCGACGAGCTGAAGCTGGCGGAGCGGACGTTCGTGATCTTCACCTCGGACAACGGCGGGCTCTCCACGGCCGAGGGGTCGCCCACGTCGAACTTGCCGCTGCGCGGCGGCAAGGGCTGGAACTACGAGGGCGGCCTCCGGGTGGCGTGGATCGCGCGCCTGCCCGGCCGCGTCCCGGCCGGCTCCGCCTGCGACGTCCCCGTCATCACGAACGACATCTACCCGACGGTGATGGAGCTGGCCGGCCTGCCCATGCCCGCCGAGCAGAAGGTGGACGGCGTCAGCCTCGCGCCGCTCCTGGAGAAGAGGGGCGGGATCACAGCGAGGACGCTCTTCTGGCACTACCCGCACTACAGCAACCAGGGCGGGCGGCCGTGCGGGGCTTTGCGGGAAGGCGCCCTGAAGCTGCTGGAGTTCTACGAGGATTCCCGCCTCGAGCTCTACGACCTCGCCCAGGATGCCGGCGAGCAGAAGGACCTCCAGGGGGGGCGCGCCGGAGAGCTGAGGAAGAAGCTGGCCGACTGGCGCGAGTCGGTCGGCGCGCAGATGCCCGCGCCCAATCCCAATCCCATAGAGCCGTTCGGCCCGCAGGGCGTCCCGAAAAAGCAGTAAGCGTTCAGGGGCATCTGGGAATCAGGAATGGAGAATCGAGAATCAAGGGGTAGTCCCCCCTTTCTTCCCGGGGGGCAAGGGGGGAAATCCATTCTCGATTCTTGATTCTCGATTCTGGCCA
>CAYNDR010000015.1:0-16906 GCA_964395295.1 uncultured Planctomycetales bacterium
GAATTCCAAACAAATCCCAAGCTCCAATGACCAAATTCCAAACGGAGTACCCCCCTTCCTCCCCCCTGGGGGGGACGGGGGGAAAGCCCTTGTTATGGGGAATTGGGGACTTGGTCTTTGTTTGGTATTTGGATCTTGGTTCTTGGTTCTTGGCGTTTCGCCCCCCCGCCGAACGAATACCTCTCCTCTTCTCAACGGTCCAGGATGCTGAACGGATGCGCTCCCTCAGATCGAGGGATTATAGGACCTTGCCCGACGACGCGGTTTACGGCCGGCCGTCTTGATTTGAATGCACGCCCAGAGGGCGCCTCTACTTCTTCTCCTCGGGGAGCTTCAGCCGTGTGTCGGGAATGTCTCCGTCGAGTTCGAACTTCCCGTAGACTTCCGTGCTTATCATCATGTCGTTGCCCGATCCAGTCTTCAGGACGCGCTGGAGGGGACGCAGGGTCTTGGCGTCATTTTAGAACTTCACCTCGATCACCGAGACCGTCTCGGGGTGAAAGTCGATGATGTAACTGAGCGTCTTGGCTCCCCCGTCGTCCTCGCCGCCCGTGACGGCGATGATCTCATACGCTCCCTCCTGGGAGAACTCCTTGGGGTAGAACAGGGTCGTCCCGAGACCCTGGCGGACCAGCTTTCGCGCCAGGAAGAGCGCCAGCCGTTCGACGAGATCGGGGTCAGGATTGTCAGTGACCTTGTCGGGCTTCCCGTCCGATCGTACCAGGAGCCGCGTTGATTTGCCGTCGCACACGGTCATCGATTTAGTCTCCGTTCCCGCCATCGTCATCGCATAGGTGTAGTTGGTCTTGGTTCCCCGGGACTGGAGCGTTCCGCTCAATGCGACCTTCGTGTCATCTCTCTTGGCGGACTTGACGAGGAGGTCGCAGCGGAAGGCGACATCGAGGCCTTTCGCCGTGGACGCCCTCTCTTCGATCTTGATCAGCGTCTCCTCGGCCGCCTTGTCTGACGGCAGCGCGAACGTGGAGTCCGGGATCTCCGACTGAAGCGAGAATTCCTCGTATCGCTCGTCGAAGAACAGCATGTTCGATCCAATCTGCCGGTCGAGCCGTTGCCTTGACAGTGCGAGCGACTTCATATTGAACCACACCGTCACCTTCGAGGTGGCTTTGACATCGTCAGCGGTGAGATCGTAGGAGAGCGTCCGGACTTCTCCTTCGGCCTCGCTTAGCCGGAAATTGGACGCCTTGAGGATCTTTGAGTAGTCTGTCTCTTTCATCCCGTTGGTCAATCCGATCACCCCCCAGTGCCCTCCGAAGGCGATCGCCGTTCTCGGGTTGGAGCAGTGAAGGGGAACGGTGCGGATGGGGGTCTTCGGGCTCCCGAGGGAGATCCATTTCCCGTCCGAGACCGTGGTGGTCTCGACTTCCTTGCCGTCCTGTTGGGCCTTGAACCTATGGAAGAGCCGTTTGCCCTCCTTCAGGAGGAGCAGCCCCGACATTTCATTCCTGATTACCTTGCCCTTATGAGAAACGGCGCATTGGGTTTTGTACCGGACCCGGACCGTGGCGGCTGTTGCGAGGCTTTTCTCGATCCTCCGGAAGACCTCCTCGGGCGAGGGGTCCTGGAGCAGGAGCACGGCCGCCGCCAGCAGGTTCATTCCCGGGCCCCCTCGCGCATCCGCATCAGCGCGCCCCGGCGAGCAACCGAGGCACAAGAAAAAGCGTCTCCTGTTGGAAGCACAGGAAAAATAAACCGCATCACCCGGGGGAATTATAACCTCCGGCGGGGATTGGGGGAAGAGGAGACCCTGCGTGGGAGGGGCATCGGGAGGGCTGAATGGTCCTCACTTTCCAAATTGAACCGCCGAGGGCGCAGTGGAAGCTGAGATATCGATAATTCGGGAGTCTCCCCGCGAGGGCCCCGGGGGGCAAGGGGGATGAAAACGGGGGAGGCTCTTCTCTGCGGCCTCTGCGAACTCCGCGGTGAGAATAACTGGGGACCAGTCAGCGGGAGGGGGGTCAGCCGGGGGGCCTGGGGAATCAACGTAAGAAGGGGGTCGTACCTTGCCCGACGACGCGGTTTACGGCAGGCTGTCTTGGGTGCCAGGACCGAACGGCGCCCGAAGTGCAACGGATCCATGGTGTATCGCATCGAGCGGGGCCGCCAAGGATTGGCGATCAGTTCCTCCCAAGAGGCTCCTCGAAGCTGTCCGGTTCCTATGGAGGAGCCAACTCGCCCAGCATCAGGACGACAGGCCGAGCGCTTCGCGCACCTTGCGCGACAATTCCCCGGGCGTGAACGGCTTGGAGATGAACAGGCCGGCGGCACCGTACATGCTCCGGCCGAGCACGGCTTCCTCGGAGTAGCCGGACATGTAGAGGATCTTGATCTCGGGGCGCGTGGCGGCCAGGAGCGCGGCCAGCTCGCGCCCGGTCATCCCGGGCATGACCAGGTCGGTCACCAGGAGGTGAATGGTCCCCTCGTGCTTTTCCGCCCTTTCGAGGGCGCTCTTCCCGTCCGACGTTTCCAGCACCCGGTAGCCCTGGTCCTGGAGGACCTCGCGGGCCAGTCTCCGCACCGGATCGGAATCCTCCGCCAGAAGGATGGTCTCGGAGCCCCGGAGGACGGGAGCCGCGGATCGTGGCAACGCCGCCTCGGGGAGCGCCTCGATGCGGGGAAGAAAGATCCGGAACGTGGCCCCCCGGCCGGGCTCGCTCTGGACCCAGATGTGGCCCTCGCTCTGCTTGATGATCCCGTAGACCATGGAGAGCCCGAGCCCCGTCCCCTTCCCCACATCCTTGGTGGTGAAGAAGGGCTCAAAGAGGCGATTCTTGGTTTCCTCGCCCATCCCCACGCCCGTGTCCGCGACCGAGAGCTCCACGTACCGCCCGGGCTGGAGGATCTGGCCTCCGTGGGTGCACTCCCGTTCCAGGGCCACGTTGCGCGTTTCCAGCATCAGCTTGCCCCCCCGGGGCATGGCATCCCGGGAGTTCACGGCAAGGTTCATAAGCACTTGCTCCAGCTGGCCGGGATCGGCTTTCACCGATCCCAGGGCGGGTTCGAGGGTGACGGCCAGCACGATGTCCTCTCCGATCAGGCGGCGGAGCATCTTCTCCATGCCGGAGACGATGGCGTTGAGATCGAGGATGCGGGGATTGAGGGCCTGCTTGCGCCCGAAGGCGAGGAGCTGGCGGGTGAGCGATGCGGCCCGTTCCCCGGCCCCGGCAATCTCCTCCAGCGGCCGGCGCGCCGGATCGTCCTGGGCCGCCTTCGCCAGGAGCACTTCCGTATATCCGTTGATGACCGTCAGGAGGTTGTTGAAGTCGTGGGCCACGCCGCCCGCCAGCCGCCCCACGGACTCCATCTTCTGGGTCTGGATGAGCTGCGCCTGAAGTTTCTCCCTCTCCGCCTCCGCCCGCTTGCGGTCGGTGACGTCGATCAGTGTCGTGATGAGGCAGGCCTCTCCGTCCACATCCATCGGCGTCGAGGAGAGCAGGAGATGGATGGGCCTGCCCGATTTCGACCGCGCCAGGAGATCGTAACAGCGCACCCCTCCAGACTCGCGCTGCTGCTGGATCAGTCTGCCGCGCTCCTCGAGACTGATCATGTTCAATTCCGTGGACGTATGTCCGATCACCTCGTCGCGGCTGAATTCGAACATGCCAAGAAAGGAGGCGTTGACTTCGATGAATTTCCCGTCCGCGACGCGGGTGATCGTCATTCCGGCGGGTCCCACGTGGAAGGCGGCGGAGAATCGCTCCTCCGACAGGCGCAGTTTTTCCTCCGCCTGCTTCCGCTCGGTGATGACCTGCGCGGAGGGTATCAGGAAGGCGATCCGCCCCCCCTGGTCCCGCAGAGGCTGGATGGAAAAGTCGACCCAGATCATCCGGCCTTCGGCGGCGCGGATTTGCTCGTCGTAACGCACCGGCTCGCCGTGCGCCGCGCGCTCCACGGCCGCGCGCAGCCGCCGGCTTACGCGGTCCGACCAGGTCCACCAGTACGTCTCGGCGACCGGCTTGCCGAAGACCTCCTCGGGCCGCAGTCCCGCCGCCTCCAGCGCGGGCCGGTTGGCCAGCAACACGGTGCCTTGGGCGTCCAGCAAGCCGACGAACATGTGCTGGCCCAGGCCGTCCATGACCTGGCGCAGCCGCGCCTCGCTCTCCCGCAGAGCCGCCTCCGCCTCCCGCCGCAGGACTTCGCCCTCCAGATGCTCCAGCGCGAACGACACCACCGACGCCGCCTCCAGCAGATGGATCTCCCGGTCCCGGAAGAACCCCGCCTCGCCCGAGTACGCGCTCAGCGCGCCCCAGACTTCGCCTCTCAGCTTCAGCGGAAACGCCGCCGAAGCCCGTATGCCGTGCCGCGCGCTCGCCTCGTGCCACGGCGCGGTCCGCGGATCGCGCATGAAATCGCCGCAGATGTACGGCCGCCCTTCGCGGACCGCGGTGCCCGTCGGGCCTCGGCCTTCCGGCCGGTCGTCGGCATATATGGCGGCGCCGTCCAGGTACGCCGCCGCCCTGCCGGACCACGCGGCTTTCACCACCTCCTGCGTGCCCCGGTCATGCCGCCCGATCCAGGCCAGCAGGAACCGGCCGTGCTCCGTCAGCGCCGCACACGCCTGCCGCAGGAACTTCTCCTGCGATGCCGACCGCACCATCGCCTGGCTCACGCGGCTCAGGGCGGCATACAGCCGGCTCAGACGCTCGATCGCCTGCGCCGATTCGTCAGTCACAATGCATCTCCTGGAGGGATTATAATCCCCGGCGGCGGTATGAGGAAGAGGGAACCCGGCGCGGGAGGGGGGTCAACCGGCTATGGCCCAATGCCGGATCAAGACCGCTCGAACCGCAGGAAGGGCACGCGTTCAGGAGCCGAGGATCGCCCCGAGGTCCGCGTTCCCCCCCGAGAGGATGCACACCACCGGCCCCTTCGGGAGCCTGAGCTTCCCCGCCCGCACCGCCGCGACCGTCGCGGCCCCCGAGGGCTCCACCACGAGCTTCTCCCGGAGGATCAGGTGGCGCGCGGCCTCCAGGATCTCCTCGTCGCTCACCAGCACGATCCCGTCCACGTACTTCCGCACGTGCTCGAAGGTCAGCTCGCTGGCGCATACTGGCTTGAGTCCGTCCGCCACCGTGCGGGGCTCCTCGATCGTCACGAGGCGGCCCTCGCGGACCGAACGGTACATCTTGGGCGCCCCCTCCGGCTCGACCCCGAAGACCTTGACCCGCGGGCGGGACAGCTTGACCGCCGCGGCGATCCCGCTGATGAGCCCCCCCCCGCCGATCTGGACCACCACGGCCTTCACGTCCGGGAGGTCCTCGACGATCTCCAGCCCCGCCGTCCCCTGCCCGGCGATGACCTCCGGGTCGTTGAAGGGCGGGACGTAGACGTACCCGCGCTCGGCCGCCTCGCGCTCGGCGCGCTCCCGGATGACCACGCTGGTCCGGCCGGCCAGGATCACCTCGGCCCCCAGCGCCCGGGTCCCCTCGACCTTGTGCGGGACCGACTGGTCGAGCATCGCCACCACGGCCTTCATCCCGCGCAATCCCGCCGCCAGCGCCACGGCCTGCGCGTGGTTGCCGCTCGAGGAGGCGGTGACCCCCCGGCAGGAGCGCGGGAGCCGCGCGATCTTGTTGTAGGCGCCGCGGATCTTGAACGCCCCGGCCCGCTGGAGGTTCTCGCACTTGACGAAGGTCTCCGGCCGGTCGGAGGACTTGAGCGGCAGGATCGGCGTGCGGATCGCGACCTTCGAGACGACCCCGTGCGCCGCCTTGATGTCCCGGAGCGTGACGATGGGACGCACTATAGCTTCGACCGGGCCTTTTTGCTACAAGTCTGGCTCCATGATCGCCCAGGTCTTCGGCGCCGGGGGAAGCCTCGAACGGGAGTTCCCCGGCTACGAGCCCCGCGAGGGCCAGGTCCGGATGGCCGAGGCCGTGGAGCGCGCGATCGCGGAGAAGGCGCACCTGGCGGTCGAGGCCCCCTGCGGGATCGGGAAGACCTTCGCCTACCTCGTCCCCTCCGTCGCGCGCGCCTGCGCGTCGGGCACCCGCGTCATCGTCTGCACCGCCAACATCGCCCTCCAGGAGCAGATCTTCGAGAAGGACCTGCCCGCCCTGGCGCGGGTCCTCCCGGAGAAGTTCACCGCCGCCCTCATCAAGGGGGTCAACAACTACCTCTGCCTCGAGCGGTTCGAGGAGACGGCCGGGGAGCTCACGCGGATCACCTTCGACAAGAAGGAACTCCGCCACTGGGAGAAGATCCGCGCCTGGCGCCGGCGGACGGACACCGGCGACGTCTCGGACCTCGACTTCGAGCCGGAGGACTCCGTCTGGAACCGCGTCAACGGCGTCTCCGAGCTCTGCAACGGCGCCCAGTGCCGCTTCCACGGGGAGTGCTTCGCCATGGAGGCGCGCCGCCGGGCCCGCCAGGCCCGGGTGATCGTGGCCAACTACCACCTGTTCTTCGCGCACCTCTCGGTGCGGGCGGCGGGCGCGGGGGACGTCATCCTCCCCGCGGCCGACGTCGTGGTCTGCGACGAGGCCCACGAGATGGCCGACATCGCGCGCGAGTTCTTCGCGATGCGGCTGAGCCCCTTCTCGGCCGGCCTCCTCGTCCGCGGGGCCCGCCTCGTGGACCGCGAGGACGTGGCCGGGGACCTGCGCGAGGCCTCCCGCGCCTTCTTCGGCCGGGTGCGCCTGGCCCCCGGGCTCCGCCTCCGGACGCCCCGGTGGACGGACGCCGACGACGTCCTCAAGGCGGTGGGCGGCCTCAAGGAGGCCCTGCGCGAGGCGCGCCGGGAGGCGGAGGACGAGACGCTCCACGACAAGATCGCCAAGTACTCGGGCGCGGCCGACCGGTACGTGGACGTCCTCTCCTCCTTCCTCCAGCTCGACGACCCCAACAAGGTCTACTGGGTGGAGCGGGACGACCGCTGGACGCGGCTCTGCTCGCGGGTCATCGACGTGAGCGGCATCCTGGACGAGCATCTCTTCAAGGCCGTCCCCACGGCGGTGCTGACCTCGGCCACGCTCACGGCGGCGGGCGACTTCGCGTTCCTGAAGCGCGAGACGGGGGCCGCCTCCGCGCGCGAACTGCGGGTCCCCTCCCCCTTCGACTTCCGGGAGCAGGCGATCGTCGTCGTGCCGCGCATGAAGGCGTCGCCCAACGACCCCGGATTCGCCGCCGAGACGTCCGGGCACCTCAACCGGATCATCCGCCGCCTGGGCGGCCGCACGATGTGCCTCTTCACCTCCTACCGCAACCTGGAGGCGTGCGCCGAGGCGGCCCGCTCCACCGGCGCCGCGATCCTCAAGCAGGGGGACAAGCCGCGCTCCAAGCTCCTGGCGAAGTTCCGCAAGGACGAGGGGACGGCGCTCTTCGCGACCTCGAGCTTCTGGCAGGGGGTGGACGTCCCGGGCGAGGCGCTCTCCTGCCTCACGATCGACAAGATCCCCTTCATCAATCCGGACGACCCGCTCATCGAGGCGCTCCAGGAGCGCGACCCCGACTGCTTCACGAACTACTCGCTCCCCAAGGCGATCCTGGACCTCCGGCAGGGATTCGGCCGCCTCATCCGCACCAGGACCGACCGCGGGGCGGTGGTCCTCTTCGACAACCGGCTCTTCACCAAGCGCTACGGCACGGAGGTCCTGGGGAGACTCCCCGACAGCCCCGGCCCCCGGGACCTGGAGGCCCTGGAGCGGTTCTTCCCCAAAACGTGACTGTCCCGCCCCCTGAAGCTAGTATCTCAACTCATGCTTCGTGATCCGGGGCCCTCAAGGACATGATCAAGATCCCCGGATTCCGCTGGTGGATCGTCTTCCTGCTGTTCTTCGGGACGGCCCTCAGCTTCTTCGACCGGCAGGTGCTCTCCATCCTGGCCCCCACGATCACCGCGGAGCTGAAGATCGACAACGTGAGCTACTCCCGCGTGGTCGCGGCCTTCGTCCTGAGCTACACCGTGATGTTCACCGTCGGCGGCTGGCTCATCGACCGCGTGGGCACCCGCCTGGGGCTCTTCCTGTGCGTCTCGGCCTGGTCCGTGGCCAGCGCGCTCCACGCCGCGGCGAGGAACGTGTTCCAGCTGGGTCTCTTCCGGTCCCTGCTCGGGCTCGGGGAGGGGGGATGCATCCCGGGCGTCACCAAGGGGGCCCTGGAGTGGTTCCCGCTCCGCCAGCGGTCGAGGGCCATCGGGCTGGCCATCGGGGGCGCCGCGGTCGGCTCGCTCCTGGCGCCGCCGCTCGTCGTCTGGATGGAGGCCCGGATCGGCTGGAGGGGGGCCTTCCTGTCGACGGGGATCCTGGGCTTCCTCTGGGTCTCCCTCTGGCTCCTCTTCTACCGGTCCCCCCGCCGATCCCCCTTCGTCTCGGAGAAGGAACTGGCGTTCATCGAGGACAAGCCGGCGGAGGGGGACAAGGCCCGGGCGGCCGAATCCGCCTGGGAGGAGACGCGCCTCCCCTGGTGGAGGCTCCTCGCGCTCCGGGAGGTCTGGGGGCTGATGATCGCGCGGTTCCTGCTGGACCCCGTCTTCTACCTCTACATGTTCTGGATCCCCCAGTACCTCAGCCAGGAACGGGGGGCGTCGCTCGCGGACATCGGAAAGGTGGCGTGGATCCCCTTCCTCACCCTGGACGTGGCCAACCTCCTCGGCGGGTGGGTCTCCGACCGGCTGGTCCGGCTCGGTTTCACCGTCCGCCGCGCGAGGATGACGGTCATGGGGATCGCCGCGGCGATCACCCCGGTCTCCATCCTCGCGATGGCCGCCCCGAGCCTGCCCGTGGCGGTCCTGCTCCTCGGCGTCCTCATGTTCGCCCACGGCTTCTGGATCACCAACTACATGACCCTGACGGGCGACCTCCTGCCGCGCCGGTCCGTCGGGACCGTGGTGGGGCTGTGCGGCTCCGCCGGCGGCGCGAGCGGATTCCTGACGACGCTGATCATAGGGACCGTGTCGAAGCAGGTCGGCTTCGCCCCGGTCTTCATCACGGCGGGCGTCCTGTATCCCGTCGGATTCCTGGTCCTCCTGCTGACGGTCGGCACGGCCGCGACGCGCAAAGGAGCCTGAGATGGCGGAGAAGACGGTCATCCCGCGGAGGAAGCCCCGCACGGCGAACGTCGGCGTCTTCGGCGTGGGGCACGCCACGTACTGGGGGCAGTTCGACGGGCTCCTCCGGGACCTCATGGGATATCACGAGGACTTCAAGCGGATGCTCCAGGCGCGCGAGGTCCGGGTGATCGACTTCGGCATGATCGACTCCGCCCAGGCGGCCTTCCGAAAGCTCAAGGAGATCCAGGCGGCCGACCTCGACCTCGTCTTCGCGAACATGCTGACCTACGCGACGTCGTCCACCTGGGGGATCCTCGTCCGCGACATCCGGGTCCCCATCGTCATGGCGGCCCTCCAGCCCCTCAAGGCGATGGACTACGCCCGCGGGTCCACCTACATGCAGCTCTCCAACGACAACATCTGCGCGGTCCCCGAGTTCGCCAGCGCCGCCGTCCGCATGGGGAAGAAGGTCCCGGAGGTGATCGTGGGCCACCTGCGCGGGGACGCGGCGGCCGAGGCCGAGGTCGCCGAGTGGTGCGACATCGCCAAGGTCCTCCACGACCTCAAGGGCGCCCGCCTCGGCCACTTCGGGCACCCGATCGAGGCGATGCTCGACATGCACACGGACCAGACCGCCCTCACCGCGGCCTTCGGGCTCCACGTGGTGCAGACCGAGATCGACGACCTCCTGCGCCTGGAGCGCGCCGTCACGGGGGCGGAGACCGCCGCCAAGAAGGCGGAAATCCTCCGCATGTTCGACACCCCCGACCCGAAGAGCGACCCCGTCACCCGGAAGCTCACGGAGGAGGACCTCGACCACGCCGCGCGGGTCGCCGCGGCGCTGGACAGGTTCGTGGCCGAGTCCGAGCTGGACGGCCTGGCCTACTACTACCAGGGGGAGCCAGGGAGCGGCACGGCCCGGCTGGCCGCGAGCCTGATCGTGGGGAACTCGCTCCTGACGGCCGCGGGATTCCCCATGTGCGGGGAGTCGGACCTCAAGACCTGCGTCGCCATGCTCATCCTGGACCGCCTCGACATCGGCGGGAGCTTCGCCGAGTTCCACCCGATGGACTTCGAGGAGGACTTCATCCTCGTGGGCCACGACGGGCCGCACCACATCAACATCGCCGAGGGCCGCCCCGTCCTCCGGAGCCTGGTCAAGTACCACGGGAAGCCCGGCTCGGGCGCGTCGGTGGAATTCAAGATCCGGGAGGGGCCGATCACGCTCCTCGGCGTCGCCTCGACCGCGGAGGGCCGGTTCAAGTTCATCGTCGGGGAAGGCGAGTCGGTCCGCGGGCCCATCCCGCCCACCGGCAACACGAACACCCGCGGCTTCTTCAAGCCCGACGCGCGGACGTTCTTCAAGGCCTGGGTCCGCGAAGGCCCCACCCACCACTTCGCGCTCGGGGTGGGACACCGCGCGGAGACCCTCCGGAAGATCGGCGGCATCCTGGGGCTGGAGACCGCGGTCGTGCATGATAAGATCCCCGGGACTTCCTCCCCCCGTTAAGGAGCCGGCGATGCCCAAGCCCCCCGCCTCCCCCGGAAAGGCCGCGTTCCAGGCCTGGGCCCGCGGGTTCGGCCTCATCAAGCACACCCCCGAGACCCGGAAGCGGATCAGGGCCCTCGCGCGACGGCACGCCGCCCCCGCCGACGGCGTCCCCTTCTGGGAGCTCCTCATGGCCGCCGACCGCCTCGCGCGCGCGGCGATGTGGCTCGCCGTCCACGACACCTACGCGAGGAACGTCCACCTCGACGGCCGCGCGCTGGGGCGGGCCGACTTCAAGGACCGCCCCGAGGGCCACACCGGGAGCGCCCTCAACATCATCCCCGGCTACGTGGGCTACCTCCTGGCCAACGCCCTCTCGGGCCACACGCGGGCCTGGATCGCCGAGCAGGGCCACGCCGTCTCCGGCATCGACGGCGTCAACGCCCTCGTGGGCAACGTCACGCCCGCCCACGAGCGCTACACCGCCGACGACGAGGGCCTCACCCGCTTCGTCCGGGACTTCTACAATTACCGCATCGGCCCGGACGGCCGCGCCGAGTCCCCCCGCGGCAGCCACGTGAACCCCAACACCGCCGGCGGCATCATGGAGGGCGGCTACCTCGGGTTCGCCGGCCTCCAGTACGTCCACATGCCCCTCAAGGGCGAGCGGCTCGTGGCGTTCCTCAGCGACGGCGCCTTCGAGGAACAGCGCGGCCCCGACTGGGCCTCCCGCTGGTGGCGCCCCGAGGACTGCGGCCTCGTGGCGCCGATCCTCATCAACAACGGCCGCCGCATCGACCAGCGCACCACGACCACCCAGCAGGGCGGCACGAAGTGGCTCCGCGCCCACCTCCAGCTCAACGGGTTCGATCCGGTCGAGTTCGATGGCCGCGATCCCGCCGCCTTCGCCTGGGCCATCCTGGAGATGGAGCAGCGCCTCGAGAAGGACGCCACGCGCGACCCGATCCGCCTCCCCTACGGCATCGCCACCACCGTCAAGGGCTTCGGCTTCTACGGCGCCGGGACCAACGCCGCCCACAACCTCCCCCTGGGCCAGGCGGTGGACGACATCCTCATCCGCCGGTTCAACGAGCACGCCCGGAGGCTCTGGGTCCCGCCCGGCGAGCTCCGCCCGGCGATCGACCGCTTCCGCCGGCACCGGAACCGCCCCCGGGAGAAGGATCACCCCCTCGTGGTCCGGAACGTCGAGCTGAAGAGGCTCCCGCCCCCGGGCTTCCTGGAGAAGGGCCAGGCGGCGCCGCCCATGACGGGCATCGACAGCTATTTCGTGGAGACCTGCCTGGCGAACCCCCACCTGCGCCCGCGCGTGGGCAACCCGGACGAGATGCGCTCGAACCTCCTCGACCGCACGCTCGACACCCTGAAGCACCGGGTCACCCAGCCCGAGCGGGGCGCGCCCGAATCCGCGACCGGCAAGGTGATCGCGGCGCTCAACGAGGAGGCCGTGGCGTGCGCCGCCCTGGCCAACAAGGGCGGGATCAACCTCGTCCACACCTACGAGGCGTTCGGCACGAAGATGGTCGGCGCGATCCGCCAGGAGATCATCTTCACGGCCCACGCCCGGCGGGCCGGAAGGCCCGAGGGCTGGCTCTCCGTCCCCGTGGTCCTCACCTCGCACACCTACGAGAACGGGAAGAACGAGCAGTCCCACCAGGATCCCGGCCTCTGCGAGGCGCTCCTGGGGGAGCCCGCGCACATCTCCCGCGTCCTGTTCCCCGCGGACATCAATTCCGCCCTCGCCGCGATGGAGGAACTCTTCCGGACGCGCGGCCAGATCTGGACGCTCGTGGTCCCCAAGCGCCCCCTTCCCGCGGTCTTCTCGGGCGACGAGGCCCGCCAGCTCGTGAAGGAAGGCGCCCTCCTCCTGCGGCGGGACGCGAACCCCGTGGTGATCCTGACCGCCATCGGCGGCTACCAGCTCCAGCAGACCCTCCGCGCCTACGACCGCCTGCGGGAGCGGAAGGTCGACTCCGCGGTGGTCTGCATGATCGAGCCCCGGCGGTTCGCGGAGCCCAAGGAGGCCGCGGAGGTCCCGTTCTGCCTCCCCGCCGAGGCGCGGGAACGGTTCTTTCCCCCCTCCGTGCGGCCCCGGCTCTTCGTCACCCACACGCGCTCGGGCCGCATCCAGGGGCTCCTCCAGGTGATCGACACGGGGCCCCAGACGCTGGCCCTGGGCTACCGCAACCAGGGGGGCACCTACGACGAGAACGGGATGATGTTCGTCAACGACCAGTCGTGGGCCCACATCGTCGACGCGGCCGCGCGCCTGGCGGGCATCCCCCGGGACCAGCTCCTCGATCCGGCCGAGCGGGACGCGATCGACCACAAGGCCTCGCCCCACGGCGTGATTTACTAGGGAGACCGGCATGAAGACATGGCGTGCGCTGGCCGCGGCGGCGGTCCTGGCGGGAACGGCCAGGGCGGAAGACTGGCCCCGGTTCCGCGGCCCTTCGGGACAGGGGATCTCCCTCGAAAAGGGCCTGCCTCTCCAATGGTCGGCCACCGAGAACGTGGCGTGGAAGACGCCGGTCCCCGGGGAGGGATGGTCGTCGCCGATCGTGTGCGGCGACCGCGTGTTCCTCACCACCGCCGCCGAGAAGGGCGCGGCCTGCCGCGTCCTCTGCGTGGAGAAGTCGGGCGGCAAGGTCCTCTGGGACGTCAAGGTCTTCGACCAGGAGACCTCGCGGAAGGAGGCCCGGAACTCCTACGCCACGCCCACGCCCGTGGCGGACGGCCGGCGGATCTACGCCGTCTTCGGCGGCGGCGGGATCGCGGCGCTGGACTTCGAGGGCAAGGTCGCCTGGGTGAACCGCGAGAACCGGCATTACAGCCGCCACGGGCTGGGCGCCTCGCCCCTCCTCCACGGCGGGCTCCTGATCATGCCCTACGACGGCAGCAATCGCGTGGACGTCCCCGGCCAGTACCCCAACAACACCCCGGAGGAGCGTCTGGGCTGGCAGTTGCCGTGGGACAAGTCGTTCGTCCTCGGCATCGACAAGGAGACGGGCCAGGAGCGGTGGCGGACCCGGCGGGGGATGTCCCGGATCGCCCACGTGACGCCGCTCGTCCTTGAGATCGACGGGAAGGAACAGCTCATCAGCCCGGCGGGCGACGTGGTGCAGGGATTCGATCCCGGGAACGGCCGCCTCCTCTGGACCGTGCGGAGCCCGGGGGAGGGCGTGGTCCCCTCGCCGGCCGTCGGCGCGGGGCTCCTCTTCACCGCCTCCGGATTCGACGGCACGTCGCTGAGGGCGGTGAAGCTCGGCGGGGCGAAGGACGACGCCACCTCCACGCACA
This sequence comes from uncultured Planctomycetales bacterium, assembly GCA_964395295.1. Lineage (GTDB taxonomy): Bacteria > Planctomycetota > MHYJ01 > MHYJ01 > JACPRB01 > CAYNDR01. The sequence goes on from CAYNDR010000015.1 coordinate 13,818, forward strand.
TCGCCTGGGAGCACCAGAAGAACGTCCCGGCGGTCCCCTCGCTCCTCTTCTCTGAGCCCCACCTCTTCGCCCTCCGGGACAACGGCATCGCCTCCTGCATGGACGCCCGGACGGGAAAGACCGTATGGCAGCAGCGGGCGGGGAAGAACTTCAGCGCCTCGCCGGTGCTGGCGGAGGGGCGGATCTACCTCCTGGCCGATTCCGGGGAGACGACGATCATCGAGGCGGCCGCGGAATTCCGGGAGATCGCCCGCAACAGGATCGCGGACGGCGAAGGGCCGGTGCAGGCGTCGATGGCGGTCTCGGGCGGGCGGCTCCTCATCCGGACGGCCCGGAACCTCTGGTGCATCGGGAAGTAGCTACTTCGCGTCGCGCAGCAGGTCCCCGAACGCCGGCAGGAGCGCGTACTTCTTCTGCCACGGCGTGTACATGAAGCCGCGGAGCTTCGGCGTCCGGCGGCCGAGCTCCAGCCAGCCCTTCACCTGCGCGTCCCGGAAGCTGATCTCCCCCGGCTGGTCGTGGAAGCCGACCCCCTGGAGCTTGTCCCCCTTGAACTCCTCGAAGCCGCCGTTGACGAGCCTCGCCGATTCGTCGGGCACGAGCCGCCCCTCGCCGCCCTTCACCGCGAAAGGCACGTCCTCCACCGGGAGGCCCTCGGCCAGGTTCCGGTCGTGCGAGAGCGCGGCGCCCCCGTAGCCCACGGAGAAGACCGACGGGATGAACTCGATCCGGTTCGCCTCGCACGCCTTCTTCACCTCGTCGAGGCGGCGGAAGAACTCCGGGGGCTTCTTGCAGAGCGTGTCGAGCCCGAACGACATCACGGCCCCGTTGATCCCGTGCTTCGCGCCGCTCTCGAGGACCCGGGAGATCTCCCCGGCGTCCTCGTCCTTTCCCAGGCCCCAGCCGAAGACCCAGACGAAGCGGTCCTCGTACGGCGCGGCGGGGGCGAGGGCGGCCAGCACGACAAGAAGAAGACAGCGCCCCATGGAGGACCTCCTGCTATCCTTACGCCGGCGCTTCCATCCGGCGGCCCCGGCAGGTAAAATGCCGCCGATGAAGATCCTCCAGGAGCTCGAACCCGTCGCGCGCGCCCGCCAGCTCCGCCACACGTTCGTCCAGGGCGCCGACGGGAAGCACTACAAGGTGCTCACCTCCCGGCTCTACGGCTTTTCCGTGGGCCCCGAGTTCGCCACCCACGAGACCAGCGTGGAGCTGGTGAACCCGCAGGGCGGGCGGCGCGCCCTCGTCCAGCCGTTCCTCAAGCGGTTCTTCGACGAGCCGGAGGCCCTGGCCTTCCACCAGGAGATCCTGGACAAGTTCGACGAGACCCTGCGCCTCAACGCGCCCGCGAAGCCCCCGGAGAAGAAGGCCGCGGAGGCGTAGCCCCCTTACCGAAGAAACCCCCGGATCTCACGCAGGACCTCCTCCGGCCGCTCCTGGTGGGCCACGTGGCCCGCCTCCAGCTCCACCAGGCGCGCCTCCGGCAGGTCCCGCGCCAGCCGCCGGCCGAGGTCGAGGGGCACCGTGGTGTCCGCCGTGCCCCAGATCAGCAGGGCGGGCGCCCGGATCGACTTGAACCGCGACTGGAACTCGCGCGCGTCCTCCCGCAGGACCGCCCGGACCATCCGCACGATCGCCGCGCGCCGCCCGGGGACCCCGATCTCCGCGATGTAGGTCTGAAGCTCCTCCTCGCTCAGCTTTTCGACCGTCTTGTAGCATCCCCGCAACACCCATCTCGTCGGCCTCCCCAGCGGAAGGACCTCCGCCACGCGCTCCGCGCCGGGGATCCGGCAGAGGGTCGCGTACCCCGGAACGGCGTCGCGATAGCAGATCGAGTTGATCAGGACGAGGCGTTCCGTCCGCTCCGGATAGTCCTGGGCGAACCGGAGCGCCACGCCGCCGCCGTAGGAGTTCCCCACCAGCGTCGCCTTCTCGAGACGGAGCGCGTCCAGGATCCCGCGCACGCGCCGCGCCTGGGCCGTGACGGAGTAGTCCCCGTCCGCCGGCCGGTCCGACTCGCCGCCCCCGAGGAAATCGATCGCCACGACCCGGTGCCCCTCCGCCAGCGGACGGATCAGGTGCCGCCAGTCGTAGATCGATCCTCCCAGGCCGTGGAGGAGCACGAGGGCGGGCCCCTTCCCGAGGTCGGCCACGGCATAGCGGTAGCCGTCCACCTCGATGTCGCGGAGCGCGCCCTCGCGGGCGAGCTCCCGGCGAAAGGCCGTCAGCCGCTCCGGCGCGTCCGCCGGGACGGAGTCCCCCCAGAGACAGGCCAGCATCGTGGTGAGGGCATTCATCTCTCGATCCCTCCGGTTAACCGAAAGGAAAGGCGCAAGGCCCGTGCCACGCGGATTCCAGGCCGATTTCAGGGGCCGGTGTGCACCTTCCTGCGCGCTCTCGCGCCGCGAAACGAGTGCCCTCAGGGTTGGATTGAATCAGTCCAAGGAGGAAATCCAGCCCGCGGGGACGCCGGGGGCTTCATCTCGGCGAGGCGGGGCGACTTATCCTGGCCGGGGAAGCTTTGGGCGGACAAGACGCGGCACCATGGTTGCTCGACCCGAACGGCGGCTACGCCCCGTAATAGCCCAGGCGCGCCTTCAGCAGGCGCCCGGCGAAGCCGGCCAGGCTCGCGGAGGCGCTCACGGGAAGGCGCCGGCGGGTGAAGGGCTCCTCGTTGCCGGACTTCGTGGCCCACCCGGCCCGGTATCCCGCCTCCCGGACCCAGGCCACCGCCTCCGGCGTGTGCTCCCCGCGCGGGTAGGCGAAGTGCTCCACCTTAACCCCAAGCCGTTCCTCAAGGAGCCTCCGGGACTCCGAGACCTCCTCCCGGGCGGGCGTCCCGTGGGTCATCGACTGGGCCCCGATCGCCATCCCCGCATGGGCGGACATGGCTCGCGGTCGGCGCAGGCCGGGCGTTGTCATCCAGTCAACGAGCACCGGCAGCACACCGGTGCCACCCAGCCTCAGGGGAAGGGGCCCGGTAGAAGACACCTACGATAGGGGCTGTAACTGTTATGAGCCTCTGGGTCTCATCCTCGGTCTCCCTGAGGATCGTCTCCTGGATCCCGGCAGGTTTTTGCATTGCGATA
>CAYNDR010000015.1:16916-21376 GCA_964395295.1 uncultured Planctomycetales bacterium
TCATCGAATGGGCCCCGATCGCCATCCCCGCGTCCACGAGCCGCTTGAGGTCGTCCCAGTCGAGCAGGCGCTCCTCCGGCATCGGCGTCCCGCGCATCCACGCGTCGGTCCCGCCCACGCGCCCCGCCACGATGAAGAACGTGGCCGGGAACCGGAGCTCCCGGAGGACCGGCAGGGCGTATTCGAGGCAGTCCCGGTAGCCGTCGTCGAACGTGATCGCCGCGCCCGGCTCCCCCCCCAGCACCCGGTCGAGCGTGAGGACCTCCGTGCCGCCGCGCCGGAGGAAGTGCATCTGCGACTTGAAGTTCCCGGGGGTGACGGTCATCCGCCGGGGGGCCCCCGGCCGGAACGGTCCCACGCGGTGGTAGTAGAAGACCGGCGTCAAGGCTTCACCAGCCCGTTCCCGCACCGGACGGGGACGTCCGGGCGGTTGTAGTACTCCGAGGCGTCCCGGCGCGGGATCCGCCGCCGGCGGATCTTGGGGTCGATCGCGTCGTCCACGTGGTAGACCCACGCCCGGCCCCAGAGCGAGACCGGCCGCGCGCCGGAGCGGCGCAGGCGGTTCCTGAGGTCGCTGTCCTCCTTGCCGAAGCCGTCGAAGTTCTCGTCGTAGCCGTTGACGGCGTAGTAGACGTCCCGGTCCGCCGAGATGTTGCAGCCGTAGACCTTGGGCTTCCGGACGTTCCCCAGGAAAACGCCGATGCGGCTCTTCCAGTGCGTGACGCGGAAGCGCCAGCGGTCGCCCCCGGTCATCTGCGCCTCGTACTCGCCCGCGCGGACCTTCTCGCGGTCGAGGGTGCCGCAGTAGTCCGCCGAGAGCCGGACATACCCCCCCGTGCAGAAGCGCCCCGGCCCGCAATGCCCGGCGTGGGCCCCCACGAAATCGCGATGGGGGATGCAGTCCCCGTCGGAGAGGAGGATCACCTTCCCCTCGGAGGCCCGGACCGCGGCGTTGGCGATCCGGGCGCGGCGATAGCCCTTGTTCTCCTGCCAGACGTGCTTCACCGGGAAATCGCCCGCCTTCCGGAACTCCTCCACGATCCCCCGCGTCTCCTCGTCCGAGCCGTCGTCCGCCACCACGACCTCGAAGTCCCGGCAGGTCTGCCGCTGGTACCCCAGGAGGGAGTACGTCAGGGCGTTGGGCTGGTCGAAGATGGAGAGGATGACGCTGACGCGGGGCATCAAGGGCGGGATTATAGCGCCGGCCCGGACGCCTTGCAAACCGGAATCCCCTGTGCTAGACTTGGAATTGCACGATGGCGGTCCCTCCTGCAGGCAAGATCGTCTGCCGGTGTTTCGGCGTGCCGGAGGGCGCGATCCGCGCGGCGGTCGCGGAGCGCGGGCTCCGGTCGGTCGACGAGGTGACCGCGGCCACGAAGGCCGCGGGCGGCTGCGGCTCCTGCTGGGACGAGGTACAGCAGATCCTCGACGAGGCCTGGGGGAAGCCGCCGCCGCGGGACGTCCCGGACGAGTCGGGCCTCTCCAGCGGCCAGAAGAAGGACCGGATCGCCGGGCTGATCGGGCAGGAGATGAAGCCCCTGCTCGACCTGAACGGGCTGGACGTCCAGCTGGTGGACGTGATCGGGAACCGCGTCCTGGTGCGGTTCCGCGGGGACCGGGTGGGAGGCTCTGCGCCCTCCTACCTGTCCGTCAAGCGGCACCTCGTCCGGAGGATGTCTGAAGCCTGCGGCCTGAAGATGAACCTTGTGGAACTGAACGTTCTCGATCGGCAAGCTTCGCAACCCGGGACATGAAGGGCTCACGAACCGCGCTCATCTCCGACGTCCATTCCAACCTGGAGGCCCTCCTGGCCGTTCTGGGGGACGTCGAGGAGCAGGAGTGCGACCAGATCATCTGCCTCGGGGACCTGATCGGCTACGGCCCCAATCCCCGGCAGGTGCTCCGCGTCGCGGTCGACCTCTTCGAGTTCTCCCTCCTGGGCAACCACGAGGAGGGGATCCTCTACGAGCCCGTGGGCTTCAACTGGAAGGCCGAGGCCTCGGCGTGGTGGACCAAGGACCAGCTGCTCTCCCCCCGCTTCCCCCCCGCGGAGAACCAGAGGTTCTGGGAGTACCTGCAGGAGATGCCCCGCAACGCCCAGGACGGCGACGTCCTCTTCGTGCATGCCTCGCCCCTCGACCCCACCAAGGAGTACCTGATGCCCGAGGCGTGCTTCAACCCCGACTACATGAAGCTCGTCTTCTCGAAGATCAAGCGCGTCGCCTTCGGCGGCCACACGCACCTGCCCGGCGTCTTCTTCCAGGACCGCCCCTTCGTCCCCCAGGACCACATCCACGGCCCCATTTCCGTGGAACGGGGGAAGTTCTTCGTCAACGTGGGCTCCGTGGGACAGCCGCGCGACGGCGACACGCGCGCCTGCTACGCGATCTTCGACGGGAAGAAGGTGCTCTTCCGCCGAGTGCGCTACAACTACCGCAAGACCGCCCGCAAGATCAAGCGCATCAAGCGCCTGCCCAAGGCCCTCGGGGCGCGCCTCTCCCTCGGCCTGTAGGCGGCCTCACGCCTCCCGGCGCGGGCTCCGCGCCGCGGATGCCCTCCGGGGGCGCCCCCGCCACGCCCAGAGCCCGCAGAGTCGCGTACGTGAGCGGGGCCATCGGCCTCATCAGGCGCCGGCGCAGGTCCGCGAGGTCGCCGCCGCCCTCCACCTTGCGGCGCGTGGGGAAGAAGCCGAAGTCCAGGTGGGCCCTCCGCAGGCGGTCCAGGAGCGCCGCCAGCACGGCCCCCCGCTCCCAGCGGATCCCGGCGAAGACGTCCCGCGGCTCGCGCATCGCCAGGAGGTAGACTCCCCCCTGCTCCGTGGGCCCCACGACGGCGTCGCGCCGTTCGAGCATCTCGAACGCCGCCAGGAGCATCCGCGGATTCAGGTCGGGGAGGCTGCTCCCCACGACCGCGGCCCGGGCATGGGTGAAGAGCAGTTCCTCGAAGCACGCGCGGTACCGCCGCCCCTCGCCCCGCCCCTCCTGCGGGCGCACGGCGGCCGTGGGGAAACGCCCGCGGAATTCCTCCACGGCGTCGGCGGCGTAGAGGTAGGTATCGAATCCCAGCGAAGGCCGGCACAGGCCCGCGACGAGGTCCCCGATGAACGCCTCGTAGACCTGCGCCGCCGCGTCCGCGCCGATCCCCGCGGTAAGCGCCGGCAGGACGCGGCCCGGCTCGGGCCATCGGACGAAGATGGCCAGGGCCCCCCTCTCGGTCCTCATCCGGCCCCCCTGTCCCTTCCGTCGTCGGCCGCCGGCCGACGGGTCACACCCCTCAGGATCCCCCGAACCCGATCGTGGCCTTGCCGTTCTCCACGATCACGGGCACGTCCCGCCGGCCCTTGGTCCACTTCATCATCTCCTTGAGGCCCTCGGGCTTCGACTGGACGTCCACGTACTCGAACGCGACCTTCCTCTGCGCGTAATCCTCACGCGCGGCGGAGGTGTAGGGTCACGAGTCCTTCCCGAAGATCAGCACCTTCATGGCGGGTCCCCTCCCGTTCATCCGTCGATGGGGCCGCATTATAGCACCCGGGGGCCGCTCCTTCCACCCTTCGACCCCCCGGCCGTTTATGCTATAGTTTCACCCCATCCATGGACCTCTCCATCGTCCTGCCCGCCCTCAACGAGGCGGAGAACCTGTCGCGGCTCATCCCGCGGGTCCGGGAGGTGGCCTCCGCCCTCGGGTCCCACGAGATCCTCGTCGTGGACGGCGGATCCACGGACGGCACCGCGGCCCGCGCCGCCTCCCTCGGCGCGCGCGTCCACCCCCAGGCCGAGCCGGGCTACGGGGGCGCCCTCAAGGAGGCCTTCCTCCGGGCGCGGGGCGACTTCGTGGTCACGATGGACGCCGACTACTCGCACGACCCCACCTTCATCCGCGACCTCTGGGACGCGCGGGGGCGGGGCGCCGTGGTGATCGCCTCGCGGTACGCCGCGGGGGGCTCCTCCGAGGTGAGCGGCCTGCGCTCGATCCTCAGCCGCATCCTCAACGCCGCGTTCCGCCGCGTCCTCTCCATCCCCATCCGCGACATGTCCAGCGGCTTCCGGCTCTACCGCCGCGCCGCGCTCGCCGAGGCGGCAATCACCTCGCGCAACTTCGACGCGCTGGAGGAGGTCCTCATCAAGATCGTGGGGCTGGGGTACGGCGTCGCCGAGGTCCCCTTCACCTACCGCGCCCGCCACAAGGGCGTCTCCAAGGCCCGCATCCTCAAGTTCGGCCTGGACCTGATGCGGACGCTCCACAAGCTCTGGAGGCTCCGCAACGGCGCGGACTGGTGCGACTACGACCACCGGGCCTACGACAGCCCCATCTTCCTCCAGCGCTACTGGCAGCGCCGGCGCCACGAGATCATCCTGGACTGGCACCGCCCGGGGCGGACCCTCGACATCGGCTGCGGGTCCAGCCGGATCCTGGAGGACCTGGGCGGCGCGGTGGGCCTGGACGTCTCGATGCCCAAG
>CAYNDR010000015.1:21386-24032 GCA_964395295.1 uncultured Planctomycetales bacterium
ACTCGTCTCCCGGACCGTAGAGGGCCCCATCCACCGCTACGACTACCGGGAGGCGCTGGCGGTTGTCGAGCGGTTTCGTCCCCACGTGGTAGTCGGTACGGGGGGGGACGTGTCGGGGCCGGTGGGAATGGCCGCCCTGCGCCGGGGCGTGTCGGTGCCCTGGCGCCGCTGCACCTCCCGGCGCGGCGTCCGGGGGGCGCGGGGGAGCGTCTTCGCCCTCCCCTTCCCGGACGGCGCGTTCGACGAGGTCGTCTTCTCCCAGGTGATCGAGCACCTCCCGCGGAAGCCCCAGATCCTGGCGGAGATCCGGAGGGTCCTGCGCCCCGGCGGCCGGCTCATCATCGGCACGCCGGATTACGCGCGCCTCTTCTGGCGGGTCCTCGCGTGGTTTTACGGCAAGCTTCGCCCGGAGGCCTACGCCCACGAGCACATCTCGCCCTACACGCTCGGCCTGATGCGCCGCCTCCTGGCCGAAAACGGCTTCGAGCACCGGCGCTCGCGCTACGTGGGCGGCGCGGAACTCATCCAGCTGGCCGTGAGATCCCGCTGACCGCCGCCTCGATCTCCGCCAGGACCCCGGCCTCCCTCTCGACCTCCCGGCGCCTCTCCAGCGCGCCCCGCGCCCCCAGCCGCCCCAGCGCCCACACCGCGTGCCCCCGCACGAGGGGTTCGTCGTGGACGAGGGCCTTCTCCAGCGCGGGGGCCGCAGAGCCGTCCCCGCCGTTCCCCAGCGCCACCGCAACGTTCCGCAGGAAACCGGCGTATCCCGCCCTCCGCACGGAACTGCCGCGGAAACGCCGGTCGAACTCCTCCCTCGAAAGGGCCGCGAGATCGGCGAGGCGGAGGGACCGGTGCCCCTCGCGCGGACGGAACTCCGTCCCGGGCGCCGCCCGGGCGAACCGGTTCCAGGGGCAGGCCTCCTGGCAGAGGTCGCACCCGAAGATCCTGTTCCCCAGGAGCGGCCGGAGCTCGCGCGGGATGGGCCCCCGGTGCTCGATCGTGAGGAAGGAGAGGCACCGCCGCGCGTCCACCACGCGGGGCGCCGCGATCGCCCCGGAGGGACAGCGGTCGATGCACCGCGTGCACGTCCCGCAGTAATCCCTGGCGGGCGACGGCTCCGGTTCGAGGTCGAGGTCCGTCAGCACCTCTCCCAGGAAGAACCACGACCCCAGGCCGCGGGACACGAGGATCGAGTGCTTCCCCTGCCAGCCCAGGCCCGCCCGCTCCGCCCAGGGCTTCTCCAGGACCGCCCCCGCATCCGCGAAGGCCCGCGCCCGGCCTCCCCGCCGCTCCACGAACTCCCGCAGTCCGCGCAGGCGGTCGAGGACGAGGCCGTGGTAGTCCTCGCCCCAGGCGTGCCGGGATATACGCCCCTCCCGCGGATCCTCGGCGGGCGGATCGGGAGTGTAGTAGTTCTTCGCCACGCAGACGATCGACCGCGCCCCCGGCATGAGGAGCGCGGGATCCCGGCGGCGTCCGGGGGCCCGAGCCAGGAAGGCCATTCCCCCGTGGAAACCCCGATCGAGCCAGGCCCCCAGGGCCTCCCCGCGGGGCGCCGGGCCGGCCCGCGCGATGCCGGCCTTGTCGAAGCCCAGCTCGCGGGCCCGCTCCAGGACGGCGGCCGCGAGGCTCACGGCCCCTCCAGGGCCCTCCCGACCTCCTCCGGGGTCGAGGCCTCCGCGCGCGCCCCGCCGCGCGTCACCGTGACCCGCCCGGAGCCGTCCCGGAACACCATGCGGCGCGGGACGAAGGGACGCAGGGCCGCGGCCCGGAGCTCCGGCGCCCCCACCGCGATCTCCACCGGGGGACGCACCAGCCAGTCCGCGGCCAGCGCGTAGTCCGCCGTGAAGTGGCCGTAGCCGTCCAGGAAGTCCGGCCAGGCCATGAGGATCTTCCGGGCCCAGTCCCCGTACCGGTCGCCGGCCCCGCGGCGCCACAGGCGCGCCAGGACCTCCGCCGCCCGGCCGTTCTCCTCGATGCTCCGCCGGGGCCGCGCCAGTTCGCCCCGGTCGCCCGGCCCGAGGATGCGGTCCACGATCCCCCGCTCCTCGTCGGACCAGAGCCGGGGGACCAGGGCGTCCGCCGCCGAAGCCGCCTCGGCCAGCCAGCGGCCCTCGCCGGTGTGGTCGAAGGCGTCCAGCAGGGCCGCCCCGAGCGCGATCCGGTCGCGCGCCAGGCCGAAGAGCCGCGGTTCCCCGTCGTGATAGTGCGCCACCCCCTCCTCGCGGACGCACTCCCGCCGGAGGAACTCCAGGCACCGGAGCGCCATCTCCTCGAACTCCCCGGCCTGGAGGACCTGGGCCGCCCGGAGGCAGGCCGAGGCCATCGCGGCGCAGGTCGGCGTGTAGACCGTGGGGTCCACCGGCGGCGGCGCGCATCGGGCCCGATCCGCGGCCGGGATCACGTAGTACTCCTCGTCCCCCGCCTGGCTCCCCCGGAAGACGCCCCGCTCCGGGTCGTAGAGCTTCGCCCGGACCCAATCGAGGGCGTGCAGGGCCTTGGCGGCGTACTTCTCCCGGCCCGTCACCACCGAGGCGTCCAGGTAGAGCCGGATGAGGTTGGCGTTGTGCTCGCCGATCTTCTCGAGGCGCGCGGCGGTCCAGACGTCGTTCGACACGTGGCAGAACGTCGACTGCTGCTACATCG
>CAYNDR010000015.1:24042-27641 GCA_964395295.1 uncultured Planctomycetales bacterium
GTTCGTCTCGTAGTGGAAGAAGCCGCCCTCCTCCTGGTCGTACATGCCGCCGTCGCCCATGGCATCGAGGGTGCGGACGAAGACCTGCTCGAAGTCCGCGCCGCCGGTCTCGCAGAACGCCTGGAGGATCGCGCGGAGGGACGAGGTCATCGGGTACTTGGGCGCCCGGCCGAAGCCGGCGTGCGCCAGGTCGAAGGTGGCCAGGATCCCCCGGACGGTCTTCCGGAAGACCTCCAGGCTCAGGGCGGCGATGCCGGGGAGGGCGCGCTCGTCCCCCTGCGCGGCCCGCGTGTCCGCCCGCCGGGCGATCTCCTCGGCGATCTGCTCCTTCTTGCCGGTGTAGGCGCCCTTGATCTGGTCGAGGAGGTGCTTCATCTGCTCGCGGCCGACGTAGGTGGTGCCCCCCAGCAGGTCGCCGGCGGGCGTGAGGAACGCCGTCGTGGGCCAGCCCCCCATGTTGTAGCGGTCGTTGATGTCCGGGCGCCGGTCGGAATCCACCCGGACGGCGACGTAGTCCCGGTCGAGGAGGGCGGCGACCTCGGCGTCCCGGAAGACCGTCTCCGACATCAGCCGGCAGCCGTGGCACCAGGCGGCGGTGACGAAGAGGAGGACGGGCTTGTCCTCGTCCTGGGCCTTCCGGAACGCCTCGTCGGACCAGTCGAACCAGTTCACTTTCGGAGGCCGCACCGGCCTCTCCTAGGCCCGGGAGCTTCAGGAACCGCACCCGCTCGGCCCGGGCTTGCACGACCCGCAGGAGCTCGACGAACTCCCGGGCGAGGCGCCGGTGTTGAGGGCGAAGACGGAAAGGATCCTCTTGGCCTTCCTCGAGCGGCAGTCCGGGCAGGAGATCCGGGCGCGGGAGGAGCGGACGAGGACCTCGAACTTCCGGTCGCACTTCCCGCAGACGTATTCGTAGACGGGCATATGGCGGGATTGTAATCCGGCCCCGCGCCGAGGTCAACATGAGAACCCGGTCCGCCGCCGCCCTCGCGGCGGCCCGCGCGCAAGGCCTGGTCCTTACGGGCCGCCGGCCGGCGGGGCGGGAGGCGGCGGCTCGGCGCCGGGGGCGGAGGGAGGCGCCTCGGCCTTGGCCGGGGTCGGCGGGGCGTCGGGCTTCGCGGCCGGGGCGGCCTCCGGCGCCGCCGGCTTGGGCGCGGGCTTGGCCTTGGGCTTCGCCCTCGGGCTGGCGACCCGGTTTTCCGGGAGCGCCCAGTCGATCACGAGGTCCGCCCGGGAGGTGCCGGCGTTCTCGTACTCGTTGGAGTGCCAGATGGCCCCGCCGGGGCACGGCTCCACGCAGAGGCCGCAGTACATGCACTTCTGGTAGTCGATCTCGAAGCGGGTGGCCACCTTCCCCTGCCGGCCCGGCTCGCGCTTCGTCTCGATCGTGATGCAGTCCACCGGGCAGGCCTTCGCGCAGAGCTCGCAGCCCATGCAGACGTTCGCGTCGACCTTGAGGAGGCCGCGGAACGCCTCCGGCATCGTCCACTTCTCGTCGGGGTAGTGCATGGTCACGGGCTTCGTGAAGAGGTGCCGCAGGGTGATGCCCATGCCCGTCCCCACGGTGCGGAGCCCGTGGACCATCTCGGACGCCCACTGGGTGATGCTCATCTGCGGTCTTTATAGCAAACTTCCGCGGTCCCGGCAAGCGGCCGGCCCGCCGGCGCGGTTCAGAGTTCCAGCTCCTTGGGGAACCGCGTGAGGTTGCGGCACCCGGCGCGGGTCACCAGGGCCATGTCCTCCAGGCGGACGCTCCCCACGCCCCGGTAATAGAGGCCGGGCTCGACCGTCACCACCGCCCCGGCCTCCATCCGCGTGCCCCGCCGGCCGAGGGACGGCGCCTCGTGGATGTCGAGCCCCACGCCGTGGCCGGTGCCGTGGAAGAAGCCCTCCATCTTCCCGCCCCGGGGCCCGGTCCCGTAGCCCAGCCCCTTGAAAAACTTCTGGACCTCCCGGTGGAGCGCGCGGCCGTCGGCCCCGTGGCGGAGGCCCGCGAAGACCACCTCCTGGGCCTCCTTCACCGCGGCGTAGAGCCGCTTCACGGCGGGAGAGGCCCGGCCCTTCACGACCGTCCGCGTCATGTCGGCGAAGTAGCGCGTGGCGTCCGACCGCGGGAACACGTCGATGATCAGCGTGCGGTCCGGGCGGACGGGGCCGTGGCCCCGCTGGTGGGGGTCGCATCCCTGGTCGCCCGGGGCCACGATCGTGCCCCGGGCCACGCAGCCCCGCTCCATGAGGCGGACATCGATCAGCGCCCTGAGGGATTCGCTCGTGACGGTCTGGCCCCGGTGGATCACCTTGTCCCCCCGGACCTTCGCGCGGCGGAGGAGCCCGATCGCCTCCCCGACGGCCTCCTCCACGGCGCGCTGGGCCGCCTCGATCCGCCGCACCTCCCCGGGCGTCTTGCGGACGCGCGCCGGGTAGAAGGGCTCGGGCCTCGGCGCCACCGCGAGGCGCCGGGCGCGGAGCCGGTCCGCCAGCCCCAGCGGGAAGTCGTGGGGGACGGCCACGCGCCGGACGCCGCGGTCCCGCAGGATCCGCTCGATCACGCGCGCGGTCGAGGCGTTCCTCCCGAGCTTGCGGTGGAGCTCCGAGAGGGGGAGGACCTCGTCCACGAGCGCCTGGTCCCGCCCGCGTCCGATCTCCAGGTCGCTGAGGACCAGGATCTTCCTCCGGCCGATCTCCAGGAAGATCACGGGGTCCCCGACCTGGAACCGCGTGGCGTAGTAGAGGTTCGCGTCGGTCTCGCTGTCGGCGTAGATGAGCGCGGCTTCCTTCACGGCCGTCTCCTCCGGGACCCTTCAGCCCTGGGGGTTCGGCTGGGGGGGACGGGCCACGAAGCCCGTCTCGGTCGCGAAGAGGGCGTGGATCTTCCGGTCGAGGAAGAGCTTCCAGAGGTCCGCGTTGAGGGCCCCCCGGTCGACCTCCTGCTGGACGATCGCGATCGCCTTCTCCACGGGAAGCGCCGGCTTGTAGGGCCGGTCCCGGGCGGTCAGGGCCTCGTAGATGTCCACCATGGCCAGGATCTGCCCGCCCAGGGGGATCTCCTCCCCGCGGAGCTTCCAGGGGTAGCCGGAGCCGTCGGTCTTCTCGTGGTGGCAGCCGGCGATGTTGGGCACGCTGCGGAAGTCCCGCGGCCAGGGGATGCGCTTGAGGATCTCCCAGGTGTCCACGATGTGCTGTTCGATCTGCCGGCGCTCCAGGGCCGTCAGGTTCCCCTTGCGGACCGCCAGGCTCTCGGCCTCGTGGTCCGTCAGGAGCGGCTTCTCCCGGCCGTCCGCGTCCGTGAACCGCTCCGCGCGGACCTCGTCGAGCGTCCGGGCCTCCTCGTCCGTCATGCCCCGCGGGACGTTGATCCGGCGGACGAGGCCGGCGTACTCCCGCATCCGGGCGGCGTCCTTTCCGTGGTCCCCGGCGTAGAGGAGCCGGTACTCGATGGCCTGGACCTCGCAGTCGAGGAGCTTGTTCTGCTTGTCGAGCACCGCCTCCGGGACGCCGATCTTGCCGATGTCGTGGAGGAGCGCGGCGTACTTGAGCTCGCGGATCTGGGTGGGAGTGAAGCGGGCGTCCCCGAACGCCCCGGGCGGGGCCTCGTTGAT
>CAYNDR010000015.1:27651-36323 GCA_964395295.1 uncultured Planctomycetales bacterium
GATCGCCTCGGCGAGGGCCACGGCGTACCGGGCCACGCGCATGCAGTGGCCGTACGTGGTCATGTTGCGCTTTTCCAGCGCCAGCGTGAAGGAGTTGACCAGGCCCTCGAACATCCGCTCGATGTCCTCGTAGAGCTTGGCCTTCTCGACGCAGATCGCGGCCTGGGAGGCCAGGGCCGAGAGGAACTCCTCGTCGAACGGGTCGAAGACGGTGACGGCCTGCTCTACCCCCTCGGGGCGGTCGAGCCGCGCCCGGGGGTCCTTCTTCTTGTTGATGAGCTGGATGACGCCGATGATGTCCCCCGCGCGGTTCTTCATGGGGAGGACCAGCATGGACTTGCAGCGGTACCCGGACTTCTCGTCGAAGGCCCGGGAGTAGGCGTAGGGCGCGTCCGGGGGGGTGCGGTAGGCGTCCGGCAGGTTCACGATCTCGCCGGAGACCGCCACGTACCCGGAGACGGTCTTCTGGTCGAAGGGCAGCCTCATCTGCTTGAACGGGAGCTGGATCGAGTCGTTCTGGGCGACCTTCATCGCGAGGTAGGGCGTGACCCGGTGGATGCGGTCCTTGCCCGTGGCGTTCGGGTCGGCGACGACCTCGTCCTCCCGGACGAAGATGGTGCCGGCGTCCGCGCCGGTGAGGAAGCGGCTCTCGCGGAGGATGAGCGCCAGGAGCTTCTCCAGGTCATGCTCCGCGGAGAGCTGGGTGCCGATCTTCTGCAGCTTCTGGAGGCGCTGGACGAGCTGGCGGGACTGCCGGTCGACGCTCTGGAGGATGCGCGAGGTGGTGCCGGACATCGGACGGCTCTCCCTAACGGCGTGATTCTACCCCCGCGGGGGGCCGGCGGCAAGAGACGGCCCCGGGCGCTACTTGATGAAGTCGCGGGCGCGGATGATCTGGTTGTAGGGCACGACCTGCTGGAGCTCCGAGAGCGTGGTCATGCCCTGCCGGACCTTCCCGACCGCGTCGACCACCAGGGGCCTCAGGCCCGCCTGGATCGCCGCCTGCCGGATCTTGCGGTCGTCCGGGTCCTTGGCCACGAGGTCCTTGGTCTCCTCGTTCGGCTCCCAGAACTCGTAGACGGCGACCCGTCCGCGGTAGCCCTCGTGGTCGCAGGCCTCGCAGCCCGCCCCCTTGTAGAGCGGGGCGTCCCGGAGCACCTCGGTCAGCTGGAGGTCCTCCAGGACCGCCGGTTCCTCCCGGTACTCGAGCTTGCAGCCGGCGCAGATGCGCCGGAGGAGCCTCTGGTACACCACGCCCAGGAGGCTCATCGAGAGCATGTTGGAGTCCACCCCCATGTCGATGATCCGGCGGACCACGCCCACCGCGTCGGTGGCGTGGATCGTCGTGAAGAGCAGGTGGCCCGTCACGGCCGCGCGGGTGGCCATGACGGCGGTGTCCTGGTCCCGGATCTCGCCGATGAGGATCACGTCCGGGTCCTGGCGCAGGAACCCCCGCAGGTACTTGGCGAAGGTGTTCCCGATCTGCTCGTGGACCTGGCACTGCTGGATGCCGTCGAACTGGTACTCGATCGGGTCCTCCGCGGTGATGATCTTGAGGTTCTGCTTGCGGAGGATCTCCAGCGTGCAGTAGAGCGTCGTGGTCTTCCCCGAGCCGGTGGGGCCGGTGAAGACGATCATCCCCTGCGGGTTGTTGACGCAGCGGAGGTACTTCTTCATCATGTCGTCCGGCATGCCCAGCTGGTTGAGCGTGGGCAGGGGCGACGTCCGGTCGAGCACGCGGATGACGGCGTTCTCGCCGTAGAGCGTGGGCTGGATCGCCAGGCGGAAGTCGACGATCAGCTTCTCCCCGAAGCGCTTGCGGAAACTGCCGTCCTGGGGCTTGCGGCGCTCCGCGATGTCGAGCTTGGCGTCGATCTTGATCTTGGAGATGACGCGCGCGACGTTCTCGGCCGTCACCGGGATGTTCGGCATCGAGCGGAGCTGGCCGTCGATGCGGAACTTCACGTCGGCGCGCCCCTCGTACTGCTCGATGTGGATGTCGCTGACGGCCTTCTTGACCGCCTGGTAGAGCATGTAGTTGATGACCTTGGGGACCTCGGGGTCCGTGTAGACGTCGCCGTCCATCTGGGAGAGGTCGTAGTCCACGTCCGAGACGCTCACCTCCGTCGTGAGGTCCGCGGAGCCCCCCCCCTTCGCGGCGTGGGCCGACGCGAAGGCGCCGCCGCCGGCGTAGACGGCGTTGATCACGGAGCGGAGCCCCGCCTCCTCCACCAGGTGGAACTCCACCCTCCGGGCGCCCGTGATGCTCCTCAGGGTCTCCCCCACGTTCGGGTCGCAGGCGTAGGAGCAGGCCACCTTGAGCGACACCGCGTCCTGGCTGAACGGCAGGAGCATGTTGTGCTCGGCGAACGACTGCGTGACCCGCTTGGCGATGGACGGGTTGAGCTGCTCCGTCATCGCCCCCGCCGAAAGCAGGGGCATCCGGAGGCGCTCGGAAAGGACCTGGTAGAGCTGGGTCTCCGAGAGGAACCCGAGTTCCGCCAGGGCCCGCCCCAGCCGTCCGCCCTTCTGCTTCTGCAGGGCCAGCCCCTGCTTGAGCTGCTCCGCGGTGATCAGCCCCCGCTCCACGAGGGCCTGCCCGATCCGGCGCTCCCGGAGCGACCGGCCCCGGAGCAGCTGGTGGCACTTCACCAGGACGCCGGGGACGTCGACCTCCTCCACCGGGACGGGCTCCACGTGGAGCGCGATCTGCTTCTCCAGCTTCAGCAGGTCCCCGGCCCGCGGCCAGGGGCTGGGCACCGCGGCGAAGAGGATGTCCTGGGCCCGGTGGACCGGCAGGAGCTTGTACTCGAAGGCGACCGGCTCCGGGACGAGGTGCATGAGGCGGGGGTGGAGGGTATGGCCGTCCACCTCGATGACGTCCTCCCCGTTGCGGCGGCTCAAGGCGCGCACGAGGTCGTCGCCCGCGACGACGCCCGTGGTCACGAGGGCGGTGCTGAAGCGCTCCCCCGTGGCCTTCTGGCGCACCGCCGCGGCCGCGGCGGAGTCCGGCGTCACGACCCCCAGATTGAGGAGGTACCGGCTGACCGTCTCGCTTTGTACCGCCACTCCCTGCATTTCCCCTCGGTGACGGCCGCCCCTGCCGTCCACCGCCACTTCGGTGTCCTGCTTCCGCGGCCGCCGGAGCCTGAAGCCCAAGGCTTCAGGGTCCCATTCTACGCGCGCCCGTCCCCACCGTCAAGGCGGGTGCCGATCTCCCGCCGGCGCCCGCCCCGCCCCGTTCTGGAATAATAACATCCTGGTCTCCTCCGTGCTTCCCGAAATCGGGAAAAGGCGGCACCGGGGACGCCGGCCGGCCCCCCTGCTCCGCCGCCGAGGACGCCGAGGAAGCCTCGTCCAGCCCGCCGCGCGGCCCGATCGGGGGATTGCCACGCCCGCGCGCGGCGGTTAAGATGAGGGCCGCCCTGGGCCGTGGTGTAACGGCAGCACGAGGGACTTTGGATCCCTCTGTCCAGGTTCGAATCCTGGCGGCCCAACCCTCCTTCAGGCCGTATTGACCTTCCGGATTCGAAATAGTAAGGTACTCCACGGAAGCCGCCGAAGGGAAGCCCATGCCGAATCCGCGGCCGGACGAAGAGGACTGGTTCAAGGAGTTCCAGCGCGCGAACACCCCCTCCGCCAGCGCGATCCCCGCCTCCTCCCGCGCCGCGCGCCCGGAAGACCGGCGCCGGCACGCGCGCTTCGAAGTGAGCCAGAGCAACGTCCTGCTCTACCGCGACGGGATCTTCACGCTCCTGGGCCTCGGCAAGAGGAACAAGGCCCGCGCGGCGATCGACCTCTCCGAGGGAGGCGCGAAGCTCCTGGCCTCCGAGCGCATCCCCCCGGGCACCCGGATCCGCATCCGGATCGAGATGGAGAAGTTCAAGGACGCGATCGAGGCCACGGGCGTCGTCCGCTGGTGCTACCAGCACGCCAAGAAGCCCGGCGACTTCTTCGCGGGCGCGATGTTCGTCGACCTCCCCCCCGCCCAGGTCAAGAAGATCGCCCTCCTGAGGGAGTGGTTCACCTCCCCGCAGTACAAGGCGATGCGCGACACCCGCCAGCGCCAGAAGGACTCCGGCTTCACCTTCCCGAAGTGAGGGCCCGCCGGATCGCGCGCGCCGCCGCCGCCACGTCGTCCTGGCCGGCCACGCCGCCGCACACCGCCACGCGCCCCATCCCCGGCCGGACGTTCCGCCGCGTGAGGCCCCCGATGCAGAAGGCCGGCACCCCCAGCCTCCTCGCCGCCGCGAGGTACTCGAACCCCCGCGGCTCCAGGCCCGGCTTCCGCGCCGTGGCGTACATCGGCCCCACCGAGATGTAGTCCGCCCCCGCGGCCACCGCCCGCCGGGCCTCCGCGAGCGAATGCGTGGTCGCCCCCACGACCGGGACCCCCAGCCGCCGCGCGTCCCCGACCGGCAGGTCCTCCGCCCCCAGGTGGACCCCGTCCGCCCCCGAGGCCAGCGCGATGTCCGCCCGGTCGTTCACGATGAAGAGGGCGTCCCGCGCCACCGCCCGCAGGGCCCGCGCCAGCCCGAGGTCCACGCGCGGCTTCTGGCGCAGCTGCAGGACGTCCGCCCCGCCCCGCAGGGCCTCCCGCGCCACCCGTTCCAGCGGCGCCCGGGACGCGTCCGGGTCCAGGAGGACGCAGAGCCGCGCGGCGCGCAGACGGAGCCTGGGATCGGACGAGCGCTTCTCCAGCCCGTAGAGGCCGTAGCGGAGGCGGTGCGCCGCCCGGGACGCCTCCGGGAACCGCCCCTTGGCCACCTCCTCGATCGTGCGGAGCGCCTCCCCGGCCCGCTTGAAGTTGGCGGAGGCCACCTCGGCCAGCGCCCGCGGCCCCTTCACGGGCCGGTCCGCCTCCCGCCCCACGTCGCCCGAGGCGTCCCGGGCCGCCAGGAACTCCCGCGCGTGCGGCCGGGCCAGCCCGTCGAGCGCGTGGCGCGCCTCCTTGAGGCGGGCGGCGCCTTCCTCGTCGTCGTGGTGGAACCGCGCCAGGTCCTCCAGGACCCTCAGCGCCTCGCGCGCGCGGTTGAAGCTGGCGTCCAGGATGCGGAACACGGAACGCATGGACGGGAGTCTACCCGCGATCCCCGGCGCGCGCAAGCGGCCGGGTCACTCCGTCCACCTGGCCTTGAGCGTGAGGGCCTCGCCCTTGCGGAGGACGACGAGCTCCGCCTCCGCGCCGGGCTTGACCCGGTCGGCCAGCGCCTGACGCAGGCGGTCGCGCGCCCCCGAGCGCGGGAGCCGGACGCCCGCGATCCCCAGCACCAGGTCCCCCGCCCGGACCCCCGCCGCGGCCGCCGCCCCCCCGGCGTGCACGTCCTCCACCCGCAGGGCGCCTTGGTCCCGGTCCAGCCCCAGCGCGGCGCACTCCGCGTCGTCCAGCTCCTGCACCGTCACCCCCAGCCTCCGCGTCGGGACGGGCGGGGAATCGAAGTCGGGGAGGCGGAAGGGATTGGCCAGGCCGGCCCCGGAGAACCTCGGCCGCTCGTCGGCGTCGGCGACCTCCGCCACGAGGTGGAGCGCCGCGCGGGCGACCCGCTCCAGGTTGTCGTAGGAGATCTTGTCCGCGTGGTCCGTCACGCGGTGGTAGTCCGGGTGGAAGCCGGAGAAGAAGAAGACGAACGGGATCCGGCGCGCGCTGAACGAGGTGTGGTCGCTGTCGCCCATGACCAGCTTGACCTGGTCGTGGATCTTCGCCTTGAGGCCGGACCGGGCCACGGCCGCCTCGGCCGCCTTCCGCAGGACGCCCCCCTCCGCCGAACCCGCGCCGTGGATCTCCACGGGCCGGTCGGCGTTCCGGCCCACCATGTCGAGGTTCAGCATGAAGACGTGCTGGGCCATCGGCGCCGCGGGATGGTTCACGTAGTGCCGGGACCCGAAGAGCCCTTCCTCCTCGCCGCTGAAGGCGACGAAAACCACCGAGCGCCGGGTCCCGGGGCCCCCCGCTCCCAGGGCCTCCGCCAGCGCCAGCAGGACCGACGTCCCCGAGGCGTTGTCGTCGGCCCCGTTGTAGATCGTGTCGCCGCCCCGCGCCCCGCCCAGCCGCCCCAGGTTCCCCTGGGCCACGGTCCCCACGAGGTCGTAATGGGCCCCCACGACGACGAACTCCTTCCGGAGCTCCGGATCGGTCCCCTCGCGCAGGCCCACGACGTTCCGCGTCGCGCGCCCGATCACGCGGAACTTCTGGAACCAGCCGCCCTCCTCCCCCGCCGGCTGGAGGCCGGCCTCCTTCATGGCCCCCGCGATGTACTCCGCGGCCTTGTCCGCGCCGGGGAAGCCGGCGTTCCGCCCTTCCATCTCGTCGTCCGCCAGGGTCTCCACGTGGCGCCGGAGGAGGTCCTTCGAGATCCGCTCCGCGGCGGGCCTCCCGACGCCCAGCTCGCGGCGGACGAGGTCCAGCAGCTCCGCGCGCGACCGCTCCGTCTCCCGGCGGAGGGCCTCCTCCACCTTCCGGCGGAGCTCCGCCTCCTGGTCCTGCGCGTCCCGGGCCGGGGCCGCCAGGCCGGAGACGCCCGGAAAGGCGAGGCCGAAAATCACGACCGCGAGGAGCCGGCGCATGATGCCTCCGTCCTTGAACTTACAAGGATTATACGGCCCGCCCGGCCGGGGTGATGGGCCTCCGCCCTTTCCACGGAACCTTGGAAAGCCGCCCGGCCATGCTAGACTAAGGTCAGGATTCCGGAGGGACGATGGGGATCAAGGGCGACGTCCGGTCGATCTCGCTGGCGAACGTCCTCCAGGACCTCGCCATGAACGAGCAGACGGGGACCCTCCGGATCCGCTCCAAGGACCGCCAGATCGCCCTCTGGTTCGAGAAGGGGGCCCTGCGCCTGGTGGGGCTGGGGCCCGGCCTGGGACCCTCGCCCCTCAACGGGCTGATCGCGCTCGGCAAGATCCCCCCCGAGGAGGTCCCCGCCGCCTCCGCCCACGGCGGCAGCGAGCGCACCGTGGTGAAGGCCGCCCTCAGGCGCAAGCTCATCGCGCCGGAGGACCTCCGGGCCGGCATCGAGCACCAGATGGCCGAGCACCTCTGCGACGCCTTCCTCTGGCCCGAGGCCACCTTCGAGTTCACGGAAGGCGACCCCGAGGACGCCCTCTTCGACACCGACCAGCTGGACCTCGAGCCGCGCCTCGCCGTCGACGCGACGATCATGGAGGCCGTGCGCCGCGCCGACGAGTGGGGCGAGACCCGCAAGGCCGTCCTCTCCTCCAACGAGATCCTCGTCGGCGACCCCCAGCTCCTCCCGCCCGACACGGAGGCGATCACCAAGCGGGTCTTCGCGCTCATGGACGGCGAGCGCTCGCTCCGCGAGATCATGGAGCACACCCGCCTGGGCCAGTTCTCGATCCTCCGCGCCGCCGCGCAGGTCCTGAAGTGCGGCGCCGCCCGGCCCCTCTCCGCGGCGGACGCCTTCCAGCGCGCCCGGTCCCGCGCCGGCCGCAAGGACTGGCAGGCAGCGGTCAAGATGGCCAAGTACGGCCTCGACCACGAGCGCAACAACACGGGGCTCCTGGAGCTGGCCCTGCGCTGCGCCGAGGAGATGGAGGATCCCGGCGCGGCCGCCAGCTACGCCCGCCAGCTCGCCGCGGCCCAGGCGGAGCACGGGGCCGCCGAGGCCGCCATCAAGAGCTACCAGAAGGTCCTGGCCCACGCGCCCAACGACCTCTCCTCCCGCGAGCGCCTCTTCGACCTCCTGGTCCGCCTGGACCTCAAGCTCGACGCCCTCGCGGCGGGCGAGGCCCTCGTCGCCGCCTACAAGAAGGGAGGCCTGCCGGACAAGGCGCTGGAGGTCTACCGGAGGCTCGTCGAGACCGTCGGCGGCCACACGGAGCTCCTCGAGTCCGTGGCGGAGATCGAGCGCCACCTGGGGGACAAGAAGGAGGCCGTGGGGACCTACCGCAAGCTCCTGGCGCGGGCGCTGGAGGCCAAGAACGACACGGCCGCGCTGGAATACTGCCACGCGATCCTCAAGATCGACCCGCGCCACGAGGAGGCGCGCCGCTTCCGCCAGCAGCTGGAATCGGGGGAGATGGAGCGGACGCGCCGCCGCCGCCGGACGATCAAGATCCTGGTGGGCGCGGCCGTCCTCCTGGTGCTCCTCGCGGCCGGCGGGACCTACGAGTGGAAGGCCCGCGGGGCCTTCCACGAGGTCCGCCTGGAGCTCCTGGACGCCCGCGAGTCCAAGCGCTTCCCCGAGGCGCTCCGCCTCTACGACCGCGTCCTCGACCGCTACCCCTGGAGCCTGGTGGCCCGCGAGATCCGGCCCGAGCGCGAGCAGATCGAGTCGCGCTACGCGAAGGCGGAAATCGAACGCGCCGCGGACGCCGTCCCCCACGGGCGGCTGGCCGAGGCGATCGAAGGCCTCCAGGAGGCCCTGGACCTCCGGGACGCCGAGGAGGAGTGGCGCCGCAGGATCGACGGGATGGGGCCCGCCGAGATCGAGAAGATCGACAAGCCCATGGCGGTGGCCGCCCTGGAGGGCTGCCTCACCCGCCCCCAGGCCGCCGTCCGCCGGGCGGCCGTGAGGGCGATCGGGGGGATCGAGGGGGGCCGCGCCGACGAGGCGCTCATCAAGGCGCTCGGGGACGTGGACCCGGAGATCGTGTCGGACGCAGCGGGACACCTGACCCGCCGCCACAAGCACGACCCCGCCGCCCAGCTCTTC
>CAYNDR010000016.1:0-4483 GCA_964395295.1 uncultured Planctomycetales bacterium
TCGGTGACGTAGCCGATGCCCAGCGCCACGGCGTCGGCGGGGTGGCCGATGCGGACCTCGCGGCCCTCGAGGAACAGGCGGCCGGAGGTCTTCTTCTCCGCGCCGACGATCAGGCGCGCGACCTCGGTGCGGCCCGCCCCGATGAGGCCCGCCAGGCCCACGATCTCGCCCTTGCGGACGCGGAAGGAGACGTCGCGGATGCGGGGCGGCCCGGAGAGGCCCCGGACCTCGAAGACGGCCTCCTCGCCGGCGCGGCCCTTGCGCAAGATGTAGAGGAGGTCGATCTCGCGGCCGACCATTATAGTGACCAGGATGTCTTCGGTGGCGTACTAAGTGTCGGTCGTCCCCGAGACCTCGCCGTCGCGGAGGCAGACGACGCGGTCGGAGATCTCCAGGACTTCGCGGAGCTTGTGGCTGATGAAGACGATGGCGATGCCGCGGGCCTTGAGGCCGCGCATGATCCGGAAAAGGACCGCGACCTCCTTTTCGGCGAGGGCGGCCGTGGGCTCGTCCATGATGAGGACCTTGGGCCTGTGCGAGAGGGCCTTGGCGATCTCGATCATCTGCTGCTGGGCCACGCCGAGGTCGCGGACGACGGCGTCGGGGTCGATCTCCACGCCGAGGTCCCGGAAGGCCTCCCGGGCCGCCTCGCGGGTCTTCGCGTAAGAGAACAGGCCGCCGCGCCCCCGGCGCTCGTGCCCGAGGAAGAGGTTCTCCATGGCGGTGAGGTTGGGGCAGAGGTTGAACTCCTGGAAGACGATGCTGATCCCGAGGGCGTAGGCGTCGGCGGTGGAGCGGAAGCGGACCTCGCGCCCCTCGAAAAGGACCTGCCCGCCGTATTCCGCGTGGACGCCGGTGAGGATCTTCATGAGGGTGGACTTGCCGGCGCCGTTCTCGCCGAGGAGGCAGACGATCTCGCCGGGGTCGAGCCCGAAGTCGACGTCGCGGAGGACGGGGACGCCGGAGAAGGACTTGGAGATGCCCCGCATCCGGAGGAGGGCGGCGGACGGATTCGAGGTCTCCATCACCTGGCCTTCCGGCGGCGGATCACGTCGATGATCGCCGCCAGGACGATGATCGCTCCGATGATGAGGTCCTGCCAGTAGGGGGAGACCATCATCTGGACCAGGCCGCTCCGGATGGCGCCCATGATCATGGCGCCGATGAGGACGCCGATGACGCTCCCCTCGCCGCCGAAGAGCGAGGTCCCCCCGATGACCGTGGCCGCGATGGCGTCGAGGACGATGTTCTTGTCCGCTTCGGGCTGGGCGGTCTGGAACCGTGCGACGTAGAGGATCCCGGTGATGGCCGCGTAGACCCCGGAGAGGACGTAGGTGAGGAACTTCACCCGCCGCACATTGATGCCGGACAGTTCCGTGGCCTCCTCGTTCCCGCCGATGGCCATGACCCGGCGGCCGAAGACGGTGCGGGTGACCAGGACGTGCGCCAGGGCGGCCACCGCGAGGAGGACCAGCACGGCGGCGGGGATCCCCAGGACGCTCCCGCCGGCGGTGTTGATGAAGGAGGTTGGGATCGCCTTCACCGGCTCGCCCCCCGTCATGACGAGCACGGCTCCCCGCGCCATCCACAGCATCCCGAGGGTCACGATGAAGGACGTGACGCCGATGTAGGAGACGATCGCGCCGTTGACCGCGCCGACCAGCGCCCCCGTGAGCAGGCCGATCGCCGCGGCCACGGGCCAGGGCAGGTGGGCCGCCATCGCGAATCCGCAGGCGACCCCGCTCAGGCCGACGATGGAGCCGATCGAAAGGTCGATGCCGGAGGTCAGGATGACGAAGAAGACGCCGAGCGCGGCGATGGCGGTGAAGGCGGTCTGCCGCGCCACCATCGAGAGGTTGCCGGGCCTGAGGAAGTTCGGCGACACCGCCGAGATCAGGATGACGATGACCACCAGGGCCAGGAAGATGGACGATTCCTTGCAGCGGAGCAGGCGACCCGCCAGGGACGGCGCCGCGGGCGGGGGGGCGCTGTCGGGAGTCATCCTATTTCCCCGGCGTGCCCAGCCCCTTCCTCATGGCCTGCTGGTAGGTGTCGATGTTCCCCTTCGTCACGATGATCACGCCCGTGTCGATGACCTTGGGAAGGGGCTTCCCGTCGGCCGCGTCGAGGAGCTTCTCGACCGACATCCATCCCATCTTGTAGGTCATCTGGGTCACGCAGAACGTGACGACGCCCTCGCGGATGAATTCCAGCGTCTTCTTCAGGTCGTCGAAGCCCGCGATGACGATCGTGCCCGTCTTCCCGCGCTCCTTGATGACGGCCCCCGCGCCGGGACAGCACTCCGCCGAGACCCCGAAGATGCCCTTCAGGTCGGGGTACGCCTGGAGGAGGGACTCCGTCTTGTTGACGGTCATGCTCATGTCCCCGTCCGTGTTCTCGCGGGTCACGAGCTCGCTTTCCGGGGCCAGTTCCTTGATCGCGCGCTGGAATCCCTTGAAACGGTCGTTCAGGTTGGTGGCCGCCAGCCCCCCCTGGAGGACGGCCAGCTTCCCCTTCTTTCCCATGGCCTCGGCCATGGCCTTTCCCGCCGCGTAGCCGGACTCCTCGTTGGCCGTGCCGATGTAGGTCAGCGCCCGGGCGGCCGGAGCCGGCGCGTCGAAGGTGATCACCTTGATCCCGGCCTTGTTGGCCTCGTCGATCACGGAGATCAGCCCCTCGTTGTCCACGGCGGAGATCGCGATGCCGTCCACCCCGCGGGCGATCAGGTTCTCGATCGTCTTGACCTGCTGGGAGAGTTCAAAGGTGAGGGGCGCCATGTACTCGGCCTTCACGCCGTGCTTGGCGGCCGCGTCCTTGAAGCCCTCGAAACAGGGCTCGTAGTAGGGATGGACCCCCTTGGGGACCATGACGAAGACCTTCTGGGAGGGCCCCTTGTTGCAGCCCGCCGCGGGGGCCAGGAGGACGGCCAGGGCCAGGGCCAGGGCCGCCAGGTTCTTCGCGCTCATGCGATCACCCTCCAGGACGGTTTCCGGATATCACCCGATTCGGCACCGCCTTGTCAAGTGTTAGCGTTTCTGCGGCGCGGATTCGCCAACAGTTGGTTCCTTTAGTAAGATGTCGGGCATGGCGAGCCATTTCAAGGGCGTCATCTTCGACATGGACGGCGTCCTCTGCGACTCGGAACGCTTCATCTGCGAGGCCGCCTGCCGGATGTTCAAGGAACTCCACGGGGCGGACCTCAAGCCGGAGGACTTCATCCCCTTCGTGGGGGCCGGCGAGGACCGCTACCTCGGCGGGCCCGCCGAGAAGCACGGCGTCCGGCTCGACCTCCAGCGAGACAAGGCGCGCACCTACCAGATCTACCTGGAGATCATCCGCGGCCGGCTCGATCCCCTCCCGGGGGCCCGCGAGTTCATCGCCCTCTGCCGTGGGAAGGGCCTCAAGCTCGCCGTGGCCACCAGCGCCGACCGGATCAAGATGGAGGGCAACCTCAAGGAGATCGGCATCCCCGCCGCGGCCTTCGACGTCACCGTGAACGGCCTCGACACCCCCCGGAAGAAGCCCAACCCGGACATCTTCCTCCTGGCTGCCGAGCGGCTGGGGTTTCCCCCCGCGCGGTGCCTCGTCGTGGAGGACGCCCCCAACGGCCTCCAGGCGGGGAAGGCCGCGGGGTGCCGCTGCCTCGGCATCACCACGAGCTTCACCCCGGACGCCCTCCGCCGGGCCGGCGCCGACTGGACCGCGCCCGACCTCGCCCACGTGCCCGAGGCGATCCTGGAGGAGTGAGGGGATATGGATCCCGTCAAGGTTCGAAACGAGGTGCGGGCCTCCATCCTTTGGGGCGAACCAGCCGCATCGGTCCGGGACGAGCACCTCAAGAAGGGAGTCCCCGCCCATGTCGTGGAGGCCGCTCTTCGGGAGGCCCTGAAGGAGCGGGATTCCCACTTTAAAAAATCGGGCCTGATGGACCTCCTTTACGCGGCGCTCTGTGCGGCGGGAGCCGCGGTCGCCATTATGACATTCCTGGCCATCAAGAAGTCCCAGGGCCAAGTCTCGCGGTATAGAGGGCTCGCGGGCCTCATGCTGGCGGTGGTCGGCCTCCCCGTGGCGTCCGCCTTCTTCCTTTTACGTGGCATCGTACGCCTCTGCCGGGGCGGTGCCGGTGAGGGGGCCGCCTCCGACGTCAAGAAGGGGGATTGATGGCGTTTCTCCTTCCCGAATTGCTGCTAACCAGGATCGCCCTTCCTCCCCCTATTCCCGGACGGAGATCATCCGTCTGGAGGAGCTTGTCATGAGGATCTTTTCCGCCTTGGCGATCCCCGCCGCCATCCTGCTGGCAGGTTTCCCCGCCTTCGACGCCCACGTCATCGGCCAGGCGGGCAACCAGATGGGGGCGACCTCCCTCGTGGACGTGGACCATGACGGCGACCTGGACTGGATCGTCGGCGAGCGCAAGACCGCCTGGTGGTTCGAGTACCAGGCCCCCGACAAGTGGGTACAGCACACCATCGGGACCAACTGC
>CAYNDR010000016.1:4493-15710 GCA_964395295.1 uncultured Planctomycetales bacterium
CGACGTGGACGGCGACGGCTGGGCGGACCAGGCGACCGCCGGCGCCTGGTTCCGGAATCCCCGATCGAAGACCCGGCCGTGGGACCGCTTCGAGGTGGGCGGGATCACCAACTCGCACGACTGCGTCGCGGCGGACGTGGACGGCGACGGCAAGCAGGACCTGGTCGCCATCAGCGACAAGTCCGGGGTGCACTGGTACAAGATCCCCGCCGATCCCACCCAGAAGTGGACGGGGACGAAGGTCGGCGACGGCGTGCACGGGGGGATCGGGCCCCGCGGCGTTGGCGACCTGGACGGCGACGGAGACGCCGACATCGTGCGCTCCACCGGCTGGTTCGAGAATACCGGCAAAGGCGCCGGCTGGACCTGGCACGGGAACATCCCGGGCGGGCATCCCGGGAAGTATCCGGACTGCACCAAGTCCTGGATCGTCGACCTCGACAAGGACGGCGACAACGACATCGTGATGGTCGACGCCGACGTCTTCACGTCCGACGCGCGGGCCCACTGGTTCGAGAACGCCGACGGCAAGGGATTGACGTGGAAGGAGCACGTCATCGCCACGGGGAAGGGGGACCTTCACTCGCTGGCGCTGGCCGACTTCGACGGCGACGGCGACCTCGACGTCTTCTCGGGCGAGGGACCCGGCGGCGGGACGGGGGCGAAGAGGGCCTGCCGCTGGTTCATCTGGGAGAACATGGACGGCAAGGGCGGGACGTGGACGGAGCACCTCATCCGCGAGGACGCCGCGGAGTGCCACGAGAGCGTCGCGGCCGACGTGGACGTGGACGGCGCCATCGACCTCTGCTCCAAGCCCTGGAACGGGAACCTGCACGTCTTCCTGAAGAACAGGATGGCCCGCCGCCGGTAGGCGGATTTCCGCTGCCAACCTTGCGGTGGCGCTTCGGCACGGCGCAGGAGGACAACCTCCCGTCCTTCATGAGGGCCGAGCCCGCGGCCGACGTCTTCACGGTGTCCACGGCGGTGAAGAACGGCCCCTCCGAGGCGCTCTACCTCCAGGGCCGCCCCGTCGCCGCGGAGACGGGGAAGCGCCGGACGATCAGGGGGCGGGGGACGTCCTGACCGTGGGGGGGAATCCCCGCGGGACGTTCTTCGCCGGATCGATCGCGGAGGTCCTGGTCTGCGCGCAGCCCCTCGCGGAGGCGGAGCGGCAACGCGTGGAGGCGTGGCTCCTTCAGAGGTATCTCCCCGCCGGCGACCGCCGGTAGAAATCATTTCCCCGGCCTTCCTCGGATTCAGGTATACTTCACCCCGTTCCGGAGGCTTCGCGTCATGGAGCTGCTGGTCGCCTGCGCCCACCTGCTCCAGGACCGGGCCGCGGAGGACGCGTTCAGGAAGATCGAGGAGTCCCTCGAGAAGGCCGGGACGATCCGCGTCCGGCTCCGCGGCGAAGGGGAAGCCAAGGGAGGGGCCGAGAAGGTCGCCTATAAAGTTTCCGGACGGATGCTTCTCAAGGAGGGCAACCGGGCCAGGATCGAGATGAAGACGGTCCTGGGGGCTCTGGAGCGCGAGGCGGTCATCGTCTCCGACGGCGCGAAGATGTGGGTAAGGACGGTTCAGGGGCCTCCCCGGACGCAGGACACGCCGGGGTCCCTGAAGGCGAGCCTGGCGGGCGCCTTGACCCGCCTGGGGCTCCTCTCGTCCGTCGATTCCTGCCTTGGGGGGCAGGATCCCAAGAAGGCGTTCGAGGCCTCCGAATTCAGGGCGGGGCCCGAGGAGGCGGGGCTGAAGAGTGTCGTCTTCAAGGTCTCGGTGCCCGGCGGCCAGGGTCAGATCGAGAGCACCCTCTGGTACGATCCCGCCACCTTCAGGCTGGCGAAGAGCGCCGTGACCGCCAGGACCGGGACGGTCGAGCATTCGGCCGCCGAGACGTACGAGGAGTACGTCCTCGGCGGGGAGATCCCGGACGAGGAGTTCAAGCGGCCGGAGGAGAAGCCCGCGGAGAAGGCGCCGGTCCAGGCGGAGGACGTGGCCGACGTCCCGTCGCAGGACCTCAGGGCGGGCGGCGACAAGGATAAACGGTACTTCCTGATCGGGCCGAAGAAGGACGCGAAGGAGCCCGGCGGGGGATACAACCTGCTGGTGGTCCTTCCCGGGGGGGACGGATCGGCGGATTTCCATCCTTTCGTGAAGCGGATCTTCAAGTACGCCCTCGGGGAACGCGCCCTCGCCGCCGAACTGGTGGCGGTCGACTGGACGGGCGGGGATCCCAACCGGGTGGTCTGGCCCACGGGGAAGCTGTGCGCCCCGAAGATGAAGTTCGCGACCGAGGAGTTCGTGGAGGCGGTCGTCGCCGACGTCGCGGGCCGGCACAGGATCGACCGGCGGAAGGTCTTCACCCTCTCATGGTCCTCGGGAGGGCCCGCCGCCTACGCGGCTTCCCTGGCCCCGAAGAGCAGCGTCACCGGGTCGTTCATCGCCATGTCGGTCTTCCGCCCGGAATGGCTGCCGGCTCTGGGCGCGGCCAAGGGGCATTCCTGCTACCTGTTTCAATCCCCTGAGGATCCGGTCTGTCCGCTCGCCCACGCGGAAAGGGCGGCCGAGGCGCTGCGCCTGGAGGGGGCGAAGGTCGAGCTGGTGACCTACCCGGGCGGGCACGGCTGGCGCGGCCCGGTCTTCCCGAACATCCGCAAGGGCCTCGACTGGCTGGAGAAGAATGCCGCCGGGGCGGCGGAGAAGTAGACGCATTTCTTGAAGCCGCCCCCCGGCTTGGTAGACTTTCCTTCGATTCGGGAGGGAGACATGCGCTTGCTTTCCATCCTCGTTCTCCTCGCGGGTTGCGGCCCGAACCGCGATGCCGCTCCTAAATCCGCACTGCAGGGCCCTGGCGACGTCCTGCTCCTTCGCTCCCGCGGGAAGGAGATCGCGTGGTATCCCCTGGCGAAGCCGAAGGACACGAAACTTTCCGTCGAGAGCGCCTGCTTCTTCCACCCGTTCTACAGCCCCAAGGGCGTCACGGTCACCGATCTCGCCCCGGACGACCACCGCCATCACCGGGGGATCTTCCTCGCGTGGGTCGAGATGCACGGCGCGAAGGACGCCGACTTCTGGGGCTGGGGCGAGCACGCCCCCAAGGACAAGAGGGTGATCGTCAACCGCGGGGTGGCGGACGTCTCCGACGGCGCCTTCACGGTGCGGAACGATTGGATGGCCGAGGACACGGTCGTTCTGAAGGAGGAACTCCGGGCCTCCGGCGCCGCGAAGCCGGGGGCGAACGTCCTCGACCTCGTCTACACGCTCACGCCCGCGGCGGACCTCACGCTCGCGCAGTGGGCCTTCAGCGGCTTCGTCGCCCGGGTGCGCAAGGAGAGGAAGGTGTCGATCTCCGACGCGCGGGGCGAGGTCAAGCTCCCCTCCCCGAAGCACACGGACCCGAAGAGCGACTGGCCCGCGGCGCCCTGGTACGCCTACACGTTCCGCCTCGCGGACGGGACCGTGGCGGGGGCGGCGGTGATCGACCACCCGAAGAATCCGCCCTCCCTCTGGCACAACATGGCGGGGATCGGGATGCTCAATCCCTGCATCGTGGCGCCCGGGAAGGTCGTGCTGAAGGGAGGGGAGCCGCTCGTTTTGCGCTACCGCGTCGTGGCGTACGACGGTGAAGCCCCGGCGGAACTTCTCAATGGCCTGGCCGACGATTGGAGGAAGTGACATGGATCGCAGGACCTTCATCAAGGGTTCGGTGGCGGCCGGCGTGGCCTTCGCGGCGCCGACGGTGCTCGGATTCACCCGCGCCCGGAAGTACAAGACGGCGCTCATCGGGAGCGGGTGGTGGGGGATGAACATCCTGGGCGAGGCCGTCGAATCGCAGAAGTGCGAGGTGGTTGGCCTCTGCGATCCGGACGAGAACCAGCTCAGGATCGCCGGCGAGAAGCTCGAGAAGAAGGCCGGCGCGAAGCCGAAGACCTACAAGGACTTCCGCGAGCTCCTGGAGAAGGAGAAGCCGGAGATCGCGATCGTGGGGTCGCCGGACCACTGGCATCCCCTCCACACGATTGCGTCGGTGAAGGCGGGCGCCCACGTCTATGTGGAGAAGCCCATCGGCCACACCGTCAACGAGGGCCGCGCGATGGTCAAGGCCGCCCGCGAGGCGGACCGCGTGGTGCAGGTGGGGACCCACCGGCGCGTCTCGCCGCACAACGTGAGCGGCCACAAGTTCCTGAAGTCCGGCGAGGTCGGCAAGATCGGCCTCGTGCAGGCGTTCGTCCACTACCACGGCGACGCCGGCTCTCCCACGCCGGACTCCGAGCCCCCCGCCGGCCTCGACTGGGACCTCTGGTGCGGCCCGGCGCCGCTCCGGCCGTTCAACAAGCGGATCCACCCCAAGGGCTTCCGGCAGTTCCTCGACTTTGCCAACGGCCAGCTCGGCGACTGGGGCATCCACTGGATGGACCAGATCCTCATGTGGACCGAGGAGAAATACCCGAGGAAGGTCTATTCGACCGGAGGGCGGTTCATCAAGAAGGACAACACCGACGCGCCGGATACGCAGGTGGTCGTCTACGATTTCGAAGGCTTCACCGCCACGTGGGAGCACCGCCTCTACGCGGGGACGGAGAACGAGAAGGGCGAGAACGTCGGGGTGTACTTCCACGGCACGAAGGGCATCTTCCACATGGGCTGGCAGAAGGGCTGGACCTTCTACGGGAAGGGCGGCAAGGTCCAGAGCGAGGCGGCCCAGCTCAACAAGCCGGACGACCAGAACATCAAGGAGCTGTGGGCCGACTTCATCGACGCGATCGAGAAGAAGCGGCGCCCCGTGTGCGACATCGAGGTCGGCCACCGGTCGACCAACATGGCGCTGCTGGGGATGCTCTCCCTCAAGCTCGGCCGCTCGGTGCGGTGGGACGGCGAGAAGGAGGCCATCGTCGGGGACGAGGAGGCCAGCAAGCTCCTCAGCCGGAAGTACCGCGGGCCGTGGGAGTATCCCCAAGCCTAGGGTTATAAATCAAAGCGTTTGTTTTATAACCAGCTGAAGTGCGGGGTTATAAATCAAAGTGTTTGATTTATAATCACCCCGAAAGCCTAATCGGGCCGCTCCAGAGCCCCGATGTCGCGCGACTTGCCGGCAGGGGCCTTGAGGCCGGCGAAGTCGCGGTCCCCCGCGTCGATCTTGAACAGCGCCTTCAGGTCGAGCCCGGCGTCCACGGCCGGCGAGCCGCGCGCCGGGAGGAAGGCCGGATCGAGCCTCGGGTCCGCGGACAGGCCGACGGGCTTCCCGTCAAGGAGTTCCTTGCCCTTCCCGCGCCACGCCTCAAGCGTGAACTGGCCGCCTTCGCACCAGTAGAGGTTCCCCTGGAAGACTATTTTGTCCGTGTCGCGGTCGACCTTCACCGGGACCGCGCCCTTCGTCAGGATGAGGTTGTTCCGGAACGCCACGCCGACGTCCTTGCCGTGGACGTTCACGGCGGCCGCGTCCGGCCGGCCGGTGATGAAGGTGTTGTGGTAGACCTCGACGCCGGACATGCCGCGCCCGTCGTTGCCCACGTAAATCGCGCCGTACTGCCGGAGCTTTACGGCGTCGTTCGCGCAGACGTTGTAGCGGACCACGTTCCCGCGGTCCTCGAAGGGCGCGCCGCCGTAGGTGTAGACGAGGATCCCCGCGCCGTCGTTGTCGTGGCTGTAATTGTACTGGAGGACGCACTCGACACAGCCGCCGTCTAGGTCGAAGCCGTCGCCGTCCGGCGCCGTCCCGGTGCGGTTCCGGTAGGACTCGCACTGCTGGATCGTGACGCGCCGCGAGGCGGCCGTCCAGATGCCGCACGGCCCGCCGGGCGCCTGGTTGCACTGCGCCCCGTTCTCCCAGGCCGTGCATTTCTCCACGAGGCCGCCGTCGGTGTCCTCGACGAGGACGCCACTGCCCGAGTGGTTCTCCCGGTAGTCGGGGTCGCCCGTGTTGTGGTGCATGCGGCAGTCGGCGATGCGGAGTCCCGCGTTCGCGTATCTCGTGGCCTTTTCGTCCCAGTATCCTGTGATGAGGATGCCGTAGAACTCGTTGTCGTGGAGGTCGCAGCCTTCGATGAGGATGTCCTCGAAGCCGCTCTTCGACTTGTCGCGCGCGACGCCGCCGACGAAGATCCCGCAGCCGGCGGGAGGCTGGAATCCCAAGGTCTTGTCCACGGGCTTCTTGATGTCCCGTCCGAATCCGCGGGCCTCGACGCGTAAGACGCGGACGCCCTTGAGGCGGACGTTGCCGGGGAGGGTGTTCACGAAGGCGACGCCGCAGCCGTGGTTCTTCGTGCGGTCCTGGCCCGCGCAGACGAGGTCGCGGACCTCGACGCCCGCGGCGTCCCGGACGAGGACGGCGGTGCCGAGCGCCGCCTGGATCACGGCGCGTCCCTCGCCGTAGGAGCCCACGGTGGCGCCGGCGTCCCCCGCGTCGAGGACGAGGTTTCCGGGAAAGGTCTTTCCGCCGGCGAAGAGGAGGCGGTCGCCGGGCCTGAAGGCGTGGCGGTTGGCGCGGTCGATCGTCTTCCAGGGTCTCTCGGGGGAGGTGCCGGGGTTGGCGTCGTCGCCGTCGGGGTGGAGGTGGTAGGTGTCGCCGGCAGGGGAGGACAGCAGGAGGAACAGGAGTATCGGCTTCATGTTCACCTATCCTACGATGGGGCCCGCCGCTGGGGATACAATTCTCCTGGAGAAACCATGAGGCATGTTTGGTGCGGGGCCGTGATGGCCACTCTGGTTGCCTGCGCATCGAGGAACCCTGAGGAAGTCATTGAAGAGAACGAATTGGCGGCCGTCCGGGCGATGAAGAGCCTGGTCGCGGCCGAGATGGACTTCCGGGCGAACGACCGGGACGGGAACAACTTCAACGACTTCTGGACCGGCGACGTGGCCGGGCTCCATCGGTTCGGGCTGATCGCGCGCGAGCTGGCGGAGGCGGACGCGGCGCCCCTCAAGCCCCTCGTCCCCAAGCCGGTGCCCCATCACGGGTATCTCTACCGCGCACTGCGGATGGACCGGTCCGTGAATCCGGAGGAGGCGTATCAGCAGGCTACGGATGAAGCGAGCGGAAAGGTCCACCATCGGAGCATCTTCGGATTCGTGGCCTATCCCGCCGACTACGGGAAGACGGGGAAGGCCACGTTCCTCATCAATGAGGGCTCCACCATAATCCGGTTGAACGCCGGCGGCAAGCCGGTCCCGGACTGGCACAGCGATGACGATATTCGGAGACTGTTTCCCGAGCCGGAGCCGCCGCCCGTCCCGGAGTTGCGGGTCGGGGATGCGGATAAGGAACTCAAGGAAACGATCGTCACTCCCCGCCTCCGGCAGAGGCACCTCAGGGGAAAGAACCTGCTCTGGTGCGCCACCGCTCAGGTCGCCTGGAACGAGCTGATGGACCTGGCCGGGGGGCCGGTCCGGTTCAAGGAGAGGATCGAGATTGCCGAGGTTCTCAACCTGAGGGAGACTTCCAAGGCGGACTTGGACGAAGCCTGGCATGTCGCGCGGGCAGGGCGCGTGGAGAGGGGCATCGTCGAGGAGATCCGGGGCGAGTTCCGGAGGAAATTCCCGGACAGGACCCCTCCTTTTCTTGATATGGATCTGGTCGACTTCGTGGCCTATGCCTATCTCTTCCGGGACCTGCCTTTCAGGGTACCCATGACGCGTTCCTCCAAGCCCCTGGATTTCAAAGGGAGACAGGTCATCGCTTTCGGCCGAAAGGGTGCCGACGGCCAGGTCAAGGTATGGCGCTGCGCCGCTCCCGCCGATTTCGTCGTGGAACTGAAGATCCTGTCGGACCAGGATCGGCTGATCGTGGCCCGCATCCCTCCAGGCTCTCAGCTCAAGGACACGGTCGCCTCCGCGATGAAGCATGCCTCCGGTACGGCCGAGCATCCCTTCGGTACGGAGGACGAGTTCCTGATGCCATGCTTCAACTTCGACGTGACCCGAAGGTACGGAGAAGTCATCGGGCCGGTTCCCGAGAATCCCTTCTTTGAAAAGGAAGGGATTGGAGAAGCCTTGCAGGCGATCCGGTTCAAGCTCGATGAGAAGGGGGCTCTATTGGAATCTGCCGCGGCTTTCACTCGTCTCAACGGGGACCCGCCCCGGCGGATGATCTGCGACGGCCCCTTCCTGGTCCTGCTGGTGAAACAGGGCGCGAGGAATCCCTACTTCGCCCTGTGGGTGGAGACGCCGGAGCTCCTGGCCGAGGCCCGATAGAGCGCCAGCAGGAGGAGCGCCTCCGCGCCCAGCGCCCCGCAGCCGCCGCCCCCGCCGCCGTCCGCCGCCGGGGGGGGCGTCCCTCCGCCGCCGCCCGCGAAGCCGGGGTACTTCACGGAGTCGATGAGGTCGAGCTTCGCCTGCTGGACGCTCGTCCAGTCGTCCTTGAGGATGCCGCCCGTGTCGCCCGAGTTGGGGGTCCAGGTCCACCACGTCCAGCTGAGGCCCTTGGATTTGACGTAATCGCGGAGCGCCGTGGCCCACTGGACTTCCTTCGCGATGTCGAGCTTGCTGCCCCACTCGCCGATCCAGACCGGGCCGATTCCTTCGTCGTGGACGAAGCCCCACTGGCGGTCCCAGAAGGCGGGGAGGTTGTCCGGGAAGTCCGGGTCGTTGTGCCAGGGCTGGTTCCAGACGTTCGGGCCGTAATCGTGGACCTGGTAGACGAGGCGGTGGGGGACGCTGAGGACGAGCGGGTGGTCCTTGATCCCCATGTGGTTGGCGCCCCACCAGCTGGTCTCGCCGCCGTAGCCGTCCATCCCCTGGACGCAGATGAGGAGGTTGGGGTTGATCGCCAGGATCGCCTCGGCGCAGCGCCTGGCCGCGGTGCGCCAGTTGACGGGCTCGTTCGTGCCGTCGGCGGACCAGAAGGGGCCGGCGTGGCCGTCGCCCGCATGGACCTCGTTGAAAAGATCAACGCCCACGACCGTGGGATTGTTCGCGTAGCGCCCCGCGAGCGCCTTCCAGTTGTCGATCCAGAACTGCTCCGTGTACGTCGATGAGCCGGGGACATACCAGAGGCCGTTCTCCGGGGCGGATCCGGCCTGGATGCGGTGGTAGTCGAGGATGATCCGGATGCCGCGCTGGCCGCACTCGGTGACGAGGAAGTCCATGATCTCGATGGCGGATTTCCCGGAGAGCTCGGGATTGAGGCCGTAGTCGATGTTCTGCGGCATGCGGCCGGGGGAGAGCGTGTCGCCGGAGAAGGGGAGGCGGATGAGGTTGAAGCCCAGCGACTGGACCTGGTCGAGCATGGAGAGCATGTTCCGCGCGCCGCCCCAGAGGCCGTGGACGACGTAGTTGCCGCTCTCGAAGCCGTTCCAGTTGACGCCGGAGAAGCGGACCGGGGTGCCGGCGGCATCGACGATTTTATTGCCATCCGTGCGCCACCAGCCGTCGCCGGGGGCGGCGGAGGCGAGGCACGCCAGCAGGACCAGGGCCATGGGGATTCCCTCCTCTGTCCCCGTACCGCGGAAGGCCCTCGTCCTGTTTAGCGGATTCCAGAATCCGCCGGTCGGATTGCGGTACTCTTCCGGGGGACTTGGGATAAAATGATCTCACCTGATGCATGGAGGCCGCGTTGGCCGAATCCCCCTCTCCGTTCCCCGGCGAGACGGCGTGGTCCACGATCATCGCCGCGCGCGACCGCGCGTCGCCCGAGTGGCGGGCGCGGCTGGGGAGGCTGGTGTCCGCCTACTGGAGGCCCGTCTTCTGGCACCTCCAGAGGCGGTGGAGGCTCTCTCCCGAGGACGCGGCCGACCTGGCCCAGGAGTTCTTCATGAAGCTCTTCCAGGGCGGCGCCCTGGAAAAGGCCTCCCCCGAGCGCGGCCGCTTCCGGACGTTCCTCAAGATGCAGGTGCGCGACCTCGTGGTGGACGACCTCCGGAAGAAGCTCGCCCTGAAGCGGGGCGGCGGGGAGGCCCACGTCCCCCTCTCGCCGGAGGCGGGGGAGACCGAGTCTCCCGAGCCCGAGCCCGAGGAGGCCTTCGACCGCGACTGGGCGGCCTGCCTGCTCCAGGACTCCATCCGGGAGCTGGAATCGTCCCTCGCGGCCAAGGGCAAGGAGACCGTCTACCTCGCGTTCCAGAACTGCGTCCTCTTGAATCCCCCCAAGTCGTACCGCGAGTGCGCGGGCCTGCTGGGGATCAAGGAGAGCGACGTGCGCAACTACGTCTATGCGGCGCGGGGCGAACTGCGGGACATCGTCCGGGGCGGCATCCGCGAGTCGCTGGCGAACGAGCCCGAGCTGGAGGAGGAGTTCGCGTACCTCATGGAGATCTTCGAGCGATGACGCCGGGGATGGATCCGCAGGGCCTGGCCAACGTGGCCCGCTTCCTGCGCGGCCGCCTGCTCCTCGGGCGGCTGGCGGTGCTCAACGGCTTCATCCTCGACGACGAGCTGAGGGCCTGCCTCCGGGAACAGCGCCAGCGGCCCGACAAGCCTCCCCTGGCCGCCATCATGGTGGAGTGCGGGATGCTCTCCCAGGCGCAGGTGGACGAGATCCTCAAACAGCAGAAGTACCTCGAGGATCTGGACGCCACCGGGCGGGTGGTGCCCGCCGTCCCGGGGGCCGACCGCCTGGTCGGCCGCTACGCCCTGCTGGAGGAGATCGGCCGGGGGGCGGCGAGCGTGGTGTGGAAGGCGTGGGACACCCAGCTCCAGCGGCCCGTGGCGCTCAAGGAGCTCCGGCCGGGAGGGCCGTTCTCGCGCGACCGTTTCCTGGCGGAGGCCCGGGCGGCGGCGAAACTGCGCCACCCGAACCTCGTGGAGGCCTTCGAGGTCCTCCAGGAGGAGGGGCGCGACTACCTGGTGATGACCTATGTCGAGGGGAAACCGCTCGACCGCGTGGCGATGCCGATCCCGCGCGTCATCGCCCTCATGGCCGAGGTCTGCGACGCGGTCCACACCATGCACCGCGAGGGCATCCTGCACCGGGACATCAAGCCGCAGAACATCCTGGTCGACGAGCGGGGGAAGGGATACCTGGGGGACTTCGGCCTGGCCAAGGACCTCTCGCGCCGGTCGTTGACCGTGGCGGGCAAGCTCATGGGCACGCCGCTCTACATGGCCCCGGAGCAGGTCTCGGGCAATCCCCGGTTCATCGGGCCGGCGACCGACGTGTACGGCCTCGGCGCCGCGCTGTACCACGCCGTGACGGGGCGGCCGCCCTTCGAGGCCGAGAGCGACGTCGAGACGCTCTTCCTGAAGCTGGGATTCGACGAGCCTGTCCCGCCGAGCAGCCTCAACTCC
>CAYNDR010000016.1:15720-18992 GCA_964395295.1 uncultured Planctomycetales bacterium
TCCGGCACGCCATGGAGAAGATCCCCGCCGACCGGTACCTCAACGCGGAGCAGATGGGGGAGGACCTGAGGCGGTTCCTCCGGAAGGAGCCGGTGCGCGCCCGTCCCGTGGGGAAGGCCACGCGGGCCGCCCGATGGGTGTGGAAGAACAGCCTGCTGACGGCGGCCATGGCGGCGGCGGTGATCGGGCTGTCGGCGGCGGTCCTCCTGGCGATGGGCCGAGGGGCGGCGCAGGGGAGGGTCGCGGCCTACCACGGGGCCTATCAGAAGGGTGTGGAGGCCTGGGCCCGCGGCCTGGGGATCGCGCGGGGGGCGAAGGTGGACGAGGCGGGGCTCGCGGCCGCCGCAGGCGAGGCGTTGCGCGGATTCGGCGAGGCCGCGGGCGCGGACCCGTCCCATCCCGCCCCATGGCTCATGAAGGGGCGTTGCTTGCTTCTTCTCCGGAGGGGGCCGGAGGCGGAGGGTGCCTGGGGGGAGGCGCTGGCGCGCGATCCGTCGTACGGCCCGGCGCTCCTGGAGCGGGGGAAGTACCTCGGGGCGGCGTACCTGCAGAGACGGCCCCCGCCGTCCCTGCGGCTGAGCGGCCGGAGGGTCCGCCTGGGGCCGGGCGAGCCGGAGGACGAGGAATCTGGCCGCCTGCTCGTCCGGAGCAAGGCGGACCTCGATCGGGCGCGGACGGCGAAGGGATTGGACCCTGCCGAGGTCAAGTACCTGGAGGGGGCGATCGCCTTCGGGCAGGGCCGGTACGCGGAGGCCGCGCCGGCCCTGGAGGAGTACGTCCGGGCGAACGCCTGGGACGCGGCGGGGATGACGATCCTGGCCATGGCGCGCATGATCCTGGGGGACATGGCGCGGGCGGAGGAAGTCCTGGGGAAGGCGATCGACCTGGAGCCTCGCGCGCACCGGTTCCGGGCGCGGGGCGACGTGCGCTTCGGGCGGGGACGGCCCGGGGAGGCGGCGGAGGACTACACGCAGGCGCTCCGCCTGGCGCCGGACGACCCGGCCGTCCTGTGCAATCGGGGGCTGGCGCGGCAGGCGCAGGGGGATCACGCGGGGGCGGTCGCCGACTACGAACGGGCGATCGCGGCCCATCCCGGCTTCGCCCGCGCCTACAACAACCGGGGGACGGCGCGCGCGGAGAAGCTGGACCTCTCCGGGGCCCAGGCGGATTTCCAGAAGGCCACGGAGTTGAGGCCCTTTTATGCGGAGGCCTACAACAACCTGGGGAACGTCTTCTTCCTCCAGCAGAAGGTGGACGAGGCCATCGCGGAGTACGGCATGGCGCTGGAGAGCGATCCGGACTACGCGGAGGCCCATGTCAACCGGGGCGTGGCGCGCCGCGTGAAAGGGGACGCGGCGGGCGCGGCGGTGGATTTCCGGGCATCACTCCGGCTGGATCCCGGCAATGCCGACGTCCTCTTCGACCTGGCCGGCATCCTGAAGGCGGCCGGGGACGGGCCCCAGGCCTCCTTTGAGCTCAAGAAGGCGCTGAATTACGCCTCTGCCAGCTGGCCGCGCCGGGCCGAGGCGGAGCGCCTCCTCCGGTCGTGGTCCCGCCCCTGATCTGTTAACCCCGTCGAGTCGCCACTGCGTTAACAGGGTGTTAACTCTGTCGCGACTCGACGGGGTTAACAGCTGGGGGGGAGGTATAATGGGGGGATGGTGAGGCATGGGATTTGCTCCATAGCCCTGATCGCGGGGGCGGCCCTGGCCCAGGATCAGACCGTCGCGGAGAGCCATCCCCTGGTCCATCCCCTCGCGGGCAAGGTGAGCGTCTGGCGGGCGGTGGGCGACCGGATCGAGCCCATGGAGAAGCCCGCGCGCGTGGCCCCGGCCGACCGGCTGGGCACGCTCACCGGGACTCCCGCCCAGTTCTCGGCGGAGGGGGCGCTCCTGGTCCTGCTCAAGGGCATCCGCGTCTCGCGCGAGAAGGGCCTGGCCCTGGAGCGGAAGGCCGACCGGCTGACGCTCAAGGTGTACGAGGGCACCGTCGTGGTGGAATCCTGCGAGGCCACGATCGAGCTGGAGACGCCCCACGGCCGGATCTCGGGCCGGCAGGTCTACATCATTGCCTCGGTGGACGAGAAGTCCACCCGCGTGGTGGCGCTGTAGGGCAAGGTCACCTTCTCCAACGACCTCGGCTCCGTGACGGTGGCGGAGGGGACCTCGAGCCGCGCGGAGGCGGGCCGGGGGCCATCCGGGCCGCGTCCCGACCCCGGGCCCGAGGCGGACTGGATGCGGGCCGCGGAGGCGGAGACCAACCTCCTCAAGAATCCCGGCTTCGAGGACGGTTTGGAGGACTGGCCGGCGGACCCGAACCTGCACGTCCGGGAGGACCGGGAGGTCTTCCGGGGCGGCAAGCGGAGCTGTCGCTGCAGGTTCAAGGACACGGCGCCCTCGAACCCCCTCTTCGCCATGAAGACCGCACGGGGGGCGCTGGTGCCCGGGGCGCGCTACCTCCTGAGGTTCTTCGTGCGGACGGAGTCGTACCTCCGGGACGGGAAGCCCGCGGAGCTCAAGGTGGTGCTCGACCGGGAAGGGAAGGGCTCCTGGGCGGACCCGAGGTTCCACTTCCAGGCGCCCGGATCCGAGGGGACGTGGGCGGCGCGGAGGATCCTCTTCGACGCGACCGGCCCGGACTTCTGCTTCTCGGTGCACACGGGGATGGAGGCGGGGCTCTACGGCGGGACCGTCTGGTTCGACGACTTCTACCTGGGCCGGCTACCCCTCCGGCGCTGAGAACATCCGCAGGACCGTCTGGTACTTCATCGTGCGGCTGATGATGTCCTCGTAGCGTCCGGACGCCTCCTGCCGGAAGGTGTTGGGGCCCTCCAGCCACTGCTTGGCCCGCTCGCGCCCCCGCGCGGAGGCGACGATGAAGCCCAGGGCCATGTCCGTGGTCTCCTTGCCGAAGGTCCCCACCTGGAGCGTGGCGAGGAACTCGCGGAGCGGGCGCACGAACTTGTGGTACTGCGCCCTCAGCTTGAGGAGGTTCTCGAAGAGCTGGAGGGCCCCTTCGGCGAACGCCTGCTTCTCCCCGTGTTTCTTCTGATAGAGGACTTTCTCCACCTGCGCCTTGGTCGCGTCCCGGTCGAGCATGACCAGGAGGAAGACCTCCCAGACCTCGATCTGCTGGTGGGTCTCCGCGAAGATCGTCCGGCACTGCTCCACGCGGCGGACGTCCTCAAGGATGTCGAGGTCGACGCCGGAGGGGAGGACCATCGAGGTGACGGACATCGCGCGGCTGGCCTTCGAGGCCGACGCGCCCTCGCG
>CAYNDR010000016.1:19002-35951 GCA_964395295.1 uncultured Planctomycetales bacterium
GGGGCGCGGGTCGGGGGCCCGGGGGCGGGGGTTGGGGGGGCGGGGGGGGGGGGGGCGGCGCCTCGACCTCCATCTCCTCGAAGACGGCTTCCTCCTCCGGGACAGGCTCGGGAGGAGGCGGCGGGGGCGGAGCCTGGACCCGGGTGACGGGCTTGGGCGGGGGAGGCGCGGGTTTTTCGACGCGGGTGACGGGTTTCGGGGGCGGGGCGGCCGGCCCCGCCGGCGCGGGCGCTTCGGGGAGCGTGTGGCGCGCGGGCGGCGGGGTCCAGGGCCGCAGGACCTCGCGGTAGATCTCGGCGATTCCCCCGATCACGGCAAGCTTCTCGCTGGCCTTCCCGATCTGGTTGTCCGGGTCCTTGAGCCAGGACCTGATGGATTCCTGTCCCCGGGCCGAGGCCGTGATGAATCCGATCATCATCTCATGGCGCGGCGGATCGATGGGGAGGCCGGTCATCCGCGTCAGGAACTTCCGGAGGTCGCGCACGATCGGCCCGAACTGCTGACGCACGATCCTGATCCTGTCGATGATGGGCTGGGCGATCTGGCCCCGGCTCTTGTCGCCCATCATCGTCAGCTGGGCGATCTGCTGGCGGGCGAACTGCCTCTGGGCGTTCACGAAGCAGAGC
The DNA here is from genome assembly GCA_964395295.1 of uncultured Planctomycetales bacterium. Classification (GTDB taxonomy): domain Bacteria; phylum Planctomycetota; class MHYJ01; order MHYJ01; family JACPRB01; genus CAYNDR01. Next base: position 19,629 of record CAYNDR010000016.1, read on the forward strand.
CCTTCCCAGAACTCGATGGGCTCCCCGACCGCCTCGAGGAAGGTGCCGATCTGGGCCACGCACTTGAGGTCCTCGAAGACCTCGGGATCCACTCCAGCCGGAAGGGCCATACGTAGAGTCTTGAAGGCGGGGATGCAATTGTCAAGAACCTTCCGACCTTCCGCGGGGGGGGGGGCGTCAAGGGCTCCCGGCAGGATCCGCGTCCGGAGGCGGTTCCTCCGCCCGGCGCCTGGCGGCTTGCCATCCGGAGCGCCCCCGGCCCTCCTCCGCACCTTTGGGGGATTGTGCTCTGGAGGGTGGCCCTTCGGGTACTCTCGGCGAACCAACTGGGGTGCAGTGGTTCGACTCGCCGGGGACCCTCGCTCGGCTCGGGCCCGGCTCGCTCACCACACTTCGCCTCGCTCGCCCAAGGATTTCCAGAGCCGGAAGCTTGCACTGAGCGAGCGGATATCACCGAGCGAAGCGAGGCGATATCGCGAGTCGAAGGGGTGGGCCTTCGGCCACCCTCGACGAAGCAATTCGGGTACCGTGATTCGACTCGCCGGGGACCCTGCGCTTCGCTCCGGTTCCCGGCTCGCTCACCACACCTCGACTCCTCGCCCCCAAGAACTTACGACCGTTCGCGGCTTGCACCGAGCGACGAGTCCTTGCCGAGCGTAGCGAGGCAAGGCGAGGAGTCGAGGTGGTGGGCCGTGAGGGGCTCGAACCCCCGACCCTCTGCGTGTAAAGCAGATGCTCTTCCGCTGAGCTAACGGCCCCGGGGACCTGATTATAGCGGACGCCGCCGGCCCGTCCAAGAACGTCTCGCGGAATTGGACCGGCGGCCGGCGGGCGGGCATCCTGGGGGGGTGGAAGCGAAGTCCCCCTGCCGGAAGTGCGGTCAGCGCCCCGCCACGTTCCATCTCACATCGGCCGGCAAGGGGCGCGCGCGAGAGATGCATTTCTGCGGGGTGTGCGTGCGTGGAGCGGACTTCGAGGACTTCCCGGCGCCATGGCAGGACCTGGATGTGCACGACGGGGTGAGAAGCCCCGAGGCCTGCGCGGCGTGCGGCCACAGGAATCCGCCCGACCGGGACTTCTGCTCGGCCTGCGGGGCGATGAGGGAGCCCTGACCGGCGCCCGGAGGTCACGCCGAGGCGCGCGCGGGGGGAGGCGGCACGGCCGCGTCGATTTCCGCCAGCAGTTCCGCCGCGCGGGGGCCGGTGACCACCATCCCCACGAGCTGGCCCCCCTCATCGACCCGGAGCCGCGGGCAGGTGAGGTTGCCGAAAAGGCGGCCGCCTTTCTCCAGCGCCACGAGCCCGAGCGACCGGACCGGCCCCTTGACCTCGCCCTTCACCTGGACCTCTTCCGCCCGGACCTCGGCGATGAGCGTGCCCTTCCGGCCCACCAGGAGCCGGCCGGCCGTGTACATCTCGATCTTGGCGCAGTACTCGTTGACCTCGATGTCCGTGGTGGCGATGTTGCGGTGGCAGCCCGGGCAGAGGATGGACTTCGCGTTCCGCGAGACCTCCTGGGGGGCGTCGCACCGCGGGCAGAGTATCTGACGTCGCGCGGGCTCTCGCGACATGCGGGGTTATTTCCTGATCGGGGTCGCGGCCATCGGGACCACGAACTCGGCGCCCTGGGCCCCGCCCTTGAGCGCGTCCGGGCTCACGTGGCAGTTCCCCACGAAGGTCGCCCCCTCGGCGATCACGAGCTTCGGGGCCCGGACGTCCCCCAGGACGTGGGCGCTGGAGGTGAGCTCGATCCGCTCCGTGGCCGTGACGTTCCCCTTGAACGACCCCTCGACGAGGACCTGGCCCACGGTGACGTCGGCCGAGATCTGGGCGCCCTTGCCGAGCGACAGCTTGCCCTTGGAGGTGACCTTCCCCTCGAACTTCCCCTCGACCTTCATCGAGCCTTCGAAGGAAGCCTCCCCCTTGAACGAGCAGTCGGCGCCGATGACGGTGACGGCAGGACCCGCGGAGACATTGTCAGCCATACCCTCTCTCCTAAAATGGACGTGACCAGTAATTTATAAACCATAAATTACCTTCTGTCAAGTCAATTCCGCAAACCGGCCGCAGCCTGGATGGCCCCGGTCTTCCGGCTCCATCGCCGAGGGCGCGGAGGACGCAGGGATTCCATGGATTCCGGGAGCGGACTTCTCCGCGGACTCCGTGTTGTTGACGGGGCCCGGGGCGGGGGGATAGAATTCCCTCCTCATGGCCGCGCCTCGCGCCCCGAGGAGGTGCCGCCTCTGCGGCGGGCCCGCCGAGGGGAAGGGGGACCTTTGCGCACCCTGCGCCCCCGGGAAGACCGCGCCGGCCGAGGCCCCGGCCCGGGGGCACGCCGGCCCGTTCGTCTGCCCCTTCTGCCGCGCCGACCTCACCTGGGAGAGCCTGGGCACCCTGGAGGCCGATTTCACGATCTACGTCCGCGAGAAGGTCTTCTACTGCCCGCAGTGCCGCGCCTTCCTGGGGGTGTCGAGCTGGCATACCGAGGGGTGAAGGGACGATGTGGACCTGCCCGCTCTGCGGCGAACGGAACGAGGACCAGTTCACCCACTGCTGGAAATGCACCCCGGCGGACGAGGAGGCGGTGCGCCGCGCGCCCGCGGGGCCCGAGCCCCGTTCCAACGAGGAATGGCCCGAGGTCTTCGGCATCCCGCCCCCGGCGGCGCCCGCCCCCGAGGAACCCGTGGTCTCGATCGGCCCCGAGGGGACCGTGCGGTGTCCCGCCTGCGGGGACATCTTCAGGGTGGGCCCGCCGCCGCGCTGACCCGCGCTACTTCTTCTTCGCGAAGCCCGTCACCACGTAGGTGCCGCTCCGCGGATCGGTGATGAGCGTGAGGACCTTCTGGCGCTCCATGTCCTCCAGGAGGTCCTGGAACGTGCGGTAGCCGTGGTAGGACTCGTCGAACTGCGGCCGCTTGCGCTTGAGGGTGTCCTTGATCATCGAGGAGTAGAGCGTGTCGCGGTTGTCGCGCTTGAGCGCCACGATCGTGTCCACGATCATCTCGAAGGCTTCCTTCTTGAGCTTGGGGGTGTCCAGCGGGATCTCGGGCGCCGTCACCGCGCGCTCCAGGTCCTCGTAGTAGACGAACTCGTCGCAGTTGTCCACCAGCAGGGTCGAGGTCGAGTCCTTCATGCCCAGCCCGATCACGCGCTTGCCGTTCTCCTTGAGCTTGGAGACCAGCGGGGAGAAGTCGCTGTCGCCCGTGAGGACCGCGAAGGTGTCGATGTGCGGCTTGGAGTGCGCCATGTCGATCGCGTCCACGCACATGCGGATGTCCGCCGAGTTCTTGCCGGCGGCGGAGCGCTTGGGGACCTCGATCAGCTCGATGGCCGCCTCGTGGAGGGGCTGCTTGTAGTCGCGGTAGCGGGTCCAGTCGGCGTAGGCGCGCTTCACGATGATCTTGCCCTTCTCGAGGAGGCGCTCCAGCACCTTGTGGATCTCGAACCGCTTGCGCGAGCGCTCGAAGCCGAGCGCGAAGTTCTCGAAATCGATGTAGACCGCGATGGAAGACTCCTGGGACTGGGGACCGTTGGTCATGGGCTCATCCTAAATGAACGGGCGTGTTCTCGAACAATGAGAATACCGATTCGGCCGCGGGGCGTCAACCCCGAATCCGGATGCGGGTCCCGGGGGAAGGGGGCGTCCCTACCAGTTCATCTCCTCGATGACGTCCTGCGTGATGTCGGCCAGGGCCACGTCCGTCAGCCCGGGCTTGAGGACCACGCTCCCGCGGTGCATCACGATGTCGAATCCGCGGCGGGCGCAGACCTTCCGGACGGCGGACTGCATCCGCTGGTTGGCCCGGTAGATGAGCATGTGGTACTGGGGCGCGTCCTCTCCCCATCCTTTCGCCCTCAGGTCGCGGACCTCGGTGGTGGCCACCAGGGCCTCCTGGAGGTCCAGGACGCAGGGCATGTTCCCGTGGCGGACGGAACAGCATCCCTGGGAGGCGCTCAACGGGATGTTGGGGATGGCCCGGGAGGCGTCCAGGATCATGACTTGGTGGTAGGTGGCCGGCGGGAGCGAGGGCGCCACGGCGGGCTTGATCTGGGGCTTCGTGACGCAGGCCGCCAGGAGGACGGCGGCCAGGGCCGGTGCCAGTCTCGCAATACCCATAATATATTCCTCCACTTAAAATATACGCTGGGAAGGCCCGCCGAGGGGGGCAATTCTTGAAAAAAAACCAGGGCCTTGGCTCTCTTCAACGCCGACCCCCCCTCCCGGGTTCCCGTTAATTGTGTCGGCATTGGAAGGCCTTGGGCTTGAGAGGATAACGCGCGCCTCGCCGGAACAGGACTGCCCCTCGAATCCGCTTGAAACGGCCGGGGGGCTTGGGGCGCGGAAAAAAACGTCCCGATCCGGGATACCCCGGTTCTCTTCATCCCCATAAGGATCAGTCATGGGTGTGAGAAGCCGTTTCCGGAAGCCGGCTTGAATTCGAGGGAGTTGAGGACGATAATGAACGCCATGGGACGGGCCGGAAACGGACAAGGATGGGGAAGGCGCCAGGCATGATGGGCCCCCGCGGTTCCCGGCGCTGGCTTCGATCCGGCGCCTTCGGGATAGCCGTCGCGGGATCACTGCTGATGGCCGCCCGCATTGCCCGGGGGGACGACGCCCGGGCCGGCGCCGGCGGGCGAGGTCCGGCGGCACCGGCGCTCCCCCTTCGCGAGTTCCTCGCCTGGCCCTGGGGGCCCGCGCCCCGGGTTCTGCGCGAGACGGACCGGCCGTGCCGCTGCGCGGAGCCCCACGAGCCCGCGGTGTCCCCGAAGCTTGCGGAGGTATGGATGCGGGCGACGGCCCCCGATCCCGTCGCGGACGCGGCCGACCCGCTCCTCAGGGGTCCCGAGGCGATCCTCGACGGGATCCTCTCGCTGGCGGACGGCCTCTTCCCGCGATCCGGGACGTACGGCTGGGAGGAGGAAGACCGGAAGCCCGTGGCCTTGCGCTTCTTCGATTGGATGATCGTCCCCCGGCAGGGCCGGATCTTCACGGACCTCCTGGGGAGCCTGGCCGATCGGGAGCGGCGGTTCTTCCTCGGCTTCGAGGACTCCTACCTCAACACGCCGCAATACGAGCTTCGACTCGAGGACATCGACTACGCCGACCTGCGCTACGAGCAGGGGAAGGTGGTCCTCGACGCGATCCGGAAGGCGTACCTCATGAAGTACAGGTTCAGGCCGGAGGAGAGGATCCGGGACGACGCCTTCGGATTCCGCGGCTGGGGCGGCGTGGATTTCGCGGTCCTGCCCCCGGTCATGGCCGGCTACCTCTGCCTGCGCGGCCTGGAACGGAAGTTCGCGCTCGGCGGCACGGAACTGGGCGTCCACCTGGAGCCCCTCACCCGGTGGGCCCGCCGTGGCGAGGACCTCCGCGCCGGCGCGGGCCTGGAGTGGGGGATCCGGGGATTCCCGGTCGCGCTGATCGCCTCGGCGGGGATGTACGGCGGGGACGTGGAACTGGACTTCGTGGGCGTCGGGACCAGCCTCGGGATCGCTCGGAAGGCGCTCCGGCTCCTGGGCGGGGAGGACTAGCCCCCGCGCCCCGCGCGGGCGCGGCGGCAAGGCCTCACGGCGCGTCCCACCGTGGCCGCACGGCCACTCCCTCCCTGATCGTGCCGTGAGGCCCTGTCTTCGTCGGTGGCGCTCGAGCGCCGGCGCGCCTTACGGCTTCTTGAGGACCTGCGGCTCGTACTTGTGGTCGCGCTTGGTGACGACCTTCGTGGACTTGATCTCGTCGTCCTTCTTCAGGCTCTTCAGGGCGGGCAACCCGTCCTTCACGAATCCGAAGATCACGGCGTCCTTGAGCCCGGCCGGGGCCTTGAGGAGCATCTGGAACTCGCCGCCGGGGCACTCGCTCGTGCCCTCCTTAGGGACGAGGACAAGCGAGCCCTCTTCGGCGGTCCGGTCGCTCTTCTCGGCCGCCAGGGCGTAGTCCGCCGGCTTCTCCGCCCGGGGCTGGGTCTTCAGGCGCTCGTCGCCGTTGACGAGGTCGAGCTTGACCCCGTCGAAGTACTTCTCCTCGCACAGCTTGACGAAGTTGGCCACCGCGTTGGGGACCTCGTACTCGTAAAGCTCCACCTTGACCGGGCCGCGGGGGGTCTCGATCTCCACGACCGGGTTGGGCTCGCGGGCCGGGCCCCACTGGAGGCGCGGATCCTGGGCCCCGGCCATCGTGGTCGAGTGGGTGCGGAGGGCGTGCTCCTTGCGGAGCAGTTCCTTCTGGTCCTTCTCGAACGCCAGGTTCCGTTTCACGGAGTCCAGGGAATGCTGGACGTAAGGCAGGTAGGGGTGACCGGGGAACCGGATCTGGAAATCGAGGTACTCGTCCCGGGCGGCCTCGAGCTGGCCCTCCGAGTAGTATTTGTTGGCCAGGCGGTAGACGAACCGGGCGGCCGCGGGATAGGAGGCGTATTTCGCCTTGAATTCCTGGAGCCGTTCCACGGTGTCCGCCTGGGCGAGGTCCCGCTCGGCCCGTTCCATCATGGAGCGGTCGTAGAAGTGCTTGGCGAAGACGAGGACGACGAGGATCACCAGCGCCGTGGAGACGGAGATGATGATCCTGGCGTGGCGCTCCCCGAAATCGTTGAGGCGCGCCATCCAGGCCGAGGCGCGGGGGGCCGCCTCGGGCCCCGGCGCCTTCATGTAGTCGCGTTCCTGGACGGGCATGGTCGTTCCGGCGGGCGCGGGCTAATCCTTGCGGTCGACCTTGAGCTTGATGAGGACGCTCGTGGCGGACTCGTCCTTGACCTCGATGCGGCAGCGTTCGTCCTGCTTCACGAACGACAGCCGCGCGTCCGTCTTGGGGTTCCCCTCTTCCTTCTCCAGCGTCCACTTGTGCCGGGGGAAGACTTCCTTGTAGAAGTTGACCGCCTGCTCCACGCGGCGGTTGCCGCGCAGGACCTGCGTCCAGACGCGGAAGGCCCCCGTGGGGCTCGTGTTGCCGAAGCACTCGTTGGGGGCGTAGGTGAAGCCCTCGGGGGGAGGCAGGTCCTCCTGCGGGGCCCCCACGGTCATGGGGGGCGGGGGCTCCACGATCTTGGGCTCCTTGCAGCCCGCGAAAGCGGCCAGGGCCAGCGCGGCGATCGGCCAGAGCCTCATCTCGGCCTCCGGAATTCGGGAACGGCGGCTAGGGTAGTGGCTCGGGGGCGAAATGTCAACCAAATTGCGGACGGGACGGGGGCTGACGGGGAGCGCCTCAGGGAACCAGGACATCTCGGCATCTCGGCGGTCCATGGCGAAAAATGGGGACACCTCAGGGACGGGGGGAACGGCGGAGGCGCCGCCCGCCCGCCGGGCCTTCCAGGCGATCCGATTATTCCTGCATCTGTTGCACGGCCCGGCCCGCCTTGATATATTCGCGCCCTGATCGACCATGTACTTTGATTTCGCCAACGTCCTCGTCTTCGCCGGGGTGGCGGCCCTGACGGCCGGGCGCGTCCTACGCCCCCACCGGCCCATCCCCGAGAAACTTGCCACCTACGAGTGCGGCGAGGAGACCATCGGGTCCTCCTGGGTGCAGTTCAACGTGAGGTTCTACGTCATCGCCCTGGTCTTCCTCGTCTTCGACGTGGAGATCGCGGTGCTCTTCCCGTGGACGGCGGTCTTCCGGGAGGCGGGGACGCGCCTGCTGGCGTTCCTGGAGATCGTGCTCTTCCTGGGCATCCTCGGGGCGGGGTACGTCTACGTCTGGGTGAAGGGGGACCTGGAGTGGCTCAAGAGCCCGGGGCGGGACCCGGGGGACTCCCGGAAGGAGGGGGCCTAGGTGCCTTTCTCCCCGAAGAAGATCTACGAGAGGATCCAGGCCCGCTTCCCGGGCGCGGTGGAGGCCGTGGTCGAGGGGCCGGGCGACGCCTTCTGCGTGCTCAAGGCCGATTCCGCCCTGTCCGTCTTCCGCTATCTCCGGGACGACCACGAGATGCGGTTCGACCTCTGCGTCTCGGTCTGCGGGGTGGACGACAGGAAGGACCTCTGGGTGGTGTGGCACCTGCGCTCCATCCCCCGGGAGCAGGGGGCGGTGCTCAAGGTGCGCGTGGACCGCGCGGACCCGGCGGCCCCCAGCGCGACCTCGGTCTGGCGCGGGGCCGACTGGCACGAGCGGGAGACCTACGACCTCTACGGCATCCGCTTCGAGGGGCATCCCGACCTGCGGCGCATCCTCCTGCCGGAGGACTGGCCGGGCCACCCCCTGCGGAAGGACTACGAGCATCCGGACGAGTACCAGGGGATCCCCTTGAAGTGAGCCCTGACGAGAACGCCTTGAGATGATCCCGATCCTGGCCGGAATCGACTGGGAATCGTTCCGCTCCGGGTCCGTGCCGGCGGCGTTCCTGGCGATCCTCGCGGCGGGGTTCGCCCTGGCCACCTTCGCGGCGGTCTACGCGGGGGTGGCCACGCTCCTGGAGCGGAAGATCGCCGGCCACATGCAGGCGCGCGTGGGGCCGATGCGGGTGGGCCCGCACGGCTCGCTCCAGTGGATCGCGGACTCGATCAAGCTCCTCCTCAAGGAGGACGTCGTCCCGCGGAACACGGACGGCCCGCTGTTCCGTCTGGCGCCGTACGTGGTCTTCGCGGCGTCGCTCGCCTGCTGGGTGGCCCTGCCGTTCGCCCCCGGCTGGTCCCCCGCCTCGTTCAACATCGGCATCCTCTATATCCTGGCGGTCTCCAGCGCGGTGGTGATCGGGATCCTCATGGCCGGGTGGTCCAGCGGCTCGAAGTGGGCGCTCTTCGGGGCGATGCGGTCGGCCGCCCAGATCGTCTCCTACGAGGTCCCCGTCGGGCTGACGCTCCTGGGGATGCTCCTGGTCTACGGCACGCTCGACATGCAGGAGATCTCCCGGCTACAGGAGGGAGGGCTCGCCTTCGGGCTGGGGGAGGGGGTCCGCGGCGGGATCTGGTCGTGGGGGGTCCTGCGCCACCCGCCGTTCACCCTCGTGGCGTTCCTGGTGTACTACACGGCGGCGCTGGCGGAGACCAACCGGACGCCCTTCGACATCCCGGAGGCGGACTCCGAGCTGGTGGCCGGCTACCACACCGAGTACAGCGGGATGCGGTTCGCCTTCTTCTTCCTCTCCGAGTACGCCAACATGTTCGTGGTCTCGGCGATCGCCGCGACCTTCTTCCTGGGCGGCTGGCTGCCCCCCTTCGCGAACCTCAACGCCGCGGCCTACGGGCTCTCGGGACTGCTGGCGGGCGCGTCCCTGGGGTACCTGTTCCGCAAGCGCGGCGGGGACGCCCTGTGGGGGCTCCTGGCGGGGCTGGCGGCCGGGCTCCTGGTGGGGGCGATCCTGACGCGGTCCGACCTCGTGAGGGCACAGGAGCCGTGGCTCCGGCTGCTCGAGGGGGCCTTCTGGTTCATGTCCAAGTGCTTCTTCCTGATCTTCGTGATGATGTGGCTCCGCTGGACCCTGCCGCGCTACCGGGTGGACCAGCTGATGGACATCTGCTGGAAGAAGCTGACGCCGCTGGCCTTCGTGAACCTGCTGGCCATCGGCCTTCTGGAGACGCGGGCGCAGTGGTGGGCGGCGCTCTCGGGCCTTTGGGGGGCGCGCTGACGTGGCGGCCTCGGAGATCGTCCTGAACGTCCTCTTCTACGCGTTCGCGGCGGCCGCGGTCGGCGGGGCGGCCGCCGTGGCCGCGAGCCGCAACATCGTGCGCTCGGCCTTCTCGCTCCTGGCGGTCCTCCTCTCGGCGGCGTCGATGTACGCGATCATGAAGGCGGACTTCGTCGCCGCCGCGCAGGTCCTGATCTACGTGGGCGGGATCCTGGTGCTCATCGTCTTCGCGGTGATGCTGACGCACCGGATCACGGACGTCCGCCTCTCCAACGAGTCCGCCCCCGGCCCGGCGGCCTTCTTCGCCTGCCTCCTGCTGTTCGTGATGCTCGCGGGGGCGGCGCTGTCCTACGGGAAGTGGGAGCGGGGGCCGGCCTGGAGGAACGTCCGCGCCGGCGGAGTCGAGTTCTCCCTGGCCCAGTACCAGGCGGACGGGCGGACGGGGCTGGCATGGGGGGGGACGGCCCTGGAGGACCGCGTGGTGGTGGCCGTGAAGGCGCCGGCGAGATGGGACCGCGTCGAGGTCGAGGCATGGACTCCGGGGCGGGAGAAACCCGTGGCTGCGGAAGCGCCGCTCTCCGGCGGCGAGGCGCGGATGGAGCTTCGGGGCCTGCCCGAGGGGATGTGCGCGTATCGCGTGCGGCTCCGGGGAGCGGATGGGGCGTTCAGCAATTGGGTGGTGAAGGATCCCCTGGCCGGGCCGGCCGACTTCTCGGTCAGCCGCGGCCTCACGAAGCCCCTGGCCCGGGCCCTCATGGGGCCGTACCTCTTCGCGTTCGAGGTCGTCTCCGTCCTGCTCCTGGCGGCGCTCGTGGGGGCGGCGTACCTGGCGCGGAAGGAGGTCCGGGGATGATCTTCTCCCGCCATCCGCTGGAGCACATGCTGGTCCTCTCCGCGGTCGTCTTCTGCTGCGGGGTCTACACGATCCTGACGCGCCGGAACGCCGTGGCGATCCTCATGGGGGTGGAGCTGGTGCTCAACGCGGCGAACCTGAACTTCGTGGCCTTCGCGCAGTACACGCGGATCGGCGGGATCCACGGCGCCGTCTTCGCGGTCTTCGTGATCCTCCTGGCGGCGGCGGAGGCGGCGGTGGCGCTGGCGATCATCATCGGGATCTACCAGAACCTGGGGAGGGTGGACGTGGACGAAGCCAACGAATTGAGAGATTGAGTGATCGAGCCATTGAGCCATTGTGAAGAGCAAGCCGGAAGATCTCAGGGACAGGACGAAGAAATTCGCGCTGGGAGTGATACGCCTTATCCGGACGCTTCCGAAGACGGACGAGGCGCGGATCCTTGGGAGGCAGATCCTGAAGTCGGCCACGTCCGTGGCGGCCAACTACAGGGCCGTTTGCCGGGCCCGATCGAGGGCGGAGTTTGTTTCAAGGATGGGAGTCGTGGTGGAGGAGGCGGACGAGACCGTGTTCTGGCTGGAATTGCTGCTGGATGGGGGAGTTGCCGCGGGTGGCGCGATGACCTCTCTTATCGGCGAGGCAAACCAGCTGGTTGCCATTTTTGCCGCCTCTCAGCGTACCGCGCGGTCTTCAATGGCTCAATGACCCGATGACTCAATCAACAATAGTCTGGCTGGTCCCCCTCCTCCCCTTCGCGGGGTTCCTGTTCCAGGTCTTCCTGGGAAGGTTCTGCCGCAAGGGGATCGTGAGCGTCGTCTCGTGCGGCGTGGTCCTCGCCAGCGCGGGGCTGGCTTGGAAGCTCCTGTACGACCTGCAGGGCCTGGCGGACCGGAGGATCGTGGCCGACCTCGGGCCATGGATCTTCGTGCCGGGCCTCGAGGACGGGGCGCTCTCCGTGATGGTCCGCCACCGGCTCGTGGTGGACCCGCTCACGGCCGTCATGATCCTCGTCGTGACCAACATCGGGTTCCTCATCCACCTGTACTCCGTGGGATACATGGCCGAGGACCGGCGCTACGCGCGCTACTTCGCGTTCCTCAACCTCTTCACGGGCTTCATGCTGATCCTCGTGATGGCCTCGAACCTCCTGCTGATGTTCGTGGGGTGGGAGGGCGTGGGGCTCTGCTCGTACCTCCTGATCGGCTTCTGGTTCGAGAAGAGGGAGAACGCCGCCGCGGGCATGAAGGCGTTCATCGTGAACCGCGTCGGCGACTTCGGATTCACGATCGGGCTCCTGACGCTCTTCGTCGCGATCGGGACCGCGACGGGGGTCTGGACGCTGGACTTCGCGGAGCTCCAGGGGAACATCGGGGCGATCTCGGGCGGGACGGCCACGCTCGTGGGGATCCTCCTCTTCGTGGGGGCCACGGGGAAGAGCGCGCAGATCCCGCTCTACGTCTGGCTCCCCGACGCCATGGCGGGCCCCACGCCGGTCTCGGCCCTCATCCACGCGGCCACGATGGTGACGGCGGGCGTCTACATGATCGCCCGGATGAACTTCCTCTACGTGCTGGCGCCCGGGGCGCTGGCCGTGATCGCCGTCACGGGGGCGCTCACGGCGCTCTTCGCCGGCACGATCGGCATGGCCCAGAACGACATCAAGAAGGTGCTGGCCTACTCCACCGTCTCCCAGCTCGGCTTCATGTTCCTGGGCGTGGGCGTGGGGGCCTTCGCGGCGGGGATCTTCCACCTCTTCACGCACGCGTTCTTCAAGGCGTGCCTCTTCCTCGGCTCGGGCTCGGTCATCCACGGGATGGGCGGCGAGCAGGACATCCGGAAGATGGGCGGCCTCAGGGCGAAGATGCCCTGGACCTGGTGGACCTTCCTGACGGCGTCCCTGGCGATCTCCGGGGTGCCGCCGCTGGCCGGCTTCTTCTCGAAGGATGAGATCCTCTGGCGGGCGTTCAGCTCGGGGGTCCTGCCGGACTGGCTGGGGATCACGTGCTGGGGGCTCGGGGCGGTGGCGGCCGCCTGCACGGCCTTCTACATGACGCGCCTCTGGGTGAAGACCTTCCTCGCGCCCCCCGCGTGGGCGCACGGTCACGAAGAGGCGGGGCACGACGCGCACGGGGGCGGAGGCCATGGCCACGGCCACGGGGAGCCCCACGAGTGCCCGTGGTCGATGCGGATCGCGCTGGTGGTCCTGGCCATCGGATCGGTCGTGGTGGGCTTCCTGGGCATCCCGCACGCGCTGAAGGGCCACGACGTCTTCGGCCGGTGGCTGGAGCACGTGCTCAAGGCCCCGGTCGAGGCGCACGGCTGGCGCCATTCGCACGAGCTGGAGTACGCCCTCATGGGCGCGTCGGTCCTGATCGCGCTGGGGGGCATCGTGCTGGCGTGGGTCATCTACAAAAGGAAGGGCGGGGAGCCCGCGAAGGCGTTCGCGGAGCGGCACCCCGCGCTCTACGCGGCCGTCCTCGACAAGTACCGCGTGGACGAGGCCTATGATCGCGCGGTCATCCAGCCGCTCCTGGCCCTGAACGAGCAGGCGGGCCGCTTCGACAACGCCGTGATCGACGGGGCGGTGAACGGCGCGGCGAGCGCCGGCGCGCGGGCCTCGAACGGCACGGGGTATTTCGACAACGAGGTCGTGGACGCCGCGGTGAACGCGGGCGCCCTGGCCACGCAGGCCCTGGGCCGCCGGGTGCGGCGTCTGCAGACCGGGAACGTGAGGCAGTACCTCACGGCCGCCCTGGTGGGGGGCCTCTCCCTGGTCGCGATGTTCTGCCTCTACCTGACCCGGCACGAGATCTCGAGGTTCTTCGGGGGTTAGCGATGGGACTCGACTGGCTGTTGCACCCGCTCTCGATCACGATCTTCGCGCCGCTCGCGGCGGCGCTCGTGATCATGTTCCTGCCGGGCCGGGCCCACGGGGCGATCAAGGGGACGGCCCTCGCGGGGGCGGGCGCGGGGCTGGCGGCGTCCCTGGTCGTCGTGGGCCGCTTCAATCCGGCCCATACGGGGTTCGAGGACCTCAGCGTCCGGATGCCCTGGATCCCGGCCTTCAACATCGAGTATTTCCTCGGGGTGGACGGCCTGTCGGTGACGATGGTCCTGCTGACGGGGCTCCTCTCGTTCCTCTGCGTGATCGCCTCCTGGAACATCGAGGAGTGGAAGGTCAACCGGGGGCTCAAGGGCTACTTCGCCCTCTTCCTCATGCTCGAGGCGGGCATGATGGGCGTCTTCGAGTCGCTGGACTTCTTCCTCTTCTACGTCTTCTGGGAGCTGATGCTCCTGCCGATGTACTTCCTGATCGGCGTCTGGGGCGGGCCGCGGAGGGAGTACGCGGCCATCAAGTTCTTCCTCTACACGCTCGCGGGCAGCGTGCTCATGCTCGTCGTGATGCTGGCCATGTACCTCACGGTGGACGCCGATCCGGTCCGGGCGGGCATGCAGAGGACGTTCGACCTGACCGTGCTGGCCAAGCAGGGGCCGGCCGTCTTCAAGGGCGGCTGGTAGTTCCTGGCCTTCGTGGCGCTCTACATCGGATTCGCGATCAAGGTCCCCGTCTTCCCGTTCCACACGTGGCTCCCGGACGCGCACGTGGAGGCGCCCACGCCGATCTCGGTGATCCTGGCGGGGGTGCTGCTGAAGATGGGGACGTACGGCCTCATGCGGATCAGCTACCCGATCCTCCCGGAGGCGGCGCTCCAGTTCGCGCCCTACATGATGGCCCTCGGGGTGGTCAACATCCTCTACGGTTCCCTCTGCGCCATGGCCCAGATCCGCGGCGTCCCGCGCGTGGATTCCAGGACGGGGGAGCGGTTCGTGGAGCGCGACTGGAAGAAGATGATCGCCTACTCGTCGGTGGCCCACATGGGCTTCTGCCTGATCGGGCTGGCGGCCTGCACGCCGGCCGGCATCACCGGGTGCGTCTTCCAGATGTGGAACCACGGGTGCATCACGGGCATGCTCTTCCTCCTGGTGGGCGTGGTCTACGACCGGGCGCACCACCGGAACATCGACGGCTTCGGCGGGATCTGGCAGGTGATGCCGCACTACGGGTCGGTGACGGCGCTGGCGTTCATGGCGTCGCTGGGCCTGCCGGGCCTGTCGGGATTCGTCAGCGAGGTCCTCTGCTTCGTGGGCGCCTTCCAGGGCGGGAGCGACTACGCCTTCACGTGGGGGGACCCGCGGGCCCCGTGGCTGTCGATCGGCAGTTCGGCCTTCTTCAAGGGCCTCACCGCGGCCTCGGTGGCGGGCGTGGTGCTCGGGGCGGCCTACTTCCTCTGGAGCTACCAGAAGGTCTTCCTGGGGCCGCTCAACCCGAAGTACCAGGACCTGAAGGACATGACCCTCCGCGAGAAGGTCACGCTCTGGCCGCTGGCCATCATCGTGGTGGTCCTGGGCGTCTACCCGGTGCTGTTCCTGAACCTGGTGGACCCCTCGGTGCAGAAGCTGGTGATGCAGGCGGCCATGCCCTGGGTGGCGGGGACGGTGCGATAGATGCGGCTTCAGGAGATCCTGGACGGCCTCGGCGGCGTCGTCCCCGAAATCGTCGTGGGGGGCGCGATCCTGGTGGTCCTCATCGCGGACCTGGCGCCGCGGATGAGGCGGGCGGCGCCGTTCCTGGCGCTCCTGGCGCTGGCGGTCGCCGGATTCTTCACGGTCGAGTCCGCCCTGAGGGGCCTCCCCCCGCGGGCGCTCTTCCGGGGGGCCTACGCGGTGGACGGCCTCTCGTCCTTCTTCAAGATGGCCTTCCTGGGGTCCTCCTTCATGGTGGGGGTCTTCTCGATCCCCGCGATCCGGTCGTGGCCGTCGGGGAAGGGGGAGTACTTCACGCTCCTGCTGGCGTGCACGTTCGGGTTGATGCTGCTGTCGGGCGCCAACGACATGCTGCTGATGTACCTCTCGCTGGAGTTCGTGAGCCTCACCAGTTATGTCCTCTCGGGCATGCTCCGCCGGAACCGCAAGAGCGCGGAGGCGTCGCTCAAGTACGTCATCTACGGGGCGGCGGCGAGCGGCTTCATGATCTACGGCATGTCCTTCCTCTACGGCCTCACGGGGACGCTCCAGGTCGGGGAGGTGGGGCGGAGGCTCGCGGAGCTGAACGTCCCGCCCGCGATGTCGCTCCTGACGGGCGTGCTCGTCCTGGTCGGGTTCGGCTACAAGATCGCCGCGGTGCCGTTCCACATGTGGTGCCCGGACGTCTACGAGGGCGCGCCCACGCCGGTGACGGCCTTCTTCAGCGTGGGGCCCAAGGCGGCGGGGTTCGCCGTCCTGGCGCGGTTCCTCTGGAACGTCTACCCGCACGAGCCCGGGGCGGGGCAGTTCGAGTGGAAGCTGGTCGTGGCGGTGCTGGCGGTCCTGACGATGGCGGTGGGGAACCTCGGGGCGATCCACCAGCAGAACCTCAAGAGGCTCCTGGCGTACTCGTCGATCGCCCACGCGGGGTACCTGCTGGTGGCGTTCGCGGTCTTCACGCCGGAGACGCTCTCGGCGGTCCTGTTCTACGTCGCGGTCTACGTGATGATGAACCTCGGGGCGTTCCTCGTGGTGGTCGTCCTGGAGGAGCGCTACGGGGTGGAGACGGTGGACGGGTGCCGCGGGCTGGGCTGGCGGGCGCCGGAGCCCTGCGGCCTGATGGTCGTGTTCCTCCTGTCGCTCACCGGCATCCCGCCCACGGCGGGATTCGCGGGGAAACTGCTCGTCTTCACCTCCGTGATCCGCTACGGGCTGTAGGCGGACCGGTCCCTGCCGGCGGCGTCCCTGGCGATCCCGCTGGTGGTGGTCGCGGTGGTCTTCACGGTGGTGTCGCTCTTCTACTACGCGCGGATCATCTCGGCGATGTTCCTGTCGAAGCCGCGGGAGGGGGAGGCGCCGGCGCCCGCCGCGGGCGGCGTCTACTCGGCGCTCC
>CAYNDR010000017.1:0-25386 GCA_964395295.1 uncultured Planctomycetales bacterium
GCATAAGCCCAAGGAGACGATGGTCAACCTGGCCCGCCGATCGCGGCTTCGGGAAATTCGTGAAGACATGGTCCCGAGGGCCGAAAGCGGACGATCGGTCGGAGCTGCTTACAATGCGTGGCTAATCGAATTCGCGATGCGCCATTGGCGTCCCGACGTCGCCGCCTGTCATTCCGAAAGCCTCGAGCGTTGCATCGCACGCTTAACCGCCATGAGCAAGCGCAATCCCTGACCCAAGCAAATGTTCAACGTCGCCATTCTCCTCGTCGCTCTGGCGGCGGACGACCCGCCCGCCGTCCCCGTCCTCGTGCGCGAGCCCGCGGGCGTGGCCCGCAAGCGCGCCCCCGTCGTCGCCGGCATCCCCTTCCCGCGCGGGGGCGTCCCCGCCGGCCAGGCCTGGAGCCTCTTCGACGGCGACCGTGAGATCCCGCTCCAGGCGACCCCCCTGGTCCGGGAGCGCGGGTCGCTGCGCTGGGTCCTCCTCGACTTTCAGCTGGACCTCGGCGCGAGCGAGACTCGGAAGCTGGAGCTCCGGCCGAAGGCCGGCAAGGCCGCGCCCGATCCGCCGCTCCGCGTCACGGAGACACCTGACGCCGTCGCGGTCGACACCGGCCCTCTGAGCTTCACCGTCGGCAAGTCGAAGCCCTTCGCGCTCTTCGACGCCGTGAAACTCCGCGGCCGGGAGGTCGCCCGCGGGGGCGAGGTGGAGGTCGTCGAGTCCGGCCCTGAGAAGGCCTGCCCGGCCGGGAAGCCCCGCGCCGTGTCCCTTGAATACCGGGGCCCGATCCGCGTCACGGTCCGCGTGGACGGCGGCTTCGAGGGCTCCACGCTCAAGTACGTCACCCGCATCACCGCCTGGGCGGGCCGGGCCGACGTCCGCGTCCAGCATACGCTCGTGAACTCCAACTCCGAGCAGGTCTGGCACGCCCACGTCAAGAGCGCCACCCTGGGAATCCGCCCGGGGCCCGGCGGCGCCGCGATCTCCGCCTGCGATCGCGACTCCCCAAGCGACCCGCCTCGGAAGATACGGGCGGACGCGGAGCGGATCAGCGCGGACTTCATCCTGCCCCGCGAGGCGGGCCGCAAGTTCCGCTCCGAGCACGCCTGGCTCTACGACTGCTCGCACAAGACGGCGGAGGTCTGGCTCGACTTCGAGCCCTCGGGCGGCATCGAGGCCGCCGCGAGGAGCCGCCTGATCGGGACGGCCCCGCCGGAGTGGTATTCCGCCTGCGACGCCGTGGGCGTGGGGCCCTTCGGGACGATCGAGGACGAGAAGGCGGTCTACGGGAAGTGGGGCTGGGCGTTCGACGAGAAGCAGGTCCCGCGCGCCCCGCACAATCCCAACCTCTTCGTCCGCTGGGAGGACAACCACTACGAGTCCGAGGCGGACAGCGTCGAAGGCCTGCTCCTCATGTTCCTCCGCACCGGCGAGCGGGGATTCTTCGACCAGGCCGAGGCGTGGGCGCGCTACCACATGGACCTCCAGGCCTGGCGGAGCGACGGCTGGGTCTACGACGACGGCGCCATCTGGTTCCCGCAGGGCGGGCCGCTGGGGACGAAGCCCGCGCGCAAGCCGCCGAACGTGAAGTACCAGCACTGGGGCAAAGGCACGGGGGACGACCAGGAACTCTGGTGGCTGGTGCAGGCCAAGGCCTGCTACTGCCACTTCTACGGCGCGGGGCTCGTGGACTACTACCTGCTCACCGGCGAGCGGGACGCCCTCGAGGCCGCGGTGGACCTCGCGGAGCTCAAGAACTCGGAGTTCCGCAAGCACCGCCAGTTCGCGCCGGGCAAGACGAAGATCGAGGACACCCGCGGATTCGGCCGCGGCTTCTACGTGCTCCTGCGGGTCCTCGAGGCGCGGCCCGAGGATCCGTTCCTCCTGGACCTCGCGCGGCTCTGCCGGGACGTCCTGTGGAACGAGCCGCGGATGGACGAGCGGGGATTCGTCCCGAGCCGCGTGGCCGACGGATTCGACCCGAAGAAGGACGTCCCGCCCGAGATGAAGGCGTTCATGGAACGCGAGGGCATCGTCCTCGAGAAGGGATGGCTCAGCGACAAGGCCGGGAACCGCTGGCCGGTGGTCTCGCTCGGCGGGACGTGGCAGCACGCCTACGTCCACGACGCCGCGGACCGCTACGCGCGGATCTTCGGCGACGAGGACATGATCGACTTCACCGTCGCATTTGGCCGGTTCGCGGCAAAACATCTGCTGAGCGAGAAGTGCAGGCAGACCCACTACTATGCCTATATGGACGTCCCGCTCCGCGGCGAGGCGTGGGACCCGTGGAAGTACGAGGCGGCGCACGCGGCCACGAAGGACGGGGACGGCTGCAAGCACAGCGGCTGGTACACGCGGTTCTTGCCCGACGCGATGGCCCGCGGCTACTCGTGGACGGGGGACGCGAAGCTCCTGGAGCGCGCGAAGGAGTTCTGGCACCAGGGGAGCAAGCGGGGGTACCAGACGCTGAAGTCCTCCGCGGGGGCGGACCGCGTGGGGGCCTTCGCCTCGCACCACCCGCCCAAGGACGACTCGGTCCTCTCCACGAGCCGGATGTTCTTCGAGTGGGCCCATCCGCGGAAGGATGCGGTCCCGCCGGAGCCCGTGAAGGACCTCGCGGTTGAGCTCCTCGGCGGGGGCCGCGCGCGGGTGCGCTTCACGGCGCCGGCCGACCCGGGCGGCCGCGCGGCGCGCTACCAGGTGAAGGGTGCGGAGCTCCCGATCGTGGACGACCGCGACTTCGAGTACGCCCGGGACCGCGGGGTCCGGAGGAGCTTCTGGAGGGCGGTGAACTTGGCCGGCGAGCCGGCGCCGAAGGCGTCGGGATCGCCCGAAGACTTCGAGGCCACGGGGGTCCCGGCCGGGGCGGGGCCGTTCCACTTCGTGGTCGTGAGCTTCGACGGCTCGGGCAACCGGGGCGGCCTCTCGAACGAATCCAAGGCCGCGGGGAAATAAATCTCCACTTTCCGCGCGGCCCCGTCATTTTTCTCCGAACCTTTTCCGGTTTTCCGGGTTATTGAGGGTGAAAGGAGAAAGCTTTCCGTGACGTCGATATCCCGCAAACCAGGAAGGTGCGAGCGGACCTTGCCGGGGACGCTGAAGAGACGGAATCCGTCCGTCTTCCAGTCGATCCTGTCATGGGTCGGCGAAGGTCGCTATGCGCACCTTAAGAGCCAGGCCGGAAAGGCCAGGCCCGGGCGCGGGGTGAAGACGCCATGAAGTAAAGCCAGAGCGGAAAAATCGAAACCCCGCGCCCGGAAACGGGCGCGGGGTTTTTTGTTTGGGCTCGGCCCGCTCCAACGGGAGAACCCGGGGGCGGGCGGAGGAGCGGTGAGGGTCCGTCTTGACCGCGCCTTGACAATCGGGCCGGAACGCAAGAACTGGCGAAGGGTGGGTCCCGCCGGCCGGGAAGGCCGTTCCGCGGGACCCACCCCGCGGCGCCAGGCGCCCATAGCTCAAGCAGGAGAGCGCGAGCCTTCCAAGCTCGGGACGCGGGTGCGAGCCCCGCTGGGCGCTCCAGGAATAGCAATCGTTCAGGGGCATCCGAGAATCAAGGGGTAGTCCCCCCTGCCCCCCGGGGGGACTACGGGGGGAAGTCCACTCTCGATTCTTGATTCTCGATTCCGGCCACAACCAGGGGCTGAATGCATACCAGAAACATCTCCATCCCGGGGCGTGGCGCAGCAGCAACGCGCATCCTTCCCAAGGATGAGTCGGGGGTGCGACTCCCCCCGCCCCGTCCACAGGCCGGTGGTGAAAGAGGATCATCTCCGTCTCCAAAACGGAGGGTCCAGGTGCGAATCCTGGCCGGCCTGCCCTGAGCGAGATCAGCGAGCCGAAGGGCCTGATCCCGGTGCCATGGTGTAGCAGGTCTGCACGCCTGCCTGTCGAGCAGGAGGTAGGGGGGCGGCACCCCTTGGCACCGCCACTGCCGGGCACTCCGTATCGGTACCGGAGCCCTGTCTCTGAAACAGGTGGATGGACGTTCGACTCGTCCCCCGGCAGCCATTCGCCGCCCTGGTGTAGAAGTCGCACGCCCGGCTGAAAACCAGGAAGACCCGGGGCGGTACCGGGGGGCGGCACCCTTTCGAAATCTACGGGCCGTGGGAGGCAGAGGGTCTCACCTGCCCCGCAAGCAGGCTCAGGCGGGTGCGATGCCCGCACGGTCCACCAACATTCGGGGCGCGCTTCCGAGGCAGGATCGGAACCGGGCCGTAACCCCGGTGCCTTCGGGCTGGGAGGTGCAAGTCCTCACGCGCCCGCCAGAGGGGCCTCGGCCAACCGGCAGGCCGCGAGCCTTTGAAGCTCGAGATGATGGTTCGATCCCATCGGCCCCCGCCCTCTTTTCAGGCGGCCGTGGTCGAGGAGCAAGACGCTTCCTTGCCAGGGAAGAGACCGCGGGTGCGAAACCCGCCGGCCGCTCCAGGCGCCCGTAGTTCAACCGCAGAACAGGCGGTCGATAACCGCCAGACGGAGGTGCAACTCCTCCCGGGCGCACCAAAGGTCCGGGGCCGAAGTGTAACAGCTCTGCACGGGTGGCCGTGGCCCACCCAGACCCGGTGCGACTCCGGGCGGTCCCTCCAGGATTCATCGGGCCCAAGGGAAGACAGCGTCCCGCCAGTTTGGGGTACTGGAAGCGCGCGGTGCAAGTCCGCGGGGCCCGACCAGGGGCGCGTAGGTCAACCGCAGACCGCCAGCCCGACGCGCTGGAGAACCCGGTGCGACCCCGGGCGCGCCCACCATCCTTCGACTCGTGATGCCGCTCTGCCGGTGTCGGATAACGGAAGTCCGCGGTCCCGGTAAGACCGCAGAGCGGGTTCGACTCCCGCCATCGGCTCCAAGGCTTCCCCTGCGTCGGCCAACCGCAGGCCGCCTCTCTCATAAGGAGGAAACGCTGGTGCGACTCCAGCCGCAGGGACCCCCGGAGGGATTGGTACATGAGCAGGTCCACCCGCCTCGAAAGCGGGCAGGCCCCTCGCGGGGCCTTGGGGGTGCGACTCCCCCTCCCTCCTCCATGGAAGCGACGGCAGATGGCGTGCCGACCCGGCCTGAACCCGGGGGCCCCGCCAGGGGCCGGGGGTCCGATTCCCCCCGCTTCCTCCAACTTTCACGGAGCCGTCGGGCAGAAGGACGCCCAGCTCGTTGGAAGCGAGCCGCCCCCACGGGCGGGGAGGTGCAAGTCCTCCCGGCTCCGCCACGGAAGAGACGCGGATAGCCAGCTGGCCGCACCCGGTTGCTAACCGGGCCGCCCGCGGGAGCGGGCGCTGTGGGGGCAGCACCCACCTCTTCCGCCAAACGCCGCGGGTGGGAAGGCGGAGCGCCTCCTCGGTCTCATAAGCCGAGAATCCGGGTGCGACTCCCGGGCCCGCTTCCATGCCAACCACCTACCGACAGGGGACGGGAGAGGGGACGCTGTCCCCTCCCCGTCCCCCCTGGGGGCGCGTGGTGAATCAGCAAACATGGCGGTCCGCAAAACCGCCACAGCGGGGGCAGCACCCGCCGCGCCCTCCATGCCGGCGTAGTTCAGCAGAGAATCCGCGCTTCGTAAGCGCGAGACGTCGGTGCAAGTCCGATCGCCGGCTCCAGACCGGGATCAGCTCAACCGGTAAGCTGCCGGATTGTTAATCCGGTCATGGTGGTCCGAATCCACCTCCCGGTGCCATTCGACTCGGCCGGCCGTGCCGGCCTCGCTCAGGGCAAGCCAACCTTCCGCCCCCGTGGGGTAGCAGACGCCCGGCGAGCTTCTACCTCGCAGGTCCCGGTGCGACTCCGGGCGGGGGCCCCACGCTCCCGTCGTCTAGCCCGGCCAGGACGCCACCCCCTCAAGGTGGAAACGAGGGGTTCGAATCCCCCCGGGAGCGCCAATGAGATTGACCCCTTGACGGGTCCCCCCCTTGCCCCCCCGGTGGGAGAAACGATAGATCCTTCGATCGCCTTTTTACATCCCCCCCAGGGTCGGGGGGATCCTGGAAATGGCTCAATGACTCAATTCCCATGCCCCCCCGGGGAGGGGAAAACGGCCCGCTCGTCTATGAGACAGGACGCCAGCCCTTCAAGCTGGAGCAACGGGTGCAAGTCCCGTGCGGGCCGCCACGCCATCGTAGGTCAACGGCAGACGACTCGCCTTTTAAGCGAGGGACGCAGGTTCAACCCCTGCCGATGGCACCCCCGAAAGATTGGCCCCCGTAGTTCAACAGCAGAAGACCCGGCCCTTAACCGGGGGATGAAGGTGCGATCCCTTCCGGGGGCACCAGCAAATTGCCGCCCAAGCCATAAGCCCACGGCCTGCAAATAAACTGCGGGTCTCGGGGCCTCTCTGGCTTGTGGCAACTTACTGCCCGCCCCCGTGATGGGAATCAGAATACCTGCCCGGCCCAAACCCGGGCGCCTGGAGGTGCAAGTCCTCCCGGGGGCACCCGCCTTCCCGCTTTGGGGATTGCGCTTCGGCGGGGCAGGCCTCTTCGTCCCCGGGTCGGTACGCAAATCGGCAAAGCGGCATGGCTCAGGACCATGTGGTTTGCGGGTTCGACTCCCGCCCGACCCCCCAAAATCCGTAACAAACGGCCGCCCCGGTCGTCTCCAGGGTATGAGCGGCACGGAGATCCTCCGCCGGCTGGCCGCCCTCATCCCCCGGTCGGAGACCCAGTGGCGCGCCATCCAGACCGCCGTCCACCGGGCCCTCGGAAATCCGGGGAGCGAGGCGTGGGCGAGGACCCAGGAGCAGGCCATCCGGGACATCCGCGAGGGCGTCATCGAGGGGGACTCCTCCATCGTCCAGTTCTGCCCCAGGTGCCTCGAGCGAAAGGTCCGCGTGACCCTCCTCGACTACGAGGAGTTCCTCAAGTGCGGCACCTGCGGCTTCTCCCGCCCCAAGCAAGGGGCTCCGTAAAGGATCCTCCCCCTCCAGCTTCCCGATTTCTTATTGCGAGCGTGGCGCAACCCAGCAGACGCGCCTGGCCCAGAACCAGGTCCTTGTGGGTGCAAATCCCACCGCTCGCACCAGGCTCCGTTCGTCCAACGGCAGGACGCCTCGCCTACACCGAGGAGACAGAGGCTCGACTCCTCTACGGAGCACCATCATCCGCGGACGTGGCGCAATCCAGAAGACGCGCATGGTTGAGGACCATGCCCCTGCGGGTGCAAGTCCCGCCGTCCGCACCATCCGACACTGGGGCAACCTGGAAGCCCGCCACATTCGGGATGTGGAACGTCCCGGTTCGAATCCGGGGTGTCGGACCATGAAATCCCCGGCGCGTCCACCAGCGTGGGGCGCGGCCTTATAAGCCGCCGATAGCCGGTCGATCACCGGTGCCCGAGGGGGCGGCACCCTCCGCGCCGACCTCCCCGTGGGCCAACCGGAAGGCCGCCTCCGTCCTAAGGAGGTCCATGCAGGTTCGAGCCCTGCCGGGGAGACCAGGAACCCCATCCCCGCGGCCCTGTCCCGGAGCCGCCGCCATCACCCGTCCGCGCAGGGCGGCTCGCACGGTCCTGGCTTTTATCGTTACTTCTTCTCTGTGATCTCTGCGCGCTCTGTGGTTGATTCCTCTGTCTCCTCCGTGCCCTCCCCCGCGCCGGTGGTGTAGCCGGAACCCTGCACATCTCCCTCCGAAGGAGAAGGTGCGAGTTCGAGTCTCGCCCGGCGCGCCATTTCCCCGTGGTGTAACAGACGCATTCGACGCTACGAACGTCGAGGTCGAGGTGCAATTCCTCGCGGGGAGACCAACAAGATTGAGTGATTGAAGATTGAGAGATCGAGCCATTGAGGGGTCCCCCCCGTATGCCCCCCCGGGGCTGGGGGATCCCCCAATCGCCCGATGACTCAATGATTCGTTCCGGCCCGACACGATGAAGAAGGGAATGCGATGGCCATGAACGCGACGCTCGCAAGACCCGCCCTCGTCCTCAACCGGACGTGGACGCCGATCCAGCTCACCTCCGTCCGCGAGGCCATCGGCCTCGTGGCCAAGGGGTCCGCCCTCATCATCGAGCCGGAGACCTTCCTCACGCACGACCTGAGGACCTGGAACGACGTCTCGCGGGCCCGGGCGGCGCTCGGGGGCGAGGTCATCCGCTCCCGGCACCTGGCCCTCCTGCCGCCCGAGGTCGTCCTCCTCACCTCCTACGAGGGGATGGGGGAGCGGTCCGTCGTCTTCTCGCGGAAGAACCTCTTCAAGCGGGACCGCTACACCTGCCAGTACTGCGGCGCCCAGCCGGGGCCGGAGTCGCTCACCGTGGACCACGTCGTCCCCCGGTCCCGCGGCGGCGCCTCCACCTGGGAGAACTGCGTCCTGGCGTGCCTGGACTGCAACCGGCGGAAGGCCGACCGACCGCCCGAGAAGTCGGGCCTCAAGCTCCGCAAGGCCCCCCGCAAGCCGTCCTGGAAGATGCTCGCCCAGGTCCCCCCGCGCCTGCGGCGCGAGACGTGGGAGCAGTTCCTCAGCCGCGCCTACTGGGAGGTCGAGCTGGAGCCGTAAAGCGGGGGCGCGGGGATCGCCGTTTTGCCGTGATCCCCGCGCCCTTCGCGTTTATTCATCTCCGTGAGCGGGCCCCCGCGCGGCGTCCCCTGAGCCGCGCCATGCTTGCGGAACGGAGACCTCCATGCACGCCACCCTGATCGGCCTCCTCCTCCTCGCCGCCCCCCGCATCGAATACGTCTGGTGGGAGGGCGAGGCCCCCAAGGCCCAGTCCGGCGAGCTCGCCGACGCCCACGTCTTCAACTCGCCCCACAACCGCCTCTCCGCCGGCAAGTCCCTCGGCGGCACCGGCAAGGCCGGCACCTTCGTCGAATACGCGATCGACGCCCCCAGGGACGGCGAGTACTTCTTCTACGCCCGCAAGTTCTGGCACCACGGCCCCTTCCAGTTCAAGTGGAACGGCGAGGGCGAGTGGCGCAAGGTCCACCACACGGCCCTCCTCGACACCGTGGAGCTCAGCCAGCACTGCATCAACTGGGTCCCCTGCGGAAAGGTCAAGCTCAAGAAGGGCGCCAACTCCGTCCGCCTCGAGGCGATCGAGCCCTACGGCCCCTACGTCTTCGACTGCTTCGTGGTCTCCACCGTCCAGCTCAGCCCCAACGGCGCCCTCAAGCCCGGCGAGAAGCACAACCTCGCCGACCCCGGGACCTGGGCCTTCGAGCCCGACCCCGACGAGTTCAAGCCCGACGCCCTCAACCTCCGGGGCCTGAACGAGAAGGTCGCCGGCGAGAACGGCTACCTCGCGGTGAACAAGGACGGCGACTTCCACCTCGAGGTCGAGGTGACGAGCGGCAAGGGACGCGTGGTGCGGATCTGGGCCGTGAACACCGGCGTCCAGAACGACTACGACCTCGACGGCCTCCGCCAGCACGCCAGGGCCCTCGCCAAGCGCGGCGTCAACATGGTCCGCCACCACGGCCACCTGAACCCCGAGCCCAACGAGCCCATCGCGAAGGTCAACGAGAAGCAGATCGACGCCGTCCACAAGCTCGTGGCCGCCATGAAGGAAGAAGGCATCTACACGACCTTCTCCCCCTTCTGGGCCACCTCGAAGGGCGGCGCCTCGTGGGGGATCCCCGGCCACCAGGGCGAGCTCTTCACCCTCCTCTTCTGGGACGAGACGATCCAGGGCGCCTACAAGGGCTGGATCAAGGAACTGCTCACGCGGCCGAATCCGCACGACAAGAACAGGACTCCCCTCGCCAAGGACCCGGCCTTCGCGATCTTCCAGATCCAGAACGAGGACAGCATGTTCTTCTGGACGACCTCGGGATTCGTCAAGGGGGAGAAGGAGAAGCGCCTCACGGCGAAGTATCACGCCTGGCGGCAGGCCAGCGGCCTGGCGGGCGCCCCGCCGCTCAACTTCAAGTTCTGGGAGCTCGCCAATCCCAACCAGGACCACAAGGACACGATGCGCTTCTTCGCCGAGATCCAGCGCGCCTGGAACAAGGAAGTGGAACGGTTCCTGCGCGACGACCTCGGCTGCAAGGCGGCCGTGAACGCCGGGAACTGGCGCACGGCCGACCAGGTGAAGCTCCTCGACCTCGAGCGATACTCCTACGACGTCAACGCGGTCATCGGCGTGAACCGCTACGTGGACGGCGGGGGCGGCGGCGCGGCGCACGTGAACCCGCGCCAGGGCCACCGCGCGGGGTACGCCGTCGATCCGGGGGACTTCTTCCAGGACGCCTCGGTGCTCCTCCAGCCCGAGCGCCTCGCCACCTGCGGCAAGCAGGTCGCCGGCCGCGCCTATATCATCTCCGAGTCCACGTGGGTCCCCCCGATGAGCCGCCAGGCGGAGGGGCCGTTCCTCATCGCCGTCCAGAGCGCCCTCAACGGCGTGGACGCCTACTACTGGTTCGCCACGGGACAGATCGGGTACGACGCCACGATCAACAAGTGGCAGTTCGCCTGCCCGTCGCTCATGGGCGGCTTCCCCGCCGCGTCCCTCCTCTTCCGCCGGAACCTCGTCCAGCGCGGCAAGGCCGTGGTCCACGAGGAGCGCGCGCTCGACGACCTCTGGAGCCTCCGCCCGCCCGTCATCGCCGAGGAGGGCGGCTACGACGCCAACCGCGACGCCGGGTTCAGCCCGCAGTCCGCGATCAAGACGAGCGTCGATCCGCTGGCGTACCTCGCCGGGCCCGTGGAGGTCGTCTATGGAGGCGACCCCGCCAAGAGCACGACCGCCGACCTCAAGACGCTGATCGACAAGGAAGGTAAAAAGGTCACCAGCGTCACCAGGGAGGTCGTCTACGACTACGGGACGGGGCTCTGCACCGTGAACGCCCCGGCCGCCCAGGGCGCCACGGGATTCCTCTCCAGGGCGGGGCCGGTCAAGCTCAAGGACCTCCAGATCGATTCGAAGATGGAGTACGCCGCCGTCCTCGCGGTCGCGCTGGACGGGAAGCCGCTGCGCGAGTCGCGGAAGATCCTCGTCCAGGTCACGACCCTGAGCCGGCCCCACGGCTGGAAGCAGTCGGAGGCCTCCTACACCCACGAGAAGAAGCAGCACAAGGGCTTCCGGGTCGACTCCAAGGGATCGGCGCCGTGGAACGTGGCGAACACCGACCTCACGCTCACGCTCGGGGGCCCGTCGTCGCGCAAGGTGACGCGGCTCGACGAGAACCTCTATCCGGTCGCGGACAAGATCGAGGCGAAGCCGGCGGCGGGGGGCGTCGCGATCACGCCGCCGGCGAACGCGATGTACCTGCTCGTGGAGTAGAGACGGGCTTATGATTTCGCGAGATCCGCGGCCGCCTTCGCGCGATTGAACGCACTCACGATGTTGGTGGCCGACTCCATGACGAGGACATACGCGCTCCCGCAGGCGGAATCGCGCTGACAGGCGGTCTTGAGATCCGTCACGAGGCGGTGGAGCGCCGAGACATCTTCCCCAAGCCATTTGACGATGCGATCCACCCGGACGGACACCTGCGGCGACACGGGGTCTGAGGATAGAAGTTCGTCCATTTCCGACAATTCGGTGATGATATCGTGCTTTGTGCCGATCATGCTGCTGCATACGCTTTCGATTCGCGACCGGAGCTTCTTGGCAATCTCGACATTCGGCAACTCGCCTTGGACATAACTTGCGTTTCCCAGCATGGCCATGGCGCAGTCGTGAGCCGCTTCCAAAAAGTCGCGCATCGCCGATTCCGTCATGTTCTGCCCCCTGAAGGCGGCGGGACCGGGGGATCGGCCACGAGGCCGGCCGCGCTCGCGTTCTGGTCGACCTGCTCCGGATCCTTGGCCCCCGGGATGACGCTGTGGACGCGGGGGGACCGGAGGCACCACGCGAGAGCCCACGCGGACATCGGGACGCCGGGGGGCACCTCCGTCCGGCGGATCCGCTCCGCCTCGCCGATCTGCTCCTCGATCTTCCCCGCCTCCAGCAAGGCGCGGACGTCGCCCTCGGGGAAGCGGGCGCCGGGACGGTACTTGCCGGTGAGGAAGCCGCTGGCCAGGGGGACCCGCGCGAGGATCCCCAGGCCGTCCCGTTCCGCGCGGGGGAAGACCGTCTCCTCGGGCCGGCGGTCCAGGCGGTTGTAGACGACCTGGAGGACCTCCGCGCCGGCCTGCCGCGCCTCGCGCGCCTGGAGCTCGCTCCCCTTCCCGCGGATCGAGATCCCGAGGTGGCGGATCTTGCCCGCCCGCTTCTGCCCCGCCAGCATCTCCCAGAGCGCGGGATTGGAGAAGGCGTCGTCGGGCCCGGAATGGAACTGGTAGAGGTCGACGGCCTCCACGCCCAGGGCCCGGAGCGACGCCTCCAGCTGGGCCCGCGCCGCGTCGGGACCGAACACGTCGGTCCGCTTCATGAAGCCGTGGTAGAGATGCCCGAACTTCGTCGCGACGATCCACCGGCCCCGGCCCCGCCGGCGGAGGTGATCCCCGATGAGGGCCTCGGCTCGGTGGTCGCCGTAGCACTCGGCGGTGTCGACCAGGTTGATCCCCCGCTCGGCCGCCCGGTCGAGGATGGCGTCCGCCTCGGCCTGGGTGAAGTCGCGCCCCCACTCGCCGCCGAGCTGCCAGGTGCCGAGCCCGACGATGGAGACCTCGAGGCCGGTGCTCCCGAGGAGGCGGTACCTCATGGCGCGGCCGGGGCCGGGGAGGCGCTCATTTCTTCGGCTCCGGGGGGGCGTCGTCGGTGCGGAACGGCGAGGCCGGGAATCCCTCCTTGTTGGCAAGGTTGCAGGCCGGATTGCTGGCCCAGGCATAGCGCACCGCGACCGGGTCCTTCACCTCGGGACTGGACACCACCACCGTGTCTCCGGCGATCTTCGCCTCCGCCCACACGAAGGCCTTGTCCGCCCCGGCAATGGCGAATCCCTTGAGGGGCCCGCCGCCCGTCGCCGCGAGCCCGCCCCCCACGTCGTCGAACCGGATCGTGATCGAGCTCCCTTCCTTGCTCATCCCCTTGTAGAGGGGGCCGCCGGGGACGATCGGCTTCCCGTAGGTCTTCGCCAGCGCCCACTGGGCCAGCCGGCGGCCGACCTCCTGCTTGTTCTTCGGGTGGATGTCCTTCTCCTCCCCGACGTCGATCGTCACCGCGATCCCCACGTTCGGGATGGAGATCGACTTGAGGAACTGCTCCCGGATGTCCGCCCAGCCGCCCTCGGCGGGCTTCTGCTGGGGCGCCATGAAGTTGGGGAGCTGGACCGAGATGAAGGGGAAATCCCCCTGGCCCCAGATCTTCCGCCACTCGGCGATCATCGCCCGGAGCTGGACGCCGTACAGGGGGGCGTTTCCGGCGTTGGATTCCCCCTGGTACCAGATCGCGCCGCGGATCGCGTAGGGGACCAGGGGTACGATCATGGCGTTGTAGAGCCGGGCCGGGCTGTTCTGGGAGGCGCGCGGATCCAGCGGGGCCTGCGGCCGGCGGACCGTGAAGGGCTTCCCCTCGGCCTTCGCCTGCGCCTCCTTCTCCTTCCAGTCGGCCATCTGCTTCTCGTAGCGCTGCTTCGCCGTCTCCGGATTCCACGCCTCCACGGCCTTGTTGAAGGCGGCCAGGAGGGGGCCGAGCTCCGGCGTCTCCTCGTGCGTCTTCCAGCCGGTCCACGCCTGGATCGGCGTCCCGCCCCACGAGGAGTTGATCAGCCCCACGGGGACCTCGAGCTCCTGGTGGAGCCGCCGGCCGAAGAAGTAGGCCGCGGCGGAGAAGCCCCCCACGGTCTGGGGGCCGCTGAGCTTCCAGTCGCCCGCGGCATCGGCCTGCGGCTCCCCGGCCGTCTTCCGCGCCACGGTGAACATCCGGAGCCGCGGGAAATCGGACGCCTTGGCCTCCTCGCCGAAGTTCAGGCACCCGCTGACCGTCATGCCCATGTTCGACTGCCCCGAGCACAGCCAGACCTCGCCCGCGAGCACGTCGGCGCGCTCGAGGACGTTCTTGCCCTGGACCTTGAGGACGTGGGGGCCGCCGGCCTTCAGGGGATCGAGGCGGACGGACCACTTGCCGGCCGCGTCGGCCGTGGCGGACCGGGACTGGCCGCCGAGGGTGACGGTGACCTGTTCCCCGGGATCGGCCCATCCCCAGACCGGGACCGGCATGTCGCGCTGGAGGACCATGTGGTCGCCGAAGGCGGCCGGCAGTTTCACGTCCGCGGAGGCGGGGGCGAAGGCGGCCAGCAGGAAGGCCGCGGAGATCGCCGGGGTAATCGCGCGCATGGCCAGGTCTCCAGACAAGGGGTCCGATCCTTCAACCAGGAATCATACGCCGGACGGCGGGCTTTTCCAGCGTTTCACTCCGCGGCGGGGCCCCTCCACACGCTGCCGCCGAAGGTCGTCACGACGATCCCGTCCGGGTCCTCGGGGTCGAAGGCCACGCGCTGGGCGTTGGCGAAGGGAAGGCCCGCCATCGGCTTCCACGTCGCGCCGTCGTCGCGGCTCAGCCACAGCCCCGCGGCCGGCGCCCCCTCGCAGAGCGTCATGTAGACCCACCCCGGCCGCTTCGGGTGCAGGTACGCCCCGAAGTGCTGCGGCCCCTCGCGGGCCAGCCGCTTCCACGTCGCGCCCCCGTCCGCCGTCCGGTAGAGCCCCCCCTCGGGTTTCCCCCCGCCGGCATCGGAGGCGCCGACGTAGATGATCCGGCTGTCTTTGGGGTCCACGGTGAAGTCCTTGGGCCAGAGGAGCGGCTGCGCCGCGTTCGCCGGCTCCCACCTCCCGCCGCCGTCCTTCGACCGGAAGAGGGCGACCCCCCCCGGCGCGAACGGGCCGCCCGCGCGCCGGGCGGTGACGAGGGCGAAGAGCGTGCCGTCGGGATGCAGGTGGACGCGGCAGACGCGCCGGTTCGCCTCCGCGCCCAGGCCCTCGTTCGCCGCCTTCCACGTGCGCCCGTCGTCCGCCGACTTGTAGACGCCGGGGCCGAAGAGCCCCGCGTAGAGGACGCGCGCGCCTGGGGGGCTCTTCGGATCGACCGCCACGGAGACGGCCGGCGCGACGGGCAGGCCCTCGTTGGACTTCTTCCAGGTGGCGGCGAAGTCGGCGCTGACGCAGACGCCGCCGGGGCCCTGGTCGCGGTGGCGGCCGGAGATGATGTTGTCGTTGGGGATATCGTGGACGCTGGAGAAGGCGCCCCAGATCTTGCCCGGCGCCTGCGGGTCGAAGGCCAGCTCGTAGCAGGTGTTCTCCCACGGCGCGCGCCCCTCGCGCGCCCACCACTGCCAGGTCCTGCCGCGGTCCAGCGACCGCGCGAAGCCGATGTCCGTGTAGCAGATGTAGTGGCGCGCGGGCTCGAACGGATCGACGTAGAAGTTCCACGTCGAGGTCACCACCAGGCCGGTGCACAGCCACCGCGGCTCCTGTCCCCGGGCGGCGGGATCGTAGCCGGGCGCCGGCCGGGTGTGGCCGCACTGCCACGTCTTCCCCCCGTCGAACGTCCCGTAACAGGCCATGTTGTCGACGAACGCCAGGCGGTCGGGGTCCTCCGCGCAGATCGCGGCGCCGTTGGGCACGCCGGGGTAGTACTGCCTCATCGCGGCGACCATGTAGTCGGACTCCGCGTTGACCGGCGGCCAGCGCGGGTCGGCCTGGAACGTCGCGCGCCACGTGCTGCCGGCGTCGTCGGAGCGGTAGCAGGAGGGGTGGTGCGGGGGCGGGATGCCGGTGCCCGTGTTGAAGGCGTAGACCGTCCTCGGCCGAGCGTTCGTGGTGAAGATCCAGCGGTACTGGGCGATGGGGCCCTCCGCCCACCGGTCGAAGGCCTTCGTCTCGACGTTGAGGCCGGTCCCCGCGGCGGACTCCCACGTCTCGCCGCGGTCGGACGAGCGGAAGGGGCCGCCCGCGAACCGGCCGCCCTCCTCGCGCGAGGGGAGCGAGCAGTAGATCATCACGGACTTCTCCTTCGCGCTCGAACCGCCGGCGAAGGCGAGGAGCTTCTTCGACGGGAGGCCGCCGGTCTTCTCCGCCCACGTCGCGCCGCCGTCGTCGGAGCGCCAGACGCCCTCCCTCGTCCCGGCGAAGCAGACCCGCTGGGCGGGGGGGCTGGTCTGGTCGATGTGGAAGGCCAGGGCCGCGCCGCGCTGACCCTCGCAGCGGGTCCATGTCTTTCCGCCGTCGACGGAGCGGCACACGGCGTCGCCGGCGCCGGCCAGCATGAAGGACGGATTGCCGCGGTCGATGGCGATCTCGCCCTGCGGCCCGCCGGGGAGTTTGGCGAGCAACTCCCAGTGATCGCCCTTGTCGCGGCTGATCTTGAGCCCCTCCCAGCCGGAGGCGGCGACGATCACGCGGGGATCGACGGGGTGGAAGGCGGGGCGGCAGGAGGTGTTCGAGCGGAGCTGGGAGTAGTGAATCATCTTCCAGCTCCGGCCGCCGTCCTGGGAGACGTAGGCCGCGCTCATGTCGCAGTTGATCATCATGAGCTTCGGGTCCAGGGGGCTGATGGCGGGCACGAACATGGCGCCGCCGCCGGAGAGGCCCAGGGATTCCCAGCCGGAGGGCAGCCGCGCCGGCCCCGCCTGGGGGAGAGGGCCCGCGAGGAGAGCGGCCGCCAGCCAGGAGAGACAGGCGGCGCGACGGGGAGAGGCCGGGCGAATCATCTGATTCTCAAGCGTCCCTTCAGGGGAGGAGTATATCTCGACAGCCGGGCGACCTGAAAGGGATGAGGATTCCAGACGGGGAACGGGGGACTGCGGAGGCCGCCACCGGGAGGCGAGCCTTCCCTGCCTCGTGCGGCGTCTTGCACCGTCCGCGGGCCTGTGCGAGCAACCTGCCGCTAACTAACCTTTAAGACGCTGCGGTCCCCCGCTTCACCGTACAACGACGCCGGACACGGCGCCCTGAGTCCCCATCGGGCCGCTGATCTGCACGCTGTCGGAGGCCGTGGGGCTGGTCGAGAACAGTTCGCTTGCATTGTCGAAACGCTGGTCCGCCGCGTACACCAGGCGCGAGCTGTCCGAGGCCCAGGCGAACGACGTGACGTCCCCGCCGGTCACGAGGGTTCCCGAGACCTGCACGTTCCCCGTCCCGTCCGGCAGCACCGTGTACAGCTCGAAATCGTCGTTTACGTCCTGATCGGCCACGTAGGCGATCCTCGAACTGTCCGGCGCCCAGGCGAACGACGTGACGTCCCCGCCGGTCGGCAGCGTCCCCGACACTTTGACGAGGCCCGTCCCGTCGGGCCGCACCGTGAACAGCTCGAACACGCCTTCGGTGTTCGCATCGACCATCAGGGCCAGCCGGCTGCCGTTCGGGGCCCAGGCGTAGCTGCCGACCGCGACGTTCTGCCCGGGCTGAGGATTCGGGATCGTCCGCACGGGGGTCCCGCCGGTAGCGGGCACGATCCAGATTTCCTCCTGGCTTTCGTTGTAAAGGTTGCCGTGGTAGGCCACGTAAGCGTGGTCGGGCGACCAAGCGAAGCCTGAGACTTCCTTGTCGTTGTAGACGTCATCGTAGCTGACGACTTTGGACAGATTGACGCGCACGGCCCCGTCGAGGGTCGTCGCGAAGACATCAGGGTTGGCGTCGTTGACCGCCTCCGACAGGAAAAGCACCTGGGGAACGATCCCGCCTCCGAACGATCCCTGATCCCCGAACTGAATGGAAAGCGTCTGGGTACCGGCGGAGGAGCCGCTCATGATGGTGACGTTCTTATCCCCGCATGCGGGGATCAGCGCGATCGAGGCGACCAAAGCGAACGCCCGAAGCATACCCGACTTGTTTCCCTTCATCTTGCCCTCCCGCGAACCATACCCCGTCCGGCGCCAGGAACAATGAGGCCATCCCTTACAGGGTCCTATTTCCGTGCATACAGACAGGACCGAATCCAGGGGGATGATACTTTCCCCTTAATAATAAGGCCAGAACAAGTACGGCCGCCCCGGGCATGCCGGGCCGCGATTCGCCGGCCCTTCCCGCGCGCCCTCGGGTTTAATATCCAGGAGGATCCCCCGACATGCGCTTGAAACCCGCCCTCGCCGCCCTCGGACTCGCGATGCTCCTCCCGGCCGCCCGGCCCCCCGACCGCCCCAACATCCTCTGGCTCGTCGGAGAGGACCTCGGCGTGGAGCTGGAGTGCTACGGGACGAAGGAGGTCTGGACCCCGGCCCTCAACAAGCTCGCCTCCGAGGGCGTCCGCTACACCCGGTTCTACGCCACCGCCCCCGTCTGCTCCCCGAGCCGCTCGGCCTTCATGACCGGGATGTACGCCACCACCATCGGCGCGCACCACCACCGGTCCCACCGCAACGACGGCTTCAGGCTCCCCGAGGGCGTCCGCATCCTGCCCGACTGGTTCCGCGACGCCGGCTACTTCACCGCCAACCTGACCCTGCTGACCGCGGCGTGCGGCTTCAAGGGGACCGGCAAGACCGACTGGAACTTCGCCTACGAGGGAAAGCCGTTCGACACGAACCGCTGGGAGGACCTCAAGGGGCGCCAGCCGTTCTTCGCCCAGCTCAACTTCCAGGAGACCCACCGGAAGTTCCACGCCCCGAGGCGCGCCGATCCCGCGAAGGTCGAGATCCCCCCCTACTACCCGGACCACCCCGTCACGCGCGAGGACTGGGCCCAGTACCTGGACGCCGCCACGGAGCTCGACCGGAAGGTCGGCCTCGTCCTCAAGCAGGTCGAGGAGGACGGGCTGGCGGAGAGCACCGTGGTCGTCTTCATGGGGGACAACGGCCAGGCGCACGTCCGCGGCAAGCAGTTCGTCTACGAGGAAGGGCTGCACGTCCCCATGATCCTGCGCTGGCCGAAGAAGTTCCCGGCGCCCGCGCAGGCGAGGGCGGGCCTCGTGGACGACCGCCTCCTCTGCGCGATCGACCTCGCTCCCACGATGCTCGACCTCGCCGGCGCGAAGAAGCCCCCGAAGATGGAGGGGCGGATCTTCCTCGGCGAGCGCGCCGGGCCGCCGCGGGAGTGCGTCTTCGGCGCGCGCGACCGCTGCGACGAGACGACGTTCCGCCTCCGCACCGTCCGCGACGCGCGCTTCCGGTACATCCGCAACTTCACGCCCGAGCGGCCGTTCCTCCAGCCCAACGCCTACAAGGAGAAACAGTATCCCGTGTGGAACCTCCTCAAACAGCTCCACGCGGAGGGGAAGCTCACCCCGGAGCAGGCGGTCCTCTGCGCGCCGACGATGCCGGAGGAGGAGCTCTACGACCTCGAGCGCGACCCGCACCAGGTGAAGAACCTGGCGAAGTCGCCCGAGCATCAGGAGACCCTGAAGCGCCTGCGCGCGGCCCTGGAGAAGTGGATCGAGGAGACGGGCGACCAGGGGCGGGTCCCGGAGCCGGAGGGGACGAGGAAGTAGGCCTCACCCGCTCCCAGGGGGCGGTATACTGCAATTGTCATGATGGCCACCTCAAGCACCGACCTTTGGATCCCGCTCGGGTTCATCGGCGGGCTCCTGGTCGCCTTCTACTGCGCGGGATCGATCTTCTTCATGCGCACCACGAAGGCGAAGGCCATCCGCGCCGCCATCGCCGCCGCGGGGGTGGCCTTCGCGCTCACCTGCATGGCCATCGACCCATCCGGATCCAGGCCCGCCGACGACCGCAACGCCTGGGCGTCTCTGAAGACGATCGCCACGGCCCAGATCGACTTCCGCTCGAACGACCGCGACGACGACGGCAAACCGAACTTCTGGCGGAAGGACATCGCCGGGCTCTATGCCCTGCAATCCAAGAACGGCTCCGCGATCAAGCTCATCGACGTCTCGATCGCCTGCGCTGATGACCGGCCCAAGAGCGACGTCTCGAAGCTCCCCGCCCGGGGCCCCAAGGTGGGCTTCTGGTACCGCGCGCTCCGGTTCGCCGACGAGAAGGAGCCCGATCCCGACCGCTTTGCCGCCTGCGCCTTCCCGGACAGCCCCGGCGTCGGACGATACACCTACATCATCAGCCACGAAGCCACCGTCTACAGGAAGAAGGGCCTCCTCCGCGACCTCGAGGTCTTCCCGGCCGACCCGCTCAAGGAGGGCTGGGAAAGGGCGGACTGAGCGGGCCCGCCTTGCCTCCGGGGGGCTTGATTCCCGGGGCCGGGGTGTTACAATTCAGGAATGGAATTCCGGAATTGTAAGGACCGCCCGTGATCCCCCGCCAGGCCTTCGCCCTGGCCCGGACGCTGGCGACCGGGTTCAAGGTGGTCGCCATCGTGGGCCCCCGGCAGGCCGGGAAGACCACGCTGGCCCGGGCCGCGTTCGGCGACCGGCCTTACGTGAGCCTGGAAGACCCGGACGACCGGAGGTTCGCCCGGGAAGACCCCCGCCGCTTCCTCGCCCAGTTCCCCCGCGGGGCGGTCATCGACGAGGCCCAGCGATGCCCGGACCTGTTCTCCTATCTCCAGGGCGTCGTGGATCCCCGCCGCTCGCCGGGCCAGTTCATCCTTACCGGCTCCCAGCACTTCGGCCTCATGGAGAAGATCGGCCAGTCCCTGTCCGGGAGGGTCGGCTTCCTCCGGCTGCTGCCGTTCTCCCACGCGGAGCTGCGGGCCGGCAGGATCGCCCCCTCCTCCCTGGACGAGATCCTCTTCAAGGGGGGCTACCCGCCCGTGTATGACCTGCCGGCCTCCCCCGAACGGTGGTACAACGCCTACATCGCCACGTACGTGGAACGGGACCTCCGGAACCTGCTCAACGTGCGGGACCTGGCCGCCTTCCATCTCTTCGTGCGCCTCTGCGCCGGCAGCGTCGGGCAGCTCGTGAACCTCTCGCGGCTGGGATCGGACGCCGGGATCGACCAGAAGACGGCCCGGGCCTGGCTCGGCATCCTGGAGGCGGGCTTCATCGCCTTCCGCCTCCCCCCGCACCATCGCAATTTCCGCAAGCGGCTGGTGAAATCCCCCAAGCTCTATTTCTTCGACACCGGCCTCGCCTGCCGCCTCCTCGGCGTGGCCGACCCGGAGCAGCTCGCCACCCACCCGATGCGGGGAAACCTGTTCGAGAACTGGGTGATCGTGGAACTGCTCAAGGGGCGCGGGGCGCGCGGGAAGGAAGACAACCTGTACTTCTGGCGCGACCACGTGGGCCACGAGGTGGACGTCCTGGCGGACCAGGGGACGCTGCTCCGCCCCCTGGAGATCAAGGCCGGCAGCACCGTGGCGGGCGACTGGTTCGACGGGTTGAGCCGGTGGATGGCCCTGGCGGGACGCGAAGGCCGGGACCCCGCGCTCATCTACGGGGGCACCCGCGCCCAGGACCGGGGCAAGGTCCGCGTCATCCCATGGCAGGACATCGGGGAACTCGCGGCCGCCCTTTGAGGTTGGATTGATCCCCCTCCTGCGCGGTAGAATGGCCCCGTGAAGTGGATCCTCCTGCTCCTGGCCGCCCAGGACGACGCCCCCGGGAAACTCGTCGAGGCCCTCCGATCGGACAAGGTCGAGGAGCGCGAGAAGGCCGCCGAGCGCCTCAAGGCCCTCGGACCGCCGGCGCTCCCGGAGATCGACAAGGCCGCGAAAGACGCTGACCCCGAGGTCGCCGCGCGCGCCGGCTACCTGGCCCGCCACATCCGGCTCACGGCGGACCTGCCCGCCTCCCTCCTGAAGGCCGTGCCGGGGATCGTGGAGCGGCTCGCGCAGGACCAGCCCCGCGCGTGGATCGATGCCTTCCTGGAGGCGGCCGACACGGACCGGTCCCCTCCCCCGCGGCGCCGCGACCTCGA
Source organism: uncultured Planctomycetales bacterium (assembly GCA_964395295.1). Lineage (GTDB taxonomy): Bacteria > Planctomycetota > MHYJ01 > MHYJ01 > JACPRB01 > CAYNDR01. Next base: position 21,570 of record CAYNDR010000017.1, read on the forward strand.
GCCGCTGGCCGAGCGGGCCTTCCCCCAGGCGGCCAGGGAAGACGACCGGATCGCCGCCTGCGAAGCCGCCGCCCGCCACTCCCTGCGGTCCGCGGCGCCCCAGGTGCGGAAGCTCCTCGCGGATCCTTCGGCGAACGTCCGCCTGAGGGCCCTGCATACCCTGGGCCGGCTGGAAGCGAAGGAGGCCTTCCCGGACATCCTGGCGTTCCTCAAGGACGAGGACCCGGACCTCCGCGTCCAGGCCGTCAATGCCCTCGCCTCCATGCAGGTCCGCCAGGCCGTCCCGGAGATCGCCCGGCGGATCGAGGACCCCAGCGGCCGGGTGCGCGCCGCCGCGGTCCGCGCCGCGGGAATCCTGGAGGCCATCGAGGCCGTCCCCCGCCTCGTCCGCGCCCTCAAGGACGAGGACGCCACCGTCCGCTCCGAGGCGGCCTCGGCCCTGGCGGAGTTCGGGGAGAGGCGGGCCGTCCCCGAGATCCGGGCGCTCCTCAAGGACCCGGCCGGCTCCGTCCGCGCCCGCGCGGCCTCGGCGCTGGCGGCCATCGAGGCCCGTGAAGCCATCCCCGAGGTCCGCAAGCTCCTCAAGGACGAGGCGGGCTTCGTCCGCATCGTGGCCTGCGGGGCCCTGGCCGGCCTGGACGCCCGCGAGGCCATCCCGGAGATCGAGGCGCCCCTGGAGAGCGAGGAGCCCGGCGTCCAGAGCCACGCGCTCCAGGCGCTCCAGGCGCTCGGCGCCACGGAAGCCGTCCCCCGGATCGCCCGGCTCCTCTCGGAGAAGACCCATCTCCGATCCGCGGCGATCCCCGCGCTGGCGGACCTGCGGGCGCGGGACAAGGTCCTCGACATCTCCAGGTTTCTCGAGGACAAAGATCCTCTCGCCCGCGGGGAGGCGGCCCTGGCGCTGGCCCGGCTCGGCTCGCGGGAGCACGTCCCCGCCCTCCTCCTGCGCCTCAAGGACGAGGATTCCTTCGTCCGCCGGCGGGCCGCCGAGGCCCTGGCGGTCCTCGGCATCCGGGAAGCCGTCCCGAAGATCCGGGAACTCCTCCGGGACCCCGACACCCGCGTGCGCGCCTCCGCGGCCAAGGTCCTGGCCCAGCTGGGCTCGCGGGAGTCCCTGATCGAGATCCTGGCGCTCCTGGACGCCCCGGAATGGCAGGCGCGGGAGACCGTCGCCCAGGCCCTGGCCCTCCTCGGGGCCGCGGACGCGGCTCCCCGGCTGGCGACGCTCCTCGACGACGAGAGCGAACACGCGCGGGCCGCGGCCGCCCAAGCCCTGCGCGACCTGGAGGCGAAGGAGGCCGTGCCCGCCCTCCTCCGCCTCCTCGCGGACGAATCCCCCCGCGTGCGCGCCGCCGCCGCGGAGGCCCTGGGGGGCCTGAAAGCGCGGGAGGCGGCCCCGGAAATCCGCCGGAGGCTCGGGGACGACGCGGCCGAGGTCCGCCGGCAGGCCCTCCTGGCCCTGGGCGAACTGGGGGACCGGGATGCCGTCCCCGAGATGCGGAGGCGGCTCGAGGACCCGCGCCCCGAGGTCCGCCGGGCCGCGGCCTCCCGGCTCTGCGTCCTGGGATCGAGCGACGGCGTCCCGCTGATCCTCGAAGACGGGAAGGACTTCCTGGCCCTGAACGCCCTGCGCGCCCGCGAGGTGTGGGACCACCTGGGGGAGAAGAAGTGGACCGGGGAGACCCGGGGCCCCCTCAAGGAATCGCTCGCCCGGTTCGAGGAATCCTCGGGGATGAAGGTCGACTGGCTCCGCCCGTCCCTCCCCGGCCTGCGCGACGAACTCGGGGCGGAGCGCTTCCTCCGCAACCCGGGCGACCGGTTGACGCTCCGGGAAGCGCTGGAAAACCTGCTGGACCGCCGCTGGCCGGTGGTCTTCGAGCTGGACCGCGTGCGGGTCCTGCCCGACGACGAGGGCCTGCGGTTCTGGAAGGCCTGGTGGGAGGAGGAGAAGAAGGTCCGGAAGTAGGGCGCGGCCTTGTTCAGGGCGCGCGGCCCAGGACGCCACACCGCCACACGGTCTCGACGTCCTTCGCTCCCCCACGACCTGATCGGCGCGGTGATGATACCGCACGGGCCGCAAATGATGATGAACCGTGTAATACATTCCCGCCCCCGACGGGACGTTCGAAACCCCCGGACCCCCCGGCCCGGAGGCCCGGCGTGTTTTCCCGCCCCTGGATGAAATACAGGATTTATGCGTTATGATGAGATCGCCCCCGCCGGCCGGGGGCATACAAGGTGGGGACCCCCGCGAAACGACCCGGAACGGCCCCCCCGCACTCCAAGGAGATGCCGATGACGCTCCGCCTCGCCGCCGCCCTGATCCTCCTGGCCCCGGCCCAGGACGCCCCCGGCGGGCGCATCGCCCCGGGACCCGTGACCGTCCGCGTCGCGTCGTCCGCCGACGGCAAGCCCCTCCCCGGCGTCGTCGTCCGCCTCGGCGGCCGGTACGCCGCGACCGGAGCCGCCGGCGAGATCATCCTCGACGGCGTCCCCGCGGGCCCCTACACGATCCTCATCGAGGAGTTCGGCTGCGACCGCTTCGAGAAGGCCGTCGAACTCCCCGCCGGGAAGCGCGAGCCCATCGCCCTCACGCTCACGCCCATCACCCAGGCGGCCTTCAAGGGCGTCGTCCGGGCCGAGGGATCGCCCCGGCCCGTCCCGGGCGCGCGCATCGCCCTCCGCCCCGTCGACGTCATCTCGGCCATCAAGGGCCGCTTCGACTTCACGACCCACTGGGACGGCACCTTCAACGTCATGGAAGTCCCCACCGGCCGGTACCGCGCCGACGTCTCCGCCGCCGGGTGCCGCTCGAAATCGTTCGACGTCGAGATCAAGAAGGACATGCCCGACCTGTTGTTCACGCTCCAGCGCGACGTCCGGCCCGCCGACCTCTCCGTGACCGTCCGGAACAGCGTCACCGGCGCGGCGGTCCCCGGCGCCGCCGTGGAGTTGGCCGAGGCGTGGCCCAAGGGGAAGATTTCCGAAGGCAAGACCGACGCCGCGGGCCGCGCCGCGTTCCCCAACCTCCTCGTGGGGCGCCTCAACGCGATGGACGACAAGGACCGCGTCACCGCCGCCCGGCGCCAGGCCACCGTCCGCGTGGAGGCGGCCGGCTTCGAGCCCGCGCTCGCCCTCGTCGCCCTCGACGCCCGGTCGACGGCGGCCGTGGCGATCAATCCCGTCGACAGGATCGCCGAGGCGGAGCCGAACGACACCCTCGCCTCGGCCCAGGCCGTGCGGAACGGCGCGCCCATCGAGTTCCGGATCCCCAAGGCCGACGACCGCGACGTCTTCCAGTTCGGCCTCAAATTCCCCGCGCGCCTCCAGACCACGATCGGCCCGAAGAATCCCATCGAGCTCTGGGGCCGCCTCCTGGGGCCCGAGGGCAAGCTCGTCAAGGAGGCCGGGAGCTATGCGAACCAGCCCTTCGCCCTCGACTACGGCGGGCCCGCGGGCGACTACCGCCTCCAGGTCGAGGAGTGGGGCCTGAACGCCTCCAGCGAAGCCCCGATGACCCTTCGGATCGACGCCGAGACCACCGCCGATCCCCTCGAGCCCAACGACACGGCCTCGACGGCGCGGCTCCTCCAAAGCGGCGAGGAGGCGCGGGGCACCCTCATGCCTTACGGCGACGCGGATTGCTATCGGTTCGAGGTGAAGCGGCCCGGCTGGGTCCGCTTCACCATGCCCAAGATGGGCCTCGAGCGGTGGCTGTTCGTCCGCAACGAGGGCGGCCAGATCGCGGCGCAGGCCGGCGCCCACGCGAACCAGCCGATCGAGCTGCCGAACGACGTGGGTGCCGTGCGCGACGCGC
>CAYNDR010000017.1:25396-32828 GCA_964395295.1 uncultured Planctomycetales bacterium
GACGACGGCATCGACGACCCCCCCGACGCGGCGCGCCTGGCCGCCGTCCGGATCCTCGAGCCCAACAGCCTCGGCGGCTCCACGATCAATCCCCTCGGGGACGTGGACCGCTACTCCATCCCCCTGCCGAGCGCCGGGGAGATCCACGCGCGGTTCGTCGGGCCCACCGAGCTCTGGGTCAGGCTCCGCTCGGCCGAGGGGAAGCTCCTGGCCGAGGCCGGGGCCTACGCCAACCAGGCCGGCCAGCTCTTCTGGCCCGCGCCCGGGCCCGCCGTCGTCTACCTCGAGGTCCGCGAATGGGGCGACAACCACTGGGCCAGCTCGCCCTACATCCTGCGGACGGCCTGGAAGCCCTGCGACGAGAACGAGTTCATGGGGCGGAACGACGCGGCCAGGGCCTGCACGCCCGTCGAGACCGGAGACCTCCTCCGCGGGAGCATCATGCCGCTGGGCGACGTCGACTGGTACGCCGCGACGCTCGACCATCCGGGATTCCTCGAGATCGAGGGCTCCGGGCCCACCGAGCTGTGGGTCCGGATCTTCGATCCGAAGATGACGCGGCTCGCCGAGGGGGGCTCGTACGCCGGCCAGCCCCTCCGCACGGGCGCCGAGGTCCCCGCCGGGACCTGCTTCATCGAGGTGCGCGAATGGGGCGACAACGCGAGCTCCGTGTCGCCCTACGCCCTCAAGCTCCACTACCGGCGCGAGGAGCCGGAGAACGGCCGCGCCCGCGCGCTCAAGCTCGACGAGGCCCGCTCCTTCACGATCTCCCGGATGGGAGAGAAGGACGTCTTCTTCGCCGACCTCCCGGACGCCCGGAAGTTCTTCCTCCGGTTCAGGACCGTCCCCGAGCTCTGGGCGCGCGTCTTCGACGACCGCTCCGGGCAGAAAGTCCACGAGCTCGGCGTTCACGCCAACCAGGCGGCCCAGGCTCCCCTCGAGACCAAGGGCCCCACCCGCCTCCGCATCGAGGTCGAGGAATGGGGCAACAACGACCGCTCCTACGAGACCTCCTACGTCCTGGTGGGGACGAGGGAGATCTCCGTCGACAAGGTCGCCGCCCAGGTCGATCCCTTCGACGTCACCCGCGTGGTCTTCACCGGCGCCGCCGACATCGACGCCGACGGCGACGGCAAGGTGGACCTGCGCGCCCCCGGCGAGTTCCGGTACCGCAACGAAGGCCTCTTCGCCGCGACGGCGCACCACGGCTCCGCGGTGACGCGCTTCTGGGTCGACGTCACGGGCCCCCGCGAGCGCAAGGGCGTCCACCTGATCGTGGACCATCCGGCGGAGGGGCAGGTGGTGGAGCGGGACGAGCCCTGCCGCGTCCGCGCCATCGACTACTCCGGCCGCCGCGTCCAGGCCGTGTCGCTCTCGATCGACGGGCGGCCCTTCGGGACGGCCTACCAACAGCCGTTCGAGTTCGCCGTCCCGTGGCGCACGCTCGCCGGAGGCGAGCACGCGCTTTCATTCACGGCGGGGGACCGGACGGTCAAGCGCACCGTGCGGGTCTCGGAATACTTCGACCTCCTCCCGGAGGACAACGCCACGCTCTCCGGCAAGGACGTGCGCGTGAGCTGGTCGGCCCGCGCCTTCGGCCCCGCCCGCGTCCGCTGCCGCCTCAAGGGGACGCAGGACTGGAAGGAGGCGGTGGGGCAGAATTCGAAGGACCCCGTGGTCGTCCTCCCCGACATCGAGGCGGGCAAGCCCTGGGAGTTCCAGCCCGGCGACGGCCCGGTCCGCACCGTCACCCGCGTGAAGGGGCTGGCCTTCGGCCGCTCCCGCTACTCCGCGACGATCAACCGCGACTACGACCAGAAGCTCGGCATCTCGGTCCGCAACCACGCCGAGAAGGCGATGATCGTCCGCCTCGAGTGCGGCAAGCCCGACGACCCCGCGATGCTCGCGGGCTTCGTGGGCGAAGGCTCGGAAGGGGCGCCCTTCCCCCTCACCCCCGGCGAGGAGCGCGAGTTCTGGCTGGGGATCAGCGCCCAGGACGTCAACCGCCCCCTCTGCCGCTTCCCCGTGCGGATCACCTCCGACGCGGGCCTCGCCGACGAGGCGGAGGTCGAGGTCGGCGTCAAACTGCCGGTGGTCAAGCTGGAATGGCAGAAGATCGACGCGCCCGGACTGGCACAGAAGTTCCGCCTGGCCAACCGCGGCGACGCGCTCACGGATCTTAGCGTCACGGGCGAGCCCGCCGACATCGTCGTGACGCCGTCCATCCGCCACGGCCTCTTCCCGGCGGGATCGACCCTCGAGATCACCGCCGCCCCCCGCCTCTTCGAGGGATTCCGCGGCGTCGAGGGCAGGCTCACGGCGCGGGCGGTCGACAAGGAGGTCTCCCAGGAGGTGAAGATCGCGCTCAAGGAGAACGAGCGGATCTTCGGCGTCCAGCTCACCCCGGGGGGGAAGGACTCCGAGGAGGCCGACCTCCTCACGGCGCGCGCCATGGCCGGGGCGCACCTGAGCCCGGCGTACCTGGCGAAGAAGGCCTGGGGCGATCCCCAGGACACCAACGACGACGGCAAGGTCGACCGCTGGACCATAGACGACCAGCACGAGGGCATCCTCTGGGTGGGAGACGACACCGACGGCGACGGCGAGGTGGACTTCGTCCACGCCGACATCGGATCGGACGGCCAGTACGATTACTCGGCCTTCCGCACGAAGGACGGGTGGGACGAGACGAACCTCGTCGAGGCGTGGCTCGAGATGGGCTTCAAGCTCCCCTGGGCCCGAACCGCCTACGAGAAGCACGACCTCGACGTCGTGATGAACGGCCGCGTCGTCGCGTCCCTGCGCGGCGTGATCCCCGAGGGCAACTACACCTTCAAGCTCCCCCCCGACGTCATCAAGTTCACCGAGGCCGGCACGCCCGACGCCGTGAACATCGAGATCCAGTCCAAGCACCTCCGGGGCGGCCACTACGTGGTCAACTCGGACTTCCGGATCAAGCTGCGCCTCACAGGGACCCGCGTCTGGGTCGTGGCCGGGAGCGAGGAGGAGGCCCTGAAGACGGCGATGAAGACCGGCGGACTCTCGATGGAGGGCGCCGACTACTCCGTCTCCTCCGCCGACCTCCGGCAGGACGGGGAGTTCATCGTGGCGACGGTGCGCAACATCGGGGCCACCCGGGCGAGGCGCGTGGCCGTGGCGCTCTTCCGCGGCGCGGTGGAGCTCCGGCGGACCTACGTGGACAACGTCCCGCTCTCCGGCGGCCTCCCCGTCCGCCTGCCGTGGAAGCCGGTGCCGGGGACGCACACGCTCCGGATCGTCCTCGACCCCGACCAGGAGATCGTGGACACCAACCGCGACAACAACGAGGCGATGCTCACCGTCAGCGCCCCGGGGACGGACGCCAAGCCCACCGTGAAGATCGAGGCCTCCGTGGCGGGCACGGCGCTCTCCTTCAGCGCCGAGGCCGTGGACGACCACGGCCTCTCCAAGACCGAGGTCCGGATCGGCAACGGCCTGTGGCGCCTGATGGAAGGCAACCGCGGCAAGGCGCTCCTCCAGCCGGGGGAGCATGCGGTGACCGTCCGCGTGACCGACGGCTCCGGCCAGCAGGCGGAGGACACGAAACGCGTCAAGGTGGAGGGCGAGATCCCCGCGGTCGAGATCGCGGAGGCGATCCCCGACGACAAGTCCGCGACGCTCAAGGTCAACGCGGGGGCCGAAGCGGTCATCATCGCCGCGCGCGTGAACGGCGGCCCCTGGACCCGGGAGATGACGGTGCCGCTCCCCTTCGGCAAAGGGAAGGTGGAGGTCATGGCCGCGGCGAAGACGGGCGCGATGAAGATCGCCGCCCGCGATTTCAACTGCACGAAGCAGGCCGAGCCCGGCGAGGACCGCGGCGTGGTCCCCGGCCGGGGCGTGATCGACATCGAGGGGCTCGGCTCGATCGACCTCCTCGGCTCCGATCCGTACGTCTTCCCCTCCAAGGCCGCGGGGGAGGCAAAGCCCATGGCGGGCGGGACGGAGGGCGGGGGACCCGCCGGCGGATTCGTCGGAGTCCAGCAGAAGCAATCCGACTACTACTGCACCAACCGCCCGAACATCAAGGTGGGCTTCCAGCTCCCCGACTGGCTCAAGCGCCTGAACCTCCCCAAGCCGGGCACGAAGGAATACGACGCGATGGTGAAGAAGCTCCTCGCCCACCTGAAGGCGCGGGGCTACGACACGTCCGCCCTGGAGCGGTTCCAGGCGGCGATCCTCAAGCGCATCGGGAGGATGGAGGGGCCGGACGAACTGCCCGGATTCCTCGAGTCGCTGGGCCTTGTGGGGCCGAAGCCCAAGGACCCGAAGGAACTGGAGGCTTGGCGCGCCTCGATGCAGGAGAAGGCCCAGGCCTGGTGGCTGAGACTGCTGGCCTCGGGCGACCCGCGGCTCGTCGCCGCGGGCCTCAAGGCGCGCGCGGAGGCCCTGGGCAAGTTCGACGAGGCCTCCCAGCTCGCGGCGGAGGCGGTGATCGAGACCGTCCAGGCGAACCAGAAGATCACCGAGGACGTGCTGGGCGCCCTGCCGTTCGTGGGCGACGCGATGGACATCCTCTCGATCGCCACTGGGGAGACCCTCTCCGGCGAGAAGATGACGGCCCTCAGCTACGTCCTCGCGACGGTGGGCGTGCTCGGCCCCGCGGCGCTCGAGAAGCTCCTGGAGACGAAGGCGGGCCGGGAGGCGTTCGAGGCGATCCTGGAAAAGGGCGGCCAGCTCACCGGGGCCGCCAAGAAGCGCCTGTGCGACGCGCTGGAGCTCTCGGAGAAGAAGCTCGACGACACCCTGAAGTCGATCGGGAACGCCCTCACCAAGGAGCGCCGGCTCACGGGCGGGAACATGGATGAGGGCGCCGAGACGGCGCTCAAGACCTTCAAGAACAGCCCCGAAGGCGCGGCGGACCTGAAGCGCGTCAAGGCGGACCAGGACCAGGCGCAGTCGCTCATCAAGAAGCTGGAGGACGCGAAGACCCCCGACGAGGTCCGCGACGCCGTCATGGCGATCCAGCGGGACAAGACCGCCCAGGGAATGATGAACGCCGCCCAGACGCCCCAGGGGGCGCGGGACGCCTTCAACAAGCAGATCAAGGAGGTCTACGACAAGACGGACGACGCGGTGAAGGCGGAGCTGAAGCAGTCGAAGGAGGTGCAGGACATCCTCAAGAAGCACAACCTGAAGCCCGAGGACGTGGACATCGACGCGCCGCCGCTGACGGGCAACGACCCCACGAAGATCGGCCGCGACCGCGACGTGACCTACCAGATCCGGAAGAAGGACGGCACGGTCGTCTCGGACATCCACCACGACGTCTCGAAGCAGGTCTACGACAAGCACTTCTACGCCCAGTCCAAGGGCCTCAAGGAGCCGCCAGGGAACCTGACCCCCAAGCAGGCCGCGGACTACGCCGACGAGATGGACCAGGCGGTGACGTCCAAGTGGCACCCGGAGGCCTACAACACGGGGCAGGTCCCCTTCAACGACTTCATCAAGAAGGGGCAGACGCCCACGATCACGCGGGTGGAGGACCTGAAGGACACGATGACCTTCAAGTCCGACCACTGGTTCCACAAGGCCAAGGAGGCGGGCGACACCATCGAGGCCTCCAAGCACGCCTCCGAGGGGATGCGCCAGGCCACCAAGCAGTACGACCGGTTCATCATCCCGCGCGCGAAGCAGTACGCGGGGGACCTCCCGCTCCCCGTCCCGCCGCGCCTCCAGAAGGGGATGGAGATCTTCAAGCGCGTGGAGTCGGGCGAGATCACCGTGAAGCAGGCGGAGGCGATGCTGGACGCGCTCTCCCACAAGACGCCGAGCGGCGTGAAGATCCCCGTCACCAAGGAGTCGATCGTGCAGGACATGGGATCCTTCCTGGAGCACCTGGAGAAGAAGCAGGGCGCGGCCTTCCGCAAGGTCCGCACGGGGGACCTCCAGCAGTCGCTGGGGCGCGTGCCGAATCCCGGGACGGGGGAATGGGCCAAGGGCTCGATCCAGCAGATCAACGACGCGCTCAAGGCGGGCCACGTGGACGGCCCGACCTTCATGAAGATGCGCGACGACGTGAAGCGGGCGCTGGTGGGCGGCACGGCACCGAAGGAGGGCCTGAAGGCCACGGTCTCCGAGATGCTCTCGGGCGGAATGATCAGCGCCGCGGAGGCGGATCAGCTGATGGCGGCGATCAAGTAGGCGGGGCGAGGGCCTTTCGGGGAATCATGGATTCGCCTTGCCCGTCGACTTCTCTATCCATTCCTTTAATCTCTACATAGAAGCCGAGCGCGCCAAAGGATCACCCCCATCCTAAGCGGGAAAAGGACGGCCCGAGGCCGATCGCGGTGTGCATCCCGAGCGGCTACGGCTTCCGCAGCGGCGTGCCGGGACCCGAGACCGGCACAAGGACGATCCGGGTGAAACGGTAGCGGCTGCCCCACGCCGCCACGAAGAGCGCGCGAGGGTTCGGCACCTTCCAGCCATCCGGGAGCGAGAGGCGCCCGAAGGAGCCCTTCCAGTCGATCACGGCGCGGCCGTCCACCGACACGGACACCCCGGCCCGGCGCACCTTCACCTCCACCCTGGACGTGGCGCCGTTGGTGAAGAGCCGCCCCGTGACGGCCGAAGGGCCCTGCCCGTCGAGCGATTCGAGGCCGGACTTGTATCCGGAGGCCGGCTGGCTGTCGAGCGTGGCCGCCCACTGGGCCGTCCCGCGCGAAAGGCCCAGCAACAGGCCGTCTGCCCCCTCGCGCCGCTCCACCTCGTAAAGGAGGTCATACTCGTCCGGAGGCACGTAGGGAACCTGGAGCCGGATGTGGTCCCCCGCGGGGCACGTCAAGCCATCGGCGTCCTTCGTCCACACCCCCTTGACGGCGTCCTTCGCGGGGTCCACCAGGACCAGGAGATCCACCGCCCCCTTCGGGAGCGGGGCGGCTGGCGGGGGCGCAGGGACGGGCGGGCCGGCCGCGGACGCTCGGAGGGCCCGCCCCTGTCCGGAAACTGGGGCGAGCGAGAACTTGCTTACCACGTAGGACCCCTTCAAGGCGCACAGGGACAAAGCCTCCTTGCTGGAGACCGTCCAAGGCACGCGGAGCCCGCAACGGCTGTAGTCCGCATTCCATCGGATGAGCTTCTTTCCATCCACCGTGACCTCGAGAAGGCTCCGCCGGACCGAAACCTGCACGGTCGCCGGGCGCGAGCCGCGGAAGACCGAGCCTAAATACCGCGTCTCGTTCTCGTTCGCATCCTTCCCGTCGATGGTGCTGAGCGCACTGCACGAACCTCCATGCGAGTCCAGGACCAGCATGACCTGGTTCGATCCCACGGCCAATCCCAGCCCGAAGCCGTCCGGCCCTTCCTTCTTCTCGACCACGGCAACGAGGTCGTACTCCGCCGGAGGGGCGTACGGCACCTGGATCAAATCGTCGATCCCGAAAGGGCTCGGAGAAAC
>CAYNDR010000017.1:32838-35006 GCA_964395295.1 uncultured Planctomycetales bacterium
GAGAAACGAGCTTGCCCCCTGCGAGTTGCCAGGTACCCCGGACGGCGTCCTGCATGGGATTGATAAGACCCAGGAGGTCGATGGACCCCTTGGCATCGGCGGCCGGGGGCGGGACGGGCACGGAGGCCGCCGGATGACGGAAGACCCTTCCCTGCCCCGAGACGGGGACGAGCGTCATCGAGTGGATCCGGAAGACGCTCCCGTGGGCGCCGAGGAACAGGACCATGCGGTTGGGCACGTCCCACTTCTCGGGCAGGAGCTGGCGGGCCTCGTTCCCCTTCCAGGCGTAGCTCGCCACCTTCTTCCCGTCCACCGTCAGCGTGAATCCCTTCTTCCTCACCTCGCAGAGCACCGCGGCCTGCCGGTCCATCGACAGCCGTCTCCCCGGGAACCGTCCCAGGGCATCGCCCCGCAGAGTCATGTCGCCGATCCCCGTGTACGTCGAATGGCCGGCGTCGATCGCGATCCCCACCGCCGTGTCGCCGCGAACCAGGCCGAGATAGAAGTCCTCGTCGCTCGCTTTCCGCTCCACCACCATCCGCCAGTCGTACTCGTCGGGCGGCACGTACGGGACCATGATGCGACCGAACCACTCGGGCTCGTTCACCAGCCGGCCCTGCTCCACCCGCCAGCGTCCCGCCACGGCGTCCCGATCCGGACGGATCAGGCCGATGAGATCCACCGGGCCCCGATGGGCCGCATCCATCGCCTCCAGCCTTTTTTCGGCCCTTGCGCGGGCGAGGCCGGCGGCTCCTGCCGCGACCGCCTCGTACCACTGCCGGGCCCGCTCCTGGAGCCGGGCCTTGCGGATCGGATGCTTCTCCTTCTCCGCCAGGTCCCACCAGCCGTCGGCCACCTCGATCTGTTTCTCGCCCTCCCGGGCCGCGGCCAGGTCCTTCGCGGCCAGCTCCCCGAGCGGGGACTTGGCCGATGCCAGGAGCGGCAGGCCCCGCTCCCAGTCGCCCTTGCAGAGGCAGAGGAAGCGGCCGGCCGCCTCGGCATCGCCGGCCTCCGGCTTCTCCAAGGACGCCTTCGCCTTCGCGTGCTCCTCCTTCAGGAAGGCGACCTCCTTCTTGAGTTCGCCCAGCCGGGCGACGGCGGCCCCGTCCTGGGCGGCGCGGGCGAGCGTCTCGCCCTTCACCACGCAGGCCGAAGCCATGTCGTAGGCGTCCGCCTCCACCGCCTCGCGCGCCAGGGCCTCGTGCGCCTCCGCCAGGACGCCCGCGGCCTCGGCCCCGCGGACGCCGGCCGCGGCGCGGCCGAGCGCCGCCTGCTTGGCGGCCAGGATGTCAGTCTCGAACGCCTTCCCCATCGCGGCCACGGCATCGAGGGCGAGGGGAAGGTCTCCCGCTTGGAGCGCGAGGTCGCGCGCCTCGCGCAGGAGCACGTACAGGGTCTTCGGGTCGTCCTTCACCGCCGCACCCTGTTCCATCAGCTTCCGCGCGAACGCGGCCACCTCCGCGGGGGCTTTGCGGGCGTACTCGGCCCGGAAAAGATCCCGGAGCTCCTTCTCGACCTCCTTCAGCTCCGCCGCGGCCGGCACCGTGGCCCGGGGCGCCTGGGCGGCCGGCGGCGCCGGGTCAGCCGGGGACGGCGGCATCGGGGCGGGAGGAGGGGCGGGCGGTGCCGGGGTCCCCGCGTTCGCCACGGCCAGGCGCGATTCGTTCACGAGCTTCATGAACTGCTGGACCGCCTTGATCTGCTCTCCCGCCCGTTTCCTGAGGTCGAGGCCGCCGACTTCCTGCAGGGCGCGATACTTGGTCTGGGCCTCCTCCGCCTTGAATCCTGCCTGGGACAGCGTCTCGGCGGAGGACCGGGCCCGGCCGTCCTCGTACATCGTCCGGGCCTCCTGGAAGAGGCCCTCGGCCTGGCGCCACACCTCATCGAGCGGATCGGCCGGCTTGGACTCCGGGGGCGCCGCCGGCGCCGGCTCCGCGGGCTTAGCCTGGGTAACCACGGGCGCGGGAACGGGCTCCGGCGGCCTCGGCACAGGGGATTTCTTCTCCTCGGCGGGTGGCGGCGCCACAGCCCTGGCTGCCGGCTCCGGGATCCGCTTCTCGGCGGCCGGCTTCGAGCCGCCGGACATGAGGGCCAAGAGCGCCGCCGCGAGGACCAGTGCCGCCGCGCCGGCGCCGATCCACTTCCAGGGGAGTCTCCCCGCGGCCTCC
>CAYNDR010000018.1:0-7019 GCA_964395295.1 uncultured Planctomycetales bacterium
AGATGTGCGATGCCGAGCAGTGCATCTCAGGGGAGGTCCCTTTTGCGTTCAAGGTCGCCGTCCTCGCGGGGGCGGTGGAGCCAGTCCCGGCGGCGGACCCGGAGTACGAGGCGCGGGGATTCCTGGGGATGATCCTGCTCGGGATGCTGGGGGGGCTGGTCTCGCTCGTGATGCCCTGCACGTACCCGCTCATCCCGATCACCCTCACGTACTTCGTCAAGCAGGCGGCGGGCTCGAGGGCGCACGGTCTGCTTCTCTCCGGCGTCTACTCGCTCGGGATCATCCTCAGTTTCACGGGCATCGGCCTGCTGATGACGGTCCTTTTGGGGGCGGGCGGGCCCACGATCTTCGCCGCGAACGCCTGGGTGAACGCGGCGGTGGGGATCCTTTTCCTGTGGTTCACCGGGTCGCTCTTCGGCTGGTACGAGATCCGGATCCCCTTCGGGCTGGAGGCGAGGTTCGCCGGGGGGCCGCGCCGGGGGGCGGGAGGGGCGTTCATCCTGGGACTGCTCTTCTCGGTGGTGACCTTCACCTGCACGATCCCGATCGCGGCCACGATCCTGGCCATGGCGGCGGGCCAGCACCGCTTCGCCGCGCTCGCGGCGATGGTGTCCTACTCGGCCACGATGGCGCTCCCCTTCTTCCTGATGGGGCTCTTCCCGGCCGCGATCAAGGAGGTTCCCAGGAGCGGCGGCTGGCTCGGGACGGTCAAGGTCACGATGGCCTTCGTGGAACTGGGGCTGGCGCTCTACTACTTCTCGAAGGCCGACCAGGTGAAGGAAATCAACGTCCTCAACCGCTGGGTGATGCTGGGCGCCTGGGTGGCGGTGGCGGCGTCCGTGGCCCTCTATCTCCTCGGCTTTTTCCGGTCCAGGCCGACCGCCGTGCGCGCCGCCGCGGCGGCGCTCTTCCTGCTCTTCGGGGGGTACATGGCCGCCGGCTTCACCGGGAGATCGATGGGGCCGCTGGAGATCATCGTCCCGCCGCCCCCGATTCACGGGACCACCTTCCCTGCAGCGCTCGAGGAAGCGAGGAAACGGGGGAAGCCCCTCTTCGTGGAATTCACGGGGCTCACCTGAACCAACTGCCTGTGGAATCGCGGGACGATTCTTGTGGACCCAGAAGTGCTCGGACTCCTCAAAGGCTATGTGGTGGCCGAGCTCTGGACCGACCGGGACAAGGCGATGGACCGGGAGAACCGGAAGCTCCTCGACGAGAGGTTCGGTCCGGCCCTGCCGCTCTACGTCCTCTTCACGCCGGAAGGGAAGGAGGCCGCCCGCATCGGGGGGCGGCCCTCCACGGCGAGGTTCGTCGAGTTCCTCAGGAAGGGGCTCGCGGGGGGAGGGGCGCCCCGATAAGTGCTTGAATAATCGCCCGGGCTTTGTAAAAAGAAGGCAGGAGGTTTCGATGAACATACCCGCGGTGTCGGACCAGGATTTCGACGCGGAAGTCCTCAAGGCCCCGGCGGCCGTGGTGGACTTCTGGGGCGAGGGCTGACCGGCCTGCCGCGTCCTGGCTCCCGTGGTGGAGCAGGTGGCCAACGAGTACAAGGGCAAACTCAAGGTCGTGAGCGCGGACGTCGCGGTGGCCGGGGAGACGGCCGCGGGTCTCGGGATCATGGGCATCCCGACCCTCGTCTTCTACAAGGGCGGCCAGGAGGTCCACCGGATCGTGGGCGCGAGGCCCAAGCCGGCGATCCTGGACGCCATCAAGAAGAGCCTGGGGATTTAGGCCGAATGAGTCAGATCCCGGAAATCCAGGAGCAGGCCTTCCAGACGGAAGTGGCCCGCTCGCCCGTCCCGGTCCTGGTGGACTTCCACGCCACGTGGTGCGTCCCCTGCAAGCAGTTGGCGCCCGTCCTGGATGAGGTGGCCAGGCAGTATGCCGGCCGGCTCAAGGTCGTCAAGATGGACGTGGACGAGGCGCAGGACACGGCCGTCCGCCTCGGGATCATGTCCGTCCCCACGCTTGTCCTCTTCAAGGGGGGACAGGAGGCGTACCGGCGCACGGGGAGCGCCACCAAGGCGGCCCTGGCGGCCGATCTGGACAGGGTCCTGTAGTCCCGCCTCGATCCGGATCGGGCGAACTTTTCGGCCCCCCCGGATTACTAATGGATAGCGGATTATACGGAGGAGAATTTATGAAGCAGGCTGTGGCCGGGGCGCTCCTCCTGGTGTTCGGGGCCGGGGTGGCGGCGGCCCAGGAGGACCAGGAAAGGAGAGTCGAGGATCTCAAGCGCGGCTTCGAGAAGTCGATGAAGGCGCTCCACGAGAAATTCCAGGCGGAGCGGGAGCGGCTGGAGAAGGAGTTCCGGGCCGCGCAGGAGAAGCTGGGGGGCAAGGGGCCGAGGAAGGAAGAGCCCCGCAAGGAGGCCCCGCGGGGCGGACTCGAGGCCCTGGTCGAGAAGCTGATCGAGCGGGTGGACCGGCTGGAAAAGCGGCTGGACCGGGAAGGAGCGCGTGGAGCGCTGGAAGGATCAGGGGCCTGACCTTTGGAAGGAATGGCGCGAGAAGATGCCGCAGGGGAAGGGCTTCGACTTCCGCGGCCCCAAGGAACTGGAGAAGTGGATGCCCCCCGGCATGAAGGAGCGCCTGGAACGCTGGAAGGACGGGGACTTCGACTTCCGCTACAAGCGGGGGCCCTCCGAGGAGGAGAAGGAGAAGAAGCCCGGGAAGGGCGATCCCAAGAAGGATCCGCCCAAGAAGGAGAAGAAGCGCGAC
The DNA here is from genome assembly GCA_964395295.1 of uncultured Planctomycetales bacterium. GTDB lineage: Bacteria > Planctomycetota > MHYJ01 > MHYJ01 > JACPRB01 > CAYNDR01. Next base: position 2,721 of record CAYNDR010000018.1, read on the forward strand.
AAGGGCGAAGACGGCAGTTTCTGACCGCGATTAGGCGGGCCGTTCCGGGAATCCCGGCGGGGGGCATGGCGTGCCGCTTCCCGCCGGGATTCTTTTATTGGCAGGCCCGTGGACGGCGTGTAGAATCTTCCGCCATGGCCTCCCCGCTTCTGGCGGACCTGTCCGCGATCGATCTCTCCCGCGTCGTCATGGACCGGCAGAAGATCGCGGAGGTCCTCCCTCACCGCGGGGAGATGGCGATGGTGGACGCCATCTGCCACCTGGAGCCGGAGAAGATGCTGGCGGTGGGGTGGAGGGACGTCCGCCCCGGCGAGTTCTGGGTCTCCGGCCATTTCCCCGGCAACCCGCTCCTGCCGGGCGTCCTGCTCGTGGAGGCCTCGGCCCAGGTGAGCCTGATCTGCTACAAGGCGGGCACGCCCGAGATCGCCGGCCGCCTCGTGGTCTTCGGGGGCATCGACAAGGTGCGGTTCCGCGGCGCGGTGAGGCCGGGCGACCGCCTGTACATCATCGCCCACATGCTGGAGCAGTCCCGCCGCGGCGCCCGCGCGGCCACGCAGGCCGTGGCGAACGGCAAGCTCATCTACGAGGGCGAGGTCCTCGCGATCGTGACGTGAACGGGACCGAGGAGCGGCGCCTGCGCGCGGCCCTCCGGTTCCTCCGCGCCCGCCTCCCCGTGAAGCCCGTCGCGGCCGTCGTCCTGGGTTCTGGTCTGGGCCCGATCGGCCTGGGGCGGGCTTCGGCCACGGTGCCCTATGCGCGCATCCCGTTCTTCCCGCGGCCCGGGGCGGCGGGGCACCCGGGCGAGCTGGCGCTCCACGGGAGGGTCGCCGTCCTCCGCGGCCGGGTCCACTTCTACGAAGGGTACGGCCTCGATGAGGTCGTCCGTCCCGTCCGCGCGATGGCCCTCCTGGGGGCGCGGACGCTCGTGGTGACGAACGCGGCCGGGGCGGTGAACCGGGCGTTCCGCCCCGGGGACCTCATGCTGATCGCCGATCACCTCAACCTGATGGGCGGCAACCCGCTCCGCGGGGGGCCCCGGTTCACGGACCTGACGGCGGCCTACGCCCCCGGGCTCCGGGCGCTGGCCCGGCGCGCGGCGCGGAAGGAGGGCCTCCGCCTCCGCGAGGGCGTGTACGCCGCCGTCCCGGGGCCGAGCTACGAGACGCCGGCGGAGGTCCGCATGCTCCGGAGGCTGGGCGCGGACGCGGTGGGGATGTCCACGGTGCCGGAGGTGATCGCGGCGGTCCATGCCGGGATGCGAGTCCTGGGGATCTCGCTCATCACGAACAGGGCGGCGGGGATCGCCTCCGGACCGGTCTCGCACGGGGAGGTCCTGGAGACCTCCCGCCGCGCGCTCCCCCGGCTGGCGGCGTTCCTGCGGACTGTTCTCGCGGCGGCGACGCAGGAACGCTGACAGTTTGGACGTCCTAGATTATTGAAAAGACGTAGGGCGACGGATATAGTGGGGAGGCCTAGGAGGGCGATCCCATGAGAATGAGAGACGCGCTGGTTTTGCTGTCGGTGGCGGTGCTGGCGGCCTGCGGCAGGCCGCCCGGGGCCCAGGTCAAGATGCGCGGCCTGACCCCCAACACGAGCCTGCAGAAGGACCTGCGCGAGATCCGCTGCACGTGCCCCTCCTGCGGCCTCATGATCGAGGCGGGCACGGAGAAGTGCCCGGACCAGAAGAACTGCAAGGCGAGGATCGACTGGAACGAGGAGGAGGGTTACCCCTGCGGCTACTGCACCGGCAGCGGGAAGTGCCAGGCCTGCGTCCTCATGGAGAAGGAAGGCGGGAAGTGCTTCAACTGCAAGGGCGCGGGCTACCTCACCTTCCAGGGCCAAACCCCGAAGTGCGCCGACTGCAAGGGCGACGGGAAGTGCACGATCTGCAAGGGCACCCAGAACTGCGACTTCTGCGGCGGCACGAAGAAGGTTTCCCTCGAAGTCGTCAAGGCCAAGGCCCGGAAGCCGGGCGAGGGCCGGGAGGAGGGCGTCGAGGAGAAAAAGCCCGCCCCGCCGCCGCCCGAGAAGAAGGCGGAAGACGCCAAGCCGCCCGAGAAGGCCGAAGAGAAGAAGGAAGAGGCCAAGCCCGCCGACAAGTAGCAGCTACTTCCGGACCTGGACCGCGCGGAAGTTCGCGTCCACGTCCGCGGCCAGGGCGACCCCCCCGCGGGGCGAAAGCTCGCCCCGGCAGGCCACGACCGGCTCGCGCTCCACGTACCCCACGAGGTCGCCCCCCTCGGCCGCGAACGCCAGGTCGATCCACTCGCCCCGCGCGGGCTTCTTCTTCAGCGGCCCGGCGTGGCGGAGCCGGGCGCCGACCTCGGATCCCTCGCCGAAGCCCGCCTGGAGGGGCGTCAGGACGAACGTGCGGTACTTCCCCTCGGGCCGGGCGACGTCGAAGTGGAAGCCCACGGAGAAGTTCGCGGCCTCCGCGTTGAGGCGGACCTGGACCCGCAGGCCGGAGATCCCTCCCGCGCGGGCGGGATTCCCGAAGAGCCGTTTGCCGGCGGCGAGCCGGACCCCGTCGTGCGCCTCGAAGGCCGCGGGGGCGGGCGCGCCCTGCGCCTTCCCCTCCCAGTCCCAGAACTTGCCCGGGATCTCCATCGGGGCGCGCAGCCAATCGCTGGTGGTCCAGAGGACTTGGCGGTAGAGCCCGGCGATCGTGTCCTCCTCGTACAGGCCGGGGTAGCGGTCCCGGAGGAGGCGCGCCAGTTCCTTCACGCGCGCGAAGCTGCGCCCCTCGAAGGCCTGGCGGAGCTCGGCGGAGTACACCGCGGCGGCCACACTGCCCACCTCGTCGAGCAGTTCCTTGTCCTTTCCCGCCTGGGTTTCGAGCTCGGCGAGGGCCTTCTTGGCGGCCTCGTAGCGGCGCTCCACGACGTCCTTCTGTGCCAGGGTCAGCCGCTCGCGCACCTGGCGGCGGCCCAGCTCGCGCATGGTCTCCGGCCGGCCGGGGGGCCCCGCGGCCTTCAGCTCCGCGGCGCGGGTGAACCATCGAGCCGCGCCGGACCAGCGGTCGGGGGCTTCGGAATGCCGATAGCAGACCCCCGCGGCCCGCGCCAGCGGAGGATTGGTCTGGAAAGCCGCCTCGACGGTCTGGCTCTCGTCCTTCGCGGCCAGGAACACCAGGTCGCCCGGGACGAGCCGGGAGATCGCCAGCTCCTGCTCCTTGCCTCCCTTGGGCTGGAAGACGAAGCCGCCGGGCCCTAGGGCCACCCGGCCCGCGCCGCCGAACGAGGCGAGGGGGATCTCGCCGCCGCCGGGCGCCAGGAGGGCGCGCAGGGCCGCACCCGCCTTGCGCAGGAGCCATTCGAGATCGATCGCGTCCTGCAGGTCCCCCAGAACCTCGTACGCGAGGGTCGGCTCGGCGCCGCCCCAGGGCCTCTCGACCGCCGCGCGCACCTCGGCCAGCCGGTAGGGGTCCAGCGTGCTGTCGAGCGCGATCGCCAGCAGGCCGTCGTAGTTCACGCCCTTCACGCGGGTGAGCTTCTGCTCGCCGCTCTCCTTGCATCCCGAGAGGAACCGGGCCACGGCCTCGTAGGCTTCCCCCGGCTTGCGCTGGAGGAGGGCGGCCTCGAACGACCCGCGGACGCGGGCGTATTCCTGGACGAGCCGGCGGAGCGCCGGGTCCCGGTAGCGCGCCTCCCGCTCGGGGAGCTCCTCCCGGAGGGAGAGGAGCGCCTGCTTGCGGGCGGGCTCGGCATAGCGGAGCATCGCGTTGAGGAGGGCGAGCGCGAGGTCGAAGTCGCCCTCCTCGATGGCCCGGTCGAGCTGGCCCTTCTGGTCGCCGTACTGCTTGCGGAGGTCGTCGGCGAGCCGGGCGCGCTCGGAGCGGACGGCCGCGCCGGCGAGGGTGAAGTCGAGGGCCTCGATCGGCAGGGCGTCCAGGGCCTCGATGCGGCGGATCCTGTCCGGCTCCGCCGGGAGCTGTTTGAGGATCTCCTGGGCCCGCGCCTCGATCTCCTGCTGGAAGGCGTCCCGGAGCCGGTGGGCCTCGTCGGCGTGCCTGGTCCCCAGGTTGGCCATGATGTAGGTTTTGTACTCGCTGACGATCTCGCGCCAGGCGGCGGGGGTTCCCCGCGCGGCCAGGTCCCGCTTGATGATGGCCTCGATGCTGCCGACCGGCGGACGTTCCACGACCGGCGCGGGGCCGGTCCCGCCGGCCGGGGAGGCGAAGGCGGGGCCGGAGGGCGGCGCCTTGCAGGAACGGGCCGCGAGGGCGAGCGTCGCTACGATGGCCAGGAAGCCGGCGGCGCAAAGGCCGGCGATGCGGACATGGGGGGTGAGCCAGGGGGG
>CAYNDR010000018.1:7049-7513 GCA_964395295.1 uncultured Planctomycetales bacterium
TCCGCGTGAAGACCGAGCCCTCGCGGGACAGCACCGGCGCCTCCACGATCCGCGCCGTCACGGGGCGGTCCGCCAGGAAGTTCTCCAGGTCGTCGGCCGCGGCGCCCGCGGTGGCGTAGCGGTCGTCGGGCCGCTTGGCCATCATCTTGAGGATGATGTCGTTGAGGGCCTTGGAGACCTTGGGATTCTGGGACATGGGGGGGACGGCCTTGTCGCGGATGTGCTTGTTGAGGACGGCGAGGGCCGTGGCCCCCACGAAGGGGCGCTTCCCGGTCACGAGGAAGTAGAGGAGGACGCCGGCGGCGTAGACGTCGGACTTGGGCGTGGCCCTCTGCCCGCGGGCCTGCTCGGGCGAGAGGTAGTAGGGCGTGCCCACGACGAGGCCGTCCTTGGTGAGCTGGAGGGCCCCCTCGGTCTCGATGGCCAGCCCGCAGTCGAGGAGCTTGGGCTGGTCGTCCTTGGCC
>CAYNDR010000018.1:7523-34131 GCA_964395295.1 uncultured Planctomycetales bacterium
GACCACGCCATGCTCGTGCGCGTGGTGGAGGCCGCGGAGGACGCCGTCGGTGACCTGGGCGGCGTCGCGCGGCTCCATGGCGCCGAGCGCCTCGACCGCGGTGGAGAGCGACTCGCCGTCGACGTACTGCATGACGATGAAGTGGCGGTCCTCGGCGAATCCCACGTCGTAGACCTGGACGATGTTGGGGTGCTCGAGGCGGCCGGCGGTGGTGGCCTCCCGCATGAAGCGGGCCACGTATTCCGGGTCGCGGCTCATGTCCGGGGGGAGGATCTTGACGGCGACCTTGCGTCCCAGCCCGAAGTGCTCCGCGAGGTAGACGGAGCCCATCCCGCCGGTGCCGAGCTTCTCGGTCAGGCGGCACTTCTCGAGCGTCTTCCCGATCAGGGGGTCATTCTGGTTCATCCCGTGGACTCCATTCCCGGGGGCTGGGCCTGGGAGCGGGGGGGCAGGGGCGGGTCGAACTCCGGCCTGGACTCGAGGAACCGGCGGAGGTCCGCCGCGAGATCCAGGGCGCTCGGATGCCGGTCTTCCTTCCGGCGCGCGAAGGCCTTCAGGCAGAGGGCGTCCATCTCGATGGGGATCGCGGGGTTGGCGGCGGAGGGCCGCAGGGGCTCGATCGAGAGGGCCTCGCGGTAGACGGCGAGGGCCGTGGGGCCCGAGTAGGGGACCCGGCCGGCGAGGCACTCGTAGAGGATGACGCCGAGCGAGTAGACGTCGCTGCGGGCGTCGGTCCCGCCGAGGTCGCCTTGGGCCTGTTCGGGCGACATGTAGAAGGGGGTGCCGAGGGACGCGCCGCTCCGGACGAAGGGGGGCTCCGCCCGGTCCACGCGGGCCAGGCCGAAGTCCATGAGGTGCGGCTGGCCGGCGGCGTCGAGGACGATGTTGGCGGGCTTGAGGTCGCGGTGGATCACCCCGAACTCGTGGACGTGCTGGACGGCCAGCGCGGCCTTGCGGAGCGCCTGGAGGACGGCCCGCAGGCGGAGGCGGCCTTCCCGCAGGATCCGGCGGAGGGTCGTGCCCTCGACGAAATCCAGGGCGATGTAGGAGAAGCCGTCCGCCTCTCCCGCGTCGCGGATGGGGATGATGTTGGGGTGGGAGACGCGGACGCCCACGCGGGCCTCCCGCTGGAACCGTTCCAGCAGGCCGGGGTTGAAGCTGGCGGAGCGGCGGAGGACCTTGAGGGCCACGAGGGCGTTCGTGGGGCGGTGGCGGGCCTTGAAGACCACGCCCATGGATCCGCGGCCCAGCTCCCCGAGCAGGTCGTAGGGGCCGATCGCGCCGAGCGTCCCGTTCGATCCCCGGTTCGCGGCGGCGGGCTCCGTGGAGAGGTTCGCGCGGTCCGGGACGGTGAGGACGCCGAGGCACCGGCGGCAGACGAAGCGGGTGCCGCCGGCGTGGCCGTGGACGAGGTAGTAGGTGTCGCACTGGGGGCAGGCGAGGGCGTGGCAGTCCTGCTTGCGGAGGACCTCCTGCCTCTGCTCGGGGGAGATGTGCCTCAGCCGGCATAGGATCTCCCCGATCGGCTCGGGGCGGCCCTCGTCGCGCAGTCTCAACTGCTCCCGGATCGCCTCGTGGAGGGCGGCGGGGGTGACGTAGCCCTCGGAGAGGGCGATCTGGCCGAAGAGGCCGCCCGACTCCGGGGAGGCGTCGGCCTCGGCCACGTGGACGTTCTGGATGTCGAGGATGGCCTGGACCTGGTCCTCCGAGAGCCAGCCGTGGACGCGGAGGGCCTCGCCGAGGGGGAGGCCGTCCTGGCGGCCCAGGCACTCGCGGAGCTGGGCTTCGGAGATGAAGCCCTCGCGGACGGCGATCGCGCCGAAGAGGAAGTCGTCCCTCACCGGGGAGGATTATACCGGCCGCGCGGGCCCGGGGCCACAGCCATTCATCATCCCTTCGAATGGGAGGGACTCCGGCACCCGGCTCGCCGCCGGTGGCGACGCCTTGAGACGCCGCTGGAGGGAGAGGTAGTCGAACCCGTGACGCTTCTTGGATTTTCGATGCGGTTATTTTATCAAGCCCATGGATCTTGCGCGATCAAGTTGGTCGTTGCCGGCTTTTCGAATTGCCGGACTCGGGTCCATCTTCATCAATTCTATTACCGAAGCGATATTGGCTATCGCCCCTTCGCGATCAAGATTGGAGGAGCGTACTCCAATAACTATTAGTGTATTAAATGCCTCCAGTCGAGTCGCTTCACTTACTACAGGATCGGCGGCGACATTGCGGATCGCGTATTGCCAGTGGGCCCATGAGTTGGGATATGCCTTCTCCTTGTCGTATAAGGTCCTCATGCCGATGTTCCATATAACATGACTCTTGACGGCATCCGATTGATTCGGGTCTCTAAGGTAATCCTCAGTGTATGAGGCCGCTCGAGGCATGTCGAAATCGGCCACCTTTTCTATCATATCCTTATATAAATACCGGTGACCATCGGGGGTCACTCCTATTTCCCTGTATGTCTCAAATGCCGATATCAGGCTTTCAAGATATCTTGCCGCGTAGTAAATGTTCACGGACAGGTCCGGCCGCTCGGCGGGACTGTTGCCTATCATGTTAAGATATGATATGGCCGCGTACTGGATCGCGGGATCCCCGGACCGCCCCAGCAATTGGATGGCTGTCGACCATATCGCGCCGTCGTCTCGCAAGGCCGGATTGCCGCAAAGGATTCTTGCGGAATGAACCTGGCGAACACGATTCAGGCCTGAAGCTTCGCTCTGGGTGGCCTCAGAAATGACAAAGTCTCGGATCTCTGGATATTTCGCTATATGAGGGATTAGGGAGTCAAGACCTTCGTATATATTCGGCATGACGGATTCGGTCTTGATAAATGAGGCGAAAGTCAGCAATTCGTCAAGATTATAGGGCATCTGCGAGGCATATTTAAACCCGCGGACCAAAGCTACGCGGATCCATGGGTCGGATTCGGAATATATTTGGGAGAGAAGCTGCCTTCCGAAGTCTGCGTCTTCGCCTTCAATGATCTTGGCATATTTCGCGATAATAGGGCCGCCGGCGTAGAGGACGGTGGTGCGAAGTGAGTCGGGGTCACGCATATCCCTCAGGATGTCAATAAATGCCAGGATTGATTCGGGGTCACGCCAGCATTCTATGGCAAGATTGACGGCCAGTTGCTGGTGTTCCTTGTGGAATGGCTCTACATAATGACCATGTCCAAAACCCCACTGCGTGGGGTCGTTATATAATACGTTGTCCGTTAGGTGGGCAAGATTATGCTTGGTGATAAATGAAAGTATATTATCAATCGCTTTACGGATCGCCATACGACGAGTCTCTCTATAAGTGGGCGTGATGGGCGTATTGGGGGGGGCGGAGTTGATGGCGATTCTCGCGAATCCGATGATTCCCGTTCGCATACAGGGCCATTCCTGTCATTGGAATCGGTCAAACGGGGAATCACCGCATGCGCGGGTGCATTATTCCACTTGCGAAACAGAATATACGCGAATGTCATCAATAAGACGCAGCACACTGCGATAGACGCTCGTCGAGTGGATGCGCGCATTGACTAGGGTTCCGCAAGAGGTAATATCGGTCGTTCCTGGCAGACCATTGGGGGCATTACCCTCTTTACGTCATACATTCGCAGGAGTTTGAATCTACGCCATCAAGGGCGCATTGCTCGGATCCTGGGGACCTTGAGGGGTATCCAACTCGAGATCTCCTGGAGCATTCTAAGCTTTTAATCTATATTCCCCCGCTGCACGTCATCAGCGAAAGTTGCAGGCTGCGCAAGGGTCAGAAAACCACCTCATGCGCCGCTATGGACAGGGCTACGTTATCCTCCCGCCGCTCGACGAATCCCCTCCGCTTTGGGAGGCGCTTCAGGAGGCCCATAAGGGAAGGCCGGATCGGCTGGTCGAGTTCACCAAGGGCTGCATCCACCGGGTGTGACCGCTCGCGGACGACCTTGGCGGACTCCTATAGCTTCGAGTAGTTCCAGCGGGGCCCGATCACCCGGCGCTTAGGCCGTGGGCCTGGGCTCGGCGGAGGAGAGGACGACGCGGTCTTTGCCGCCGCGCTTGGCGGCGTAGAGGGCCTCGTCGGCCTTGAGGAGGAGCTCGTGCGCGTCGGAGGCGTCGTCCGGGTAGACCGCCCCGCCGATGGAGAGGGCGAGGTGGAGGGGGGCGCCGCCGTAGAGGAAGCTTTCCTGCCGGATCGTCTGGACGAGGCGCTCGCCGGCGCGCTGGACGCCCTCGCGGGGGGTCTCGGGGAGGATGATCTCGAACTCGTCGCCCCCGTAGCGGGCCACGACGGGGGTGACGTCCCGCTCCTGGATGCGCGCCACGAGGTCGGCCCCGCGCATGGTGGAGGCGATGACGCGGGCGAGGCTCTTGAGGACCTCGTTGCCGGCGTCGTGGCCGTGGGAGTCGTTGACCTTCTTGAAGTCGTCCACGTCCATCATGAGGAGGCCCACGGGGCGTCCGTGGCGCCGGGCCCGGGCCACCTCGTTCTCGAGGCGCTTCTCGAAGTGGGCGTGGTTGAAGAGGTTGGTCAGGCTGTCGTGGATCGACTTGATGTGCAGGAGCGCGTTGTCGATGGCCACGGCGGCGTGGTCGGTGAGGATCTCGGCCAGCTCGATCTCGCGGGCCTTGAACGCGCCCGCGACGTAGGGATTGTCCAGGTAGACCGCGCCGATCAGCCGGTTCTTGACCCGCAGGGGGACGCAGAGGATGGAGAGCAGGTTCTGGTCCTGGACGCTGTCGATGAGGCGGAGCGCGGCGTCCTGCTGGGCGTCGTCGGCCACGACGCGCTTGCCGTGGTCCCGGACGAGCTTGAGCACGGTGCGGGAGACGCCCATCTCGAAGCGCTTGAGCTCCTTCTTGGACCGGTCCCGGGAGAGCTCCACCTTGAACTTGTCGCCCTCGAAGACGACGATCGTCCCGCGCTGGGCGTTGCAGAACTCGATCATCGTGTCGAGGATCATGGTGATGAGCTTGCGGAGGTTGAGCTCGGTGTTGATCTTTTTGATGACGTCGAGGACCGGCTTGAGCCCCCGCAGGCCCAGGTCGAGGGTGGCGGGGCGGGTCTCGGCGGCGATCTGGACGGGGACCTTCCAGAGGCCGCTGTTGGTGATGAGGTCGCCGCCCATGGCGTTGACGATCGCGGGATTCTTGAGGAACTTCTCGCGCGCCTCGCCCTGGAGGGGCTCGGCGAGCCGGTGGATGGCCTCCACGGCGGCCTGGCGGCAGGCGGCCCCCTCCTTCTCCTTCCCGGACTTGATCAGCGCGGTGCCCAGCGCGGCCTGGACGAGCCAGGAGGTCTCGGCGTCGGGGCCGTTCCCGAGCTCCTGCTCGGCCGCGCGGAGCAGTTCGATGGCGGGGGCGATCTCGCCCGTCCGCTCCTGGCAGACCGCCTTGATGAGGCAGGCCCGGGCCTTGATCCAGGGGGAGGGGAGCTGGGCGCCGACGGCGAAGGCGTCCTCGGCGAAGACGCGGGCCTCGGCGTAGTCCTCCTTGGTCATGGAGAGCTCGGCCGAGACGAGCCGCGCGAAGGCGGCGGCCTCGTGGTCGGGGTGCTTGTTGAGGGTTTCCAGGGCGCGGTCGATCAGGGCGTCGGCCTGGTCGAACTCGGCCAGGCGGAGCTGGGCCAGGGCCCCCACCGCCAGGGCGCCGCCCGCGGCCGTGGGGTTGCCGGCCCGGATGGCCAGGTCGTGGGCCTCCTGGGCGAAGCTTTTGGCCTTGGAGGGGAGGTTGAGCAGGCAGAGCGCGTGCGCCGCGGCGCCGAGCGCCCGGGAGGCTTCCTCCCGCCGGCCCTGCTTGAGGAGGTCGATCGACAGGCGCTTGGCGTCGGCCAGGGCCTTCTCGTACCGCCCCACGCGGATCAGGCTTTGGATTTCCTCGAACAAGGGAAAAATAGTATCACGGCGCCGCCGGGGACGCAATCCGTTTGTGGCGCGGTGGACGCTCGGCGGCGTCGTTTGGTATGATGGGGGGCCTAGGAAGGGGTCATCGCCCATGGGACGACTGCTGATCCTGATGGCGCTCCTCCCGCAGGGGGACGCCGCCGGGGAGTACAAGGAAAAGCTCGCCAAGATCGCCCGCAGCGCCGCCATCAAGCACCACTCGGTCGGCGAGTACCTGGCCACGGCCGGGATGCACCTGTGGGCGCGGGAGCAGTTCTACAAGGCGGTCGAGCTGGACCCCGACCATGCCGGGGCCCGCAAGAAGCTGGGCTACAAGAAGACGGACGACGGCCAGTGGGAGAGCGACCCCTCGATCAAGCAGGAGTTCTCCAACAAGAAGCAGGGGGACGACGCCGAGAGGATCCGCAAGACCTACAACGAGCGCCTGGAGAGCGCGGGGAAGGACCTGGGGCGCCAGTGGGCCGACCTGGGGAACTGGTGCAAGAAGGGCAAGATGGAGGCGGAGGCCGCGGACGCCTTCAAGAAGGCCCTGGAGTACGACCCGAGCCTGGCCGCGGTGCGCAAGGAGCTGGGATTCGAGAAGGACGCCAAGGGCGGCTGGATGTCCCGGTTCGAGCGCGACCTGCGCAAGGAGATGAAGGACGGGATCGCCAAGCTTCCCACGGGGAGCCCCTCGACCGCCGGCACGCCGACGGAGCAGGCGCTCGGCCTGAGCCACCGCAAGCGCCAGAGCGACCACTTCCTGGTCGAGTCGCCCCACCTCTCGGAGGACCAGCTGGGCTCGCTGATCCAGCACGCCGAGCACGCCTACGCGCTCTACCACAGGATCTTCGACCGCTCGGACGGGTTCGGCGGCGGCCGGCTGGGCTTCGTGGCGCTCAAGGACAAGGCCCAGCACGAGCGCTACGTGGACGCCTTCGAGACGCGCGGCAAGGCCCACAAGGACCTGGCCAAGAAGGCGCATGGCCAGATGGGCTTCCCCCAGTCCGAGTGGTACCAGGAGACGCTCTCCGAGGCGGGCCTGCAGGACTGGGTGGTGCACGTGACGGTGCAGATCCTCTCCGCCCTCTGGGTCCGGGGGGAGCACCACTGGCTGCACGAGGGGATCGCCTACTACTTCACCCGGCTCATGAAGGACAGCGCCTCCACCTACTGCGTGGACCTGGCCGGCACGACCCCCGGGAGCCGCGGCAAGAACTACCAGGACCCCACCAACTGGCCGATCGTCTGCAAGGTCTGGGTCCGCGAGGGCAAGGATCCGGACATCAACGCGATCCTGAAGTGCGACAACCTCGCCGAGCTTGACGGCGCCGAGACGGTCAAGGCCTGGAGCCTGGTGGACTTCCTCCTGGTGGAGCACCGGGAGAAGTTCATCGAGCTCTGCAAGGCCCTCAAGGAGGGCAAACCCGAGGAGGCCCTGAAGTCCGCCTTCGGCTGGTCGGTCGCGGACCTGGACCAGCGCTGGAAGGTGTACGTCAAGTCGTCCTACTGAGGGGCCCCCCGCCCGCGCCGCGGCCCCGGAACGGCGGGGACGTTCACGGCCGGGGAAACCGCATCGGCAGCCCCGCGGGTTCATTCCATTTTGCATCTTGATTTCGGGTTGTGATCCTGTACACTGCGCGTTCGTGGATGGGACGTGCTCCGCGGGACTGGCTTTTCGTGTGTCCGTCCAGGGGAATCAGGAATGAGGAATCAGGAATCGAGGAATCGTCCCCCCCCGGCCTCCCTGGGGGGCCAGGGGGGTATCCGATCCTGGATTCTCGATTCCTGATCCCGACCCTGCCTGGACGGATACGCCGGTATTTTTCTTGGATCGTCTGCATCTTTGGAGGCATGCATCATGAGGACGAGCGGTTGGTTCCGGACGTGGATGTTGAGGATGTTGGCCCTGGCGCTGGCGGCGGCGGTGATTCCCGCCTGCAAGAAGACCACCACGGTCCTGGGGGCCGGAGGGGGCGGGACGGGAGATGCGCCCCTTGCCTATGACGACGCCTTCACCGTGAACGAGGACTCCCAGAACAACAACTTCGACGTCCGCGGCAACGACGTCGATCCCAACAGCGATCCCATCACGATCACGATGGTCGGGGATCCCGCCCACGGCACCGCCTCGATCGGCGGCGGCGGGAACAACATCTCGTACACCCCGGACGCCGACTACACCGGCGCGGACTCCTTCACCTATCAGATCAGCGACGGGAACGGCAACACCGCCACCGCCACGGTCACCGTCACGGTGGACCCGGTCAACGACGCGCCCGTCGCGGTCGACGACGCGGTGACGATCAACGAGGGCGCCGGGGCCACCGCGATCAACGTGCGGTCCAACGACACCGACGTGGACGGCGACACCCTCAGCGTCGTCGCCGTCTCCCCCACCAGCCCCCCCGGCGGCACGGTGACCTTCACGGCCACGGGCGTGACGTTCACGGCGCTGGCCAGCTTCAGCGGGACGATGATCTTCACCTACACGATCGAGGACAGCGGCACGCCCGTTCTGGACGACACGGCCACCGTCACCGTCACGGTGAACGCCGTCTCGTCGGGCAATCCCGTCGCGGTCGACGACGCGGTGGAGACGGACGAGGACACCCCGGTCACGTTCAACCCCTACGACAACGACACGGTGCCGGCGGGCGACATGCCGTACACCATCACCATCCTGACGCAGCCCGCCAACGGCACGGCGGTGGTCAACGGGGACCTGACGATCACCTACACTCCGAAGAAGAACTACAACAACGACGACGTCGCGCCTCCCAGCGGGACGCCGGACACCTTCACCTACCGGCTGGCGGACTCTGACGGGCTCATTCCCGACACGGCCACCGTCTCGGTCACCGTGTACGCGGTGAACGACGACGCCGCGGGCGTGGCGGACTGGGCGGGGACCCTGGTCGACACCCCCGTGACGATCGACGTCCTGGCGAACGACGAGGGCGACCCGGTGCTCGTAATCGACGACTGGAGCGACGGCGCCAACGGCACCGTGGCCGAGGTGGGCGGCAAGCTGGTCTACACGCCCAATGCCGGCTTCGTCGGCACCGACCAATTCACCTACGATTTGATCGACGAGGACCTCCAGGCGGACACGTTGGTGACGGTGACGGTCATGGTCTTCCGGCGGGTGAACACGAGCCCCACGATCAATCCCGGCGACAACTTCGGCGGGGCGATCGCCTCGCTGGGCCTGAACCTCACGGACAGCAGCGGGCCGGCCTACGAGTTCTTGGTCGGCGCCCCGAATTACGGGGACGAAGGCGCCGTGTTCGTCATCGACGGGGACAACGGGACGATCCTTCAGACCATCCTCGCCCCCGGCGACAGCGGCGGCGGCTCCCAGCTGTTCGGGACGGCCGTTGCCGTGAACGTCGGCTACGGCCGGTTCTACGTCGGGGCTCCGGATTACCGGAGCGGGAACCAGAAGATCGGGGCCGTCTTTTACTACACGTTCGGCAGCACCATCTCGAGCGTGTCAACCGGCTATTACACCTATGCGACCGGAAGCAAGAACAGCAAGTTTGGGCAGGTCCTGGCCGTGTACGCGAACGTCGGCGGCTGGGATGCGACCCCTGAGATTGTGATCGGCGCGCCCAATTACAACTGGTACGAAAACGGTGATGGTGTGGCCGTCCTGATGGGGGGCGATTACTACTATTCGTACACCACTTGGCTGGAGAATCCCGAGCCTGAAGGGGGCGATGCCTTCGGCAGCTCGATCGCCGTGGGTGATTTCAACGACGACGGCACGCTGGATATCGCCGTGGGTGCCCCCAACGACCCGAACGCGGGGCTGGCGGGAGTGGGTACGGTGTACTGGAGGAACGGCGACACGGGCGTCTGGACCGCCATCGCCCACCCCGTCCCGGCGGAGGGCGACAACTTCGGCGCGGCCCTGGCGGCCGGCGGCTTCACCCCCTCCGGCAGCGACGATCTGGTCGTCGGAGCCCCCGGCGCCGACAACGGCACCGCGGCGAACGCCGGCCGGATTTACATCGTGGACGTGGAGGCCGGCACCAGCCTGGCCGTGGAGAATCCGGAACCCGATGCGGAGGACCAGTTCGGTTCCGTGCTGGCCTCGGACGGCTCCGTCATCGTGGCCGGGGTCCCGCTGAACGACGTGGGGGCCTATGCCGACGCGGGATCGGTCTACATCTTCGATGGCGCGGGCATCCTCCTCGGCGCGATGGACAATCCCGAGCCCGCGGATGACGATCTGACGGCGGGGGACCATTTCGGTGCCTACGTGTACTATGACGGCAACGGCTACGCAGCCATCGGGGCGCCCCTCGACGATCCCGATCCCGGCACGGGACGGGTCGTGGACGCCGGATCGCCAGCGAGTCCGCGCAGTAGACGTGGAACCGATCGATCCGCGGCCGTATCCCGGCGGCGCGCGCGGCGATCAGCAGGTCCATGACCTGGATCAACAGGTTCGTCTCGGCGAGGTAGCAGGCGAACGGATTGATGTCGATGCCGTGACCCGGCCGCAGAGTTGAATTGCGCCAGGGGGCGCCCGAAAGGGCGCCCCCTGTTTTGTTTTAGGGCGCGGACCGCACGAACCGCGCCAGGGGCTTGAGCCGCGCCGCCAGGCGCTTGATCAGCCATTCCTCGATCGCCACGTCGCCGGTCTCCCTCAGCTCCGGCTGGAGCCGGGCCAGGTCCAGCTCCGCCCGCGCCATGGTGCGGTGCCCGCCCGCCGAGCCGTACTCGAGGAAGAGCGCCTCCGCCATCCGCCCGGCGGAGGCGAGCAGCGCAGCGAGCTTCTCGTGGCAGTCGGTGTCGAGCGGGTCGCCTCCGCCATCCGCCCGGCGTGCTTGCGCAGGCCGTCCGACCGGAAGACCACCACCACCCGGTCCTTGGAGCGGCAGGCCACGGCCGCCCAGGAGACGCCCGCCAGCTTGATGAAGAAGTCGGCCACGTGGACGCACATGTCCGGGTTCTGGATCGTCCCGAGATAGGCGAAGACCACGTCCTTCGAGATCTTCTTGTTGGCGATGGCCACCCCGAAGTGGTCCAGGGTCTCCACCGGCAGCTGGGACAGCTCGATCGTCCGCACCAGGTTCTCGTCGGACCGCACCCGGAGGTAGCGGAAGGCGGCCACGTCCGAGTCGCTCACGTTCCGCGTCAGGTTGCCCGTGTCGATCTTGAGCCCGTAGTAGAGCGCCGTGGCCACCTTCTTGGACATCCGGGCGCCGGAGGTCTGGTAGTACTCCGTGAGGATCGTGGAGGTCGAGCCGTAGGTG
This sequence comes from uncultured Planctomycetales bacterium, assembly GCA_964395295.1. Classification (GTDB taxonomy): domain Bacteria; phylum Planctomycetota; class MHYJ01; order MHYJ01; family JACPRB01; genus CAYNDR01. Next base: position 18,663 of record CAYNDR010000018.1, read on the forward strand.
GGGCGGACGTCGGCGAAGCGGTAGGTCCCCAGGTCCGCCAGCGGGTGGTGGTCGATGATCACGTCGAAGCGCAGGCTCCCGTCCAGCTGGAAGAAGGAGGGCTGGGCGTCCACGGTCGCCACGACGGTCCCGGGGGCGGCCAGCTCCGGGGCGTACTAACGCGTGGTGATCTTGAGGAGGTTCACCATCGCGATGTTCTCCGGGCGGGTGAACTCCCCCGTGTAGGCGATGATGGCCGGCCCGGCGTCCCCCTGGACCAGGTCGTGGAAGGCGTAGGCGCTGGCGAGGGCGTCGGGGTCCGGGTTGCCCCAGATCACGGTCAGCAGGGGAGATCCCTTCACGGCCCGGCGGAGCGACTCCACCCTCTGGTGGCCCGCCGCCCGGCGCTGGAGCTCGCGCAGTTCGTTGCGGTAGATGAGGCCCTCGTCCCGGAAGATGGCCTCGGGGAACTCGCGGACGAGGCCCCGCGTGGGGACCGAGGAGAAGACCATGACGGAGGCGGGCACCTTCTGGAGGCGGAGGTTCTCGAGGATCGCGCGGAGGGGGGCCTCCTCGTACTCGGCCACGATCACGAAGTCGCCCGGGGCCAGGGACCGTTCGGGGGAGTCGAACCGCGCGGCGGCGGGATCGTCGGTGATGACGGTGGCGAGGAGCTTGCTCATGCCCAGGGCCTCGCGGATCTGGGCGACGCGATGGCCCCGTCCCAGGATGTATATTTTCATGGTTCCCGCCCGGGGCGTATTATAGGCTTGTCGCGCGACATGGTAAAGGTGCTCATCGCCGGGGCGGGCGGGGGGCTCGGGAGGGCCTTCACGGCCCGGATGGAGGGGCCGTTCGAGGTGGTGGCCCTGGGGCGCCGCGCGCTCGACGTCACCCGCCGCAACGAGGTCTTCGCCCGCGTGCAGGAGATCCGCCCCGGCGTCGTCATCGACGCCGCCGGGTACACGGACGTGGACCGCTGCGAGTACGAGAAGTGGCAGGCGTACCTGGTGAACCGCGACGGGGCCGACCACCTGGCGCGCGCGGCCGCGTCGGTGGGGGCCCTGATGGTCTACCCCAGCTCCGACCTCGTCTTCGACGGCCAGCGCCTCCTCCCGTACCGCGAGGAGGACCCCCCCAATCCCGTTTCCGTCTACGGGGACACGAAGCTCGCGGGGGAGCTGGCGGTCATGAACGGGGCCCCGAGGCACCTGATCCTCCGCACGGGGTGGCTCTTCGGCCCGTACGGCCGCAGTTACCTGGACGACCTCATGGCCTGGAGGGAGACCGAGGAGATCGTCTTCGGCTTCGAGGACCAGCGCTCCCAGCCCACTTTCCAGGGCGACTTCGTCGCCGCCGCCGTGGATCTCATCCAGAGGGACCAGGCCGGCCTCTTCCACGTGGCCAGCGAGGGCGAGGCCACGCAGTTCCAGTTCGCGCAGAAGGCCTACGAGGTCCTGGGCGTCCGCTCGGTGGACGTCCGCCCGATCCGGCGGGGAGGGAACGAGCGCCGGGCCGCCCTCCGGCCGCGCTACTCGGCGCTGGACTGCAAGAAGGCCGAGTCGCTCGGGATCCGGATGCGCCCGTGGGCGGCGGCCCTCCGGGAGTACCTCACGGGCCCCGGGGGCAAGCCCCCGGCGTGAGGATCACCGGCCCGCGAAGAGGTCCAGGAGCGCGCCCGCCAGGAAGACCGCGCCCACCGCGGCGTTGACGTGGAAGAAGGCGCGGTTCATCCGCGCCGGATCGCCGGGCTTCGCGGCCGCGTGCTCGTATCCCAGGAGCGCCGCGATCGCCGCGGCCGTGCCGTACCAGAAGGGCCCGAGGCCGGCGGCGATCCCCGCCCCGAGGAGCGCCGCCACCGCGGCCAGGTGGGACAGGCGCGCGGCGAGCATCGCGCCGCGCAGGCCGAGCGCGGCGGGGACGGACCGCAGGCCCTTGCGCCGGTCGAACTCGATGTCCTCGCAGGCGTAGAGGACGTCCGCCCCGGCGATCCACAGCATCACGGCGGCGCCGAGGAGGTAGGGGAAGGGGTGGGCCGCCCGCGCGGGGGCCACCGCGAGCCACGCCCCGACGGGCGCGATCCCGAGCGAAAGTCCCAGGACCCAGTGGCACAGCGCCGTGAAGCGCTTCGTGAAGGAGTAGCCCAGCACCACCGCCAGGGCCGCGGGGGAGAGCTTGAGGCACAGGTCGTTCAGCCTCCAGGCGGAAACGACGAAGAGGGCGGCCATCGCCAGGGTGAATCCGAAGGCGAAGCCCGCGGTGAGCTTCCCCGCGGGGATCGCCCGGCCGCGGGTGCGCGGATTCTCGGCGTCCAGCCTCGCGTCGGCGGCGCGGTTGAAGGCCATCGCGGCGCTGCGGGCCGAGACCATGGCCGCGAGGATCCAGAGGATCTTCCCGGCGGGGGGGACGCCGCCGGCCGCGTAGAAGGCCGCGGCGACCGCCCAGGGCAGGGCGAAGACGGAGTGCTGGAGCTTGATCATGTCCAGCACGGTGGCGATCTTGCGGATCACAGGGTGGGATTGTAGCCGGCCCCGGCCCGGACCGCCACTCCCGGCCTGCTTCCGCTGTTTCCTGCCTTGAGGGATTGGGAAGCGTGGTGGGAAAGAGTCCAGGCGGATGATCGGGGGATTTGGCAAACCAGATGATTCAGGGGCGCAATCCCTCCTCCTTTCGAATGGGGCCGGAAGGGGCCCCGGCCGGCAGCGGGATGGGGAAAGCCGGGGAGGGCCGTGAGCCCAAGACAAAGAGCAGCAGGTCTGACCATGGCGGGCTCAGGGAATCCCTGGACCGATCAGGCGGTTTGGCGTATACCGTCTTGTACAGGGATGCCGTCGAATTCCTCGTGGTCGATGGCCGAAGGCACCTTCTGCCGGGCGTGTCGATTGACGCCCATATCCCGGACCTGCCCTGGCAGGCCTTCACCCATTCCGCCCAACTGTAGTGTAGGAAGGTGAGGAGGACGTGCCAACGGAGGCCGGATCCGGCGGGAGGGGGACGTCATGGTCGACCTCGCCCAAAGGCGGGAGCACTGCGGCAAGGTGAAGGTCAAGACGGCGATCGACGCCATGGTCTTCAACTGCAGGACGAGGGAGGCCTTCGTCACCCGCCGCGCGGGCGGCGTCACGCCCTGGAAACGCTTCGGCTTCGAGGATAAATAGGAGACCCGCATCGATGCGCCGACCTCTCCGCATGCTCTCCGTGGCGATCGCCGCGGCCGGCCTCTCCGCCGCCGGGGCGCGCCCGCTCCCCGACGCCGAGTGGAAAGCCGTGCCCTGCGTGCCGGCCGACCTTCCCCCCGAGGCGCTGTTCGAGACGGTCTCTCCGGTGGACGACTTCACAGCCCCCGCGCTCTCCTGGAGCGCGCTCCACGGCGGCCAGAACGCCGGGGCCGTGCTGTCCCGGGACCCCTACGTCAAGCGCGGCGGCCCCGCCTCCATGCGCGTCGATTACTCGTTCACGGCACGGACGGAGCTGGAATACGTCCAGCTGATCCGGGCGCTCGACCTCCCGATCCCGGGGATCGGCGTCGGGTTCTGGATGAAGCACGACGGGACGGCGTTCCCGATTCGCCTGCGGATCACCGACTCCAGCGGCGAGACGCACCAGGTCGACCTGCTCTCCCTGCCCAGGCCCGGATGGCAGTTCGTGGCCGGGGAACTGGGGGGACCCACCACGGCCTGGGGCGGCGACGGGAACCATCGCCTGGACTATCCCTGCAAGTTCAACGGCCTTTGCATCGACCGGCCCAAGAAGGGCTATGTCGGGAAAGGCAGTCTTTGGCTGGCCGATGTCGTCTGCACCCGCCCGCGCAAACTGGATCGTTCCCTCCGGATCGAGACGCAGGACGCGCGGTTCGGAAACGTCTATGCCCCGGGAGAAACCGCGATGCTCCGCGCGGCGGGGGGCCGGCCCGGCACGATCCGCTGGCGGGCCGCCGACTTCTGGGGCGTCGAACAGGCCCGCGGGGAGGGGACCCCGGAACGGACGGACATCCGGTTCACGCTCCCCCGGCCCGGGTATTTCCTCTGCACGATGGACCTGATGGGGCCCGACGGGGTGCTGAAGGACTCCCAGGAGTTCCACGTCGCGGCGATCCCCGGCCGTGCCGTCGCGGCGGGCTCCGGCTTCCTCGGGGCCTGCACGCACTTCGGCCAGAGGAACTATCCCCCGGAGAGCATGGACCTGATGCGCCGGTACGGGATCGTCCGGTTCCGGGACGAGATCCACTGGCGGGCCTGCGTTCCGCAGAAAGGCCGGTTCGCCATGCCGGACTACGCCGAGGCCTACATCGCCCGCGCGGCCGGACTCGGCATGCGTCCCCTGATCATCGTTGACTACAACAATCCCCTGTACGACAACGACGGTTTCCCGAACTCGCCCGAGGCGATCGAGGCGTTCGCGTTCTATGCCGCGGAGCTGGCCCGGGCCACGCGCGGCCGCGTGAACGAGCTCGAAGTCTGGAACGAATGGATCGGCGGCTGCGGCATGGGCGGCCGCCCGGGCGACCACGGTCCCGAGGCCTACGGCCGCCTGCTCAAGGGCACTTATGCGGCGGTGAAGAAGCAGTTCCCGGACCTCACGGTGGTGGGGATCGGGGGGGAATACGGACCGAAATGTCCGGAAAACGTGGCCACCATGATTGCCACGGCCGGGCCCGCTTCCCTGGACGGTTTCTCGATCCATCCGTACCGGTACCCCCAGTCGCCGGAGGAAACCGACCTGGTCGGCGAAGTGGCCCGCGTGGCCGACGCCGCGGCCCGGGCCGGGGCCGGGCGGAAGGCCTGGATCACGGAGATCGGCTACCCGACCCACCGGACGCCGGGGGGGTGCGACGGCCGGACCCAGGCGAGGCTCGGCGTCCGCACGCTGGCCCTGCTGCAGGGCATGGGGATCGTCCAGGCGGTCTACTGGTATGACTTCAAGGACGACGGGCTGCGGCGCGAGTACAACGAGCACAACTTCGGCATCGTCCACCATCAGGCCTATCAGTGCGCGCCGAAGCCGGCGGCGGTCGCCTTCAGCGTGTTCGTCCGGATGACGGAGGGCGCCCGCTGCGCCGGATTGGCCCGGCGGGGCGAGGTCCACGCGGTCTCGTACCGCCGAGCCGACGGGCGGGACGTGCTGGTGGCCTGGACGACCGGCCCGCCGGCGGCCGCTCCTCTCCGCGGAAAGCCGGCAGAGGCCGTGGATCTGGTGGGAAGCCCGGTGCCCCTCGACAAGCCTCTCCTCTTCAGCGAAAACCCGGTGTACGTGGTCGGGGAAGGGATCAAGCTGGCTGAACCGTGAGGCGATCGCGGCGAAGCAGCCGGAAGGTTTCGGGACGACGGTGCCTGAAATCTCAAGGGATCTGCGGCGGGCGGGGCCGTCTCTGGCCGGGAGCGCGATGGGAACCACAATCCTTCGAAGGCACGGCCCCGCCCCGCCTACTTCGCCTTTTTCCCCCAGAGGCCGTTGATCGCCTCCACCGTCCGGTCCACCAGGAGCCGGCCCCCCTCCGGCCCCACGAATCCGCTCTCGGCCACGGCGCTGTAGCCCCCGCCCGCCACCGCCTTCTCGGTGGGCAGGTAGCCGCCCGTCCCGCCGGCGAGCTGGACGACGAACGTCTGGAGCGCCCGGCTCCGCGTCTTCATCCCGACGCCGAAGTCCAGGAAGAGCTCGAACGGGTTGGTCGCCACCGCCACGTCGCCGAGCCTCAGGACGTGGAGCTCCATCGCGTAGGAGGCGTGCTCGTCCGGCCGCTCGTGCCGCTCCACCACCCCCTGGTGCCAGCGGTGCCGCGCGTAGTCCTCGCGGCCCCACTTCTCCCGCGGCTTCTCGGCGATCCGGTCCCGGATCGACTTCGCCGCCTGGTACTCCTTCTCGGTGACCTTGCGGGCCGGGAGGCGCAGGTCCTCCACGCGGTGCGCGAAGGGCACCTGCGTCAGGACCTCGTTCCGGACCGCCCCGTGCGCGGAATCCACCGCGTCCGCGATCCGCAGGGCGATGGCGCGCGTCTCGGAAACATTGCCCTGGAGCTTCCGCATCCGCGCATCGGCCGCGCGCCGGATCTGGGGGTGCGGCGAGAGGTCCCCCGAAGCCCCGCACCAGGCCAGGACGAAGAGGTCCTTCGAGTGGCGCTCCCGGAGGACGGCCCGCACGTCGTGCCAGTAGTCGGAGGAGAGGTAGCTCTCCCCCTCGACGACCTGCGAGGGGCAGGGCACGTTGACCGCCACGCCGGTCAGCCTCTTCTCCTCGTCCCAGAAGAACAGGGTCTCCACCGTCGAATCCTCGTACCCCTCCACGCCGCGGAAGTCCGGCCCGCTGTTGCCGCCGTACATGGCCGCGCGGCCGTCCGCGTACACCATCCTCCGGTTGAATCCCACCGTGGCATAGCCCAGCCCCCAGTTGACGCCCCCGGGCCGGCGCTTCTGCCAGGCCTCCGCCACGGCCTCCGCCAGGCGCCCCAGGAGGAAGTCCACGTATTCCTCGGGCTTCATCACGCCCTCTTCCGTCACCTCGTACCACTTCTCGCCGGTGACGGGGCCGGTGTGGGTGTGGGTGGCGTTCAGGAGGAGCTTGCGGAGGTCGAATCCATCGACCTTCCCCTTGAGCCGCTCTCGGAGGCGGGGCTGAAGGGTGTCCGCGATCCCCACGAGGTCGCAGGAAACCATGACCGCCTGGTCCACGACGCGATCGCCCTCGCGGGTCTCGATGGCCAGCGCCGTCGCCCAGAGGGGGGCCTCCACGCGGGTCGAGATCCGCTTGTGGAACTGCCCGCAGAGCGCCACGGGCCTGTCGGGCGTGATGTCGCGGGCGGCCCAGCCCACGTGGAGCTTCCCGGGATCGGCCTGGGCCGCGAAGAGGAGGCCGCACGCCAGGGCGGACAGGATCATCGCACCCCCCTTAATGTTCGAAACGAACATATTTATACAACGCCCCCGGCCGGCGGCCGGGGGCGGGGATCGGCGGAAAATCCGGCGGGGCGGGCGCGGCGTCGTTTCAGAGACAGGCTGTTGGTTTAACGCGGGTGCCGAGGATTGTTATATTAGGGAGACGGGGCGGGTCCCCTTGCCGGCAGGGGCGCCCCGCGCGGTGTCGCCCGCGAAGGCCGGGCCCTATTTGGAGGTGATCCATGTCCGAGCTCAGCAGGAGGGAGTTCCTGGAGAATTCGATGTGGGCCGCGGCCATGGCGGCCGCGAGCGCCCCCGCCGCCGCGTTCGCCCGCGATCCGGGCCCCCGCGTGTCCCCGAACGAGATGCTCCAGGCGGCCGTGGTGGGCGTGAAGGGCCGCGGATCGAGCCACGTGGGCGACCTGTGCGGCCAGAGGGACGTCGAGATCGTCGCGATCGTGGACGTGGACGGGAACGTCGTCGACGGCGTCATGAAGGCCGCCGAGAAGAAGAGCGGCAAGAAGCCCGAGTTCTTCAAGGACATCCGCAAGATGCTCGAGAACAAGGACATCGACATCGTGTCGATCGCCACCACGAACCACACGCACTCGCTCTTCTCGATCTGGTCGATGCAGGCCGGGAAGCACGTCTACGTGGAGAAGCCCGTCAGCCACAACGTCTTCGAGGGCCGCAAGGTCGTGGAGGCGGCCCGCAAGTACAAGCGGATCTGCCAGCACGGGACGCAGTCGCGGTCGAGCCCGGGATTGAAGGAGGCGATGAAGTTCCTCCACGGCGGGGGGCTCGGGAAGGTGAAGATCGCGCGGGGCCTCTGCTACAAGGGCCGCGGGAGCATCGGCTCGCACCCGGACAGCCAGCCGCCGGCCGGGGTGGACTACGACCTCTGGCTGGGGCCGGCGCCGGCGCGGTCCTTCAACCGGAACCGGTTCCACTACAACTGGCACTGGTTCTGGGACTACGGCAACGGCGACATCGGCAACCAGGGCGTCCACGAGATGGACCGGGCGCGCTGGGGGCTCGGGAAGGAGACCCTCCCGACGAAGGTCGTGAGCGTCGGCGGCCGGCTGGGCTACGAGGACCAGGCCGAGACGCCCAACACCATGGTGTCCTGGATGGACTACGGCGACCAGCAGCTCATCTTCGAGGTCCGCGGCCTCAAGACCGACAAGTACAAGGACGCCGGCGTCGGCGTCATCTTCCACTGCGAGAACGGGACCATGGTGAACCCGAGCTATTCCGCCGCCACCGCCTTCGACAAGGACGGGAAGAAGATCCAGGGCTTCGACGGCGGGGGCAGCCACTTCGGGAACTTCATAAGCGCGATCAAGAGCGGGAAGCACACGGACCTCAACGCCGACATCGAGGAAGGACACCTCTCGGCGGCCCTCTGCCACCTGGCGAACTGCTCGTACCGGGTGGGCGAGAAGGGCACGCTGGACAAGGCGGACCCGTTCCCGGGGATCGAGGCCGCCAAGGAGTCCTTCGAGCGGATGAAGCAGCACCTCGCGCAGAACAACGTCAAGGCGGACGCGACGGTCACCGTGGGCAAGCCCCTCGCCTTCGATCCCAAGACGGAGAAGTTCACGGGGAACGAGGCGGCCAACAAGCTCCTCACGCGGGAGTACCGGAAGCCCTTCGTGGTCCCGGAACAGGTGTAGGGCCATGATGACGCTCGTCGAAGCCGCCTTCGCGCTCCTGGCGGGGCAGGACGTGTCCCTCCCGCCTTGCGAGAAGGAGCGCCGCTGGGTCCTGGCCGAGGCCGCCGTCGCCGGGCCGGGCCCGTTCCGCGCGAAGGACAAGGAGAGATCCACCCGGCGCAGGGCGACGGCAAGGCCGTCCGGTGGCTCATCCCCGTCGTCCCGGCGGGGGCGAAGAAGAGCTACGCGGTCGAGAAGGGGGCGGCGGAGAAGGCCGCCCCGCTGTCGATCGAGGAGGCCGCGGGCGGGGCGCTCTCGATCAAGGGGCCGGACCGCGAGATCACGCGGTATCACCCGGCGCCCCAGGGGCTCAAGCACCTGAAGCCGTGCTTCTACCCCCTCGTAGCGCACGGGACGAACGTCCTCCGCGGGTACCCGATCGAGGAGAGGGCCGGGGAGGTGAAGGACCATCCCCACCATGCCGGCGTGTACCACGCCTTCGGCGAGGTGAACGGCCGCGAATACTGGTCGAAGCTCCCCATCGAGAACAAGAAGGTCCGCAAGGAGGCCGGCCCCGTCTACGCCAGGATCACTTCGGAGAACCACTGGGGCCAGGACCTCGCGGAGGTCCAGGACGTCTTCATCCTGAACGCCGGGGCCGACGCCGTCATGGACTGGACGATCACGCTCACGGCGGCCCAGGGGCCGGTCGTCTTCGCGAAGGATGCGAAGATGGCCAAGGAGGGGAGCTTCGCCGTGCGCGTGGCTCAGGGGCTTGTCGATCCGGACAAGAAGGGACAGGGCAAGGAGATCATGCTGGATTCCCTGGGGAACCGCGGAGAGGCGGCGATCCGGGCCGCCCAGGCGCCGTGGGTGGACTATTCCGGCACGGTGGACGGGAAGAAGGTCGGCGTGGCCGTCATGGACCACCCCTCGAGCTTCCGTTACCCGACGAACTGGCACGTGCGGGCCTACGGGCTCTTCGCGGCGAATCCGTGGTTCGTCCGGGGCGAGCACAAACTGGAGAAGGGCGGTTCCATAACCTTCCGCTACCGGATCTACGTCCACGCGGGCGACGCGGCGGCGGGCAAGGTGGCGGAGGTGTACGCCGGTTTCGCCCAGGCGAAAACGGAGTAGGGAGGGCCCCATGCGCGCCTGGACCGTTGCCTTTTCCCTGGCGATCCTCGCGGCGTCCGCCCCGGCAGGATTCTCGCTCAAGGACGAGCCAGGGAAGCACCTCGACGTGCTCGTCGACGGCCGGACCGTGGGCCGCTACATGTACGCCTACGACAAGTCCACCCCTCAGGCGCTCCACGAGACCTACAAGCCGTACCTCCACGTGTTCGACGCCGAGGGGAAGGCCCCCATCACCAAGGGGCCGGGAGGCAACTTCACGCACCACCGGGGCATCTTTACGGGCTGGAACAAGCTGGCCTGCGGGGGCAAGTCCTACGACCGCTGGCACATGAAGGGCGGGGAGCAGGTCCACCAGAAGTTCCTGGAGCAGAAGGCGGAAGACGCGCAGGCGGTTTTCACCTCGCTCGTCCACTGGAACGACGATGCGGGAAAGCCCCTCGTGGAGGAGGAGCGGACGATGGCCTTCCGCCGCGCCCCCGCGCCGGCGTACGTCCTCGTCGACTTCGCGGCCCGGCTCAAGGCCGCGGCCGGGGACATCGTCCTCGACGGCGATCCGGAGCACGCGGGCGTCCAGTACCGCCCCGCCAACGAGGTCGATCCGAAGGCCGCCGTCTACGTCTTCCCCAAGGAAGGGGCGGACCCGAAGAAGGACCTCGATTACCCCTGGGTGGGGGAGACGTACGCGCTGGGGGGGAAGAAGTACAGCGTCGTGATCCTCAACCACCCGTCCAACCCGAAGTCCACGAAGTTCTCCGCCTACCGCGACTACGGCCGGTTCGGCGCCTTCTTCAAGGCGGAGGTCAAGGCGGGCCAGGCTCTCGCGCTGAAGTACCGCTTCCTCGTGGCGGAAGGCGAGATGCCGGCGGCGGAGGCGGTCCAGTCCTGGTGCAACGAGTTCACGGGCGGGAAGGACCCCGCCCCCAAGACCACGGCCATCCCGGCGGCCAAGAAGTAACTGGCAAGGAGCGGGATTCATGCGCACCGTCGCGGGCGCCCTTCTGGCGTTCTGCTTCCTCCCGTCGGCGGACGTTTCGTCCCTCTGGGGGGCCAGGGGAGAAGCCTGGAAAGACGACTCGCGGCTCCCGGATTTCTCGTTCGCGGGATACCGCCTGGGCGAGGCCCCCATCCCCACGGTCCCGGCCGCGGCGGACGTCCGGACCCACGGCGCGCGCGGCGACGGGCAGACCGACGACACGGAGGCCTTCAAGGCCGCCGTGAAGGCCGCGCCCAAGGGGGCGATCCTCATCCCCCCGGGGCGCTACGTCCTCACCGACGTGATCGAGATCCGCCAGGGCGGCATCGTCCTCCGGGGCGCGGGGCCGGAGAAGACGGTGCTCGTGCCCCCCAAGTCCCTCCAGCAGATCCATCCCGCCGAGAACGTGGACAGCTTCAAGTCGAAGTACTCCTTCACGGGGGGCTTCCTCGCGATCACGGGCCACGACCGCGGGAGGAAACTGGCCGAGGTCGCCGCACCGGCCCGTCGCGGGGACCGGAAACTGACGCTTTCCAAACCCGCGAACGTGAAGCCCGGCCAGATCGTCCGGCTGGTCATGAACAACAATCCCGGGCTGGGGAGGCACCTCCACGCGGACCAGCAGGACGCCGGGAAGGCCACGCTCCAGGAGCGGAAGAACTTCGTGGACTGGGCGGCGCGCGTGGCGGCGGTGGAGGGGGCCGTCGTCGTGCTCGACCGCCCCCTGCGCCTCGACGTCCGGCCGGAATGGAAGCCCGAGATCTTCTCCCACGATCCGGCCGTCGAGGAGGTGGGCATCGAGGACCTCTCGATCGAGTTCCCGGGCGTCCCCAAGAAGAAGCACCTCGAGGAGGAGGGATTCAACTCCATCCACATCCGGGGGGCGGCGAACTGCTGGGTCCGGAACGTCTCCTTCACGGACGCCGACAACGGCGTGATCGTGGGCGGCTCGCGCTTCTGCACGGTCGAGCGCACGCGGTTCCGGGAGGCGAAGAGGACGGGGCTCACCGGGCACCACGCCCTCTGGGCCACCGGGGCGTCCCAGGACTGCCTCTTCGGCGAGTTCAGGATGGAGACGAAGTACGTCCACGACCTGACGGTGGAGGGCACGGCCAACGGCAACGTCTTCCGGAAGGGCGCGGGGCTGTCGGTGAACTTCGACCACCACCGCAACGCGCCCTACGAGAACCTCTTCACCGACATCGACGTGGGCGACCCGTCGCGGACCTGGGCCAGCAGTGGACGGGGCGACCGGGGGCCGCACGCGGGCGCCCGCGAGACGTTCTGGAACATCCGCGCCGCCTCGGGGAAATTCCCCAAGGTCCCGGTGGACTGGCCGCAGATCAACGTCGTGGGCCTGGCCGGCACCGCGCGGGACACCACCCCCGACCGGCAGTGGATCGAGCCGGGAGCGGGACCGGTCCAGCCGCCCGACCTCTACGAGGCCCAGCGGAAGCGCCGCCTGGGATCGAAGTAAGCAGGGTCCGGCAGGCCGGGAAGGCCTGCCCTTCAGCGTATCCGGCGGGATCCTCGCGTGTCATAGGGCTCTCATCCACGGTCCTGCCGCCGGGGCGGTTTGCCGGGAGGGGGGCATCCTCTTCGAGGGGGCAATTGTCGCGGCTCGGCATTCGATTGACGTGTCAAAGGGAGAGGGCCAGGACAACAGGAAATAGAGGACCGTAAGTCGTGCCCCGCGTATGATTCGATGAGGGGAGCGGGCCGCGGGCGCGCCGTCGTGGCACTTGCTGCAGGGGGCCCCTGCGGGGAAGGAGACCGCCGATGCGCCGTGTACTGCTGGCCCTTTCGTTTCCCTGGATCGGCTTCTGGTCCCCTGCCGTCTTCCCGGGCGAGCAGGATCTCACGGTCCGCGACACGATCGGCAAGGCTTGGGAGAACGAGCCGATCGAGTGGGTCCTCGCCTTCGAGCCCGGCGCCTGGAAGGGCGGCGCGGTCCGCGTGACGCGCGACGGCAGGGCCATCCCCGCCCAGGCCGTGGTCGAGGAGAAGCATGCCGACGGCTCCGTCAAGAAGGCGAGGATCCTGTTCCTGATCGACAGGCTCGACAAGGATGCCGCGGCGGAGATGCGCGTCATGCCGGGCCGGCAGGGCCCCGGGGATACGGACCTGAAGGTCGAGGAGTCCGGCGAGGCGCTGGTGCTGTCCGGGAAGTCCATCGGCGTCAAGGTCCTCAACCGCAACGCCGGGAAAGCGGCCACGGGCGAGTTCTCGCCGATCCTCGGGGTGCGCCTGGCGTCGGGCCGGTGGACCGGCGGCGGCCGGTACGAGACCTCGACCTGCAGGCCGTCGGGCACGAAGACCGAGGTCCTCGAGGCCGGCCCCGTGCGCCTTCGGGCCCGCGTGACCACGGCCTTCGACAACGGCCGCAAACACGTGGTGCTGGTCTCGGTCTGGCAAGGCTCGCCCTGCGTGGACATCGAGGAGCAGTTCGACCTGGGCCCGGATGACAAGTACCGTTTCAAGGAATATGGGGACGACCGGGACGAGCTGGCGTGGGAGTGGTGGAGCTGGTACGGCGACAAGGACGGCACGCAGGAGACGCACCCGAACAACTGGACCTTCGAGGTCTCGGGGCCGGACTTCCAGCCCGCGGCCGTGAGGTATCGCGGCGAGGCCTCGACGGACAAGGAGAAGGGCGACCCGGGCGGCCGCGGCGAGGCGCAGTACGCGCTTTCCGCCGCGGCCCCGCGGCGGCTGGAGAAGTACCTGGCGGCGCACGGCCAGTGGCGCCCGGACGCCGCGACCTGGTACGCCGCCAGCCCCTCGGCCGAACCGAAGGCCGACGTGGTGGCGCTCTTCACCCATTCGGCGCGGCTGTGGCGGAATCCCAACGTCCTGCCGGCCCCGCAGGGGATCACCCTGCGGACCGGCGCGAACGACATGCGCCTCTGGTCCGAAGGTTCGGGGAGGAAGCTCCTCCTCCAGGGCCCCATCGGCCTCGGGGCGCGCGCCTGGGCGATCCGCTGTTCGACCGTCGAGGAATCCTTCAGGCCGGCCAACGGCTCGCCCACGGCGCTCTCGGCCGAGATCGTCAGGCGGAGTCTCGGCCTGGACGTGACGCGCTCCTGGGTCACCGACTGGGGCATGACCCTCGACTACCCCCGGCTGTTCCTCAAGCCGCATGAGAAGGACGCTTACTACGCGCGGCTGAAGAAGAAGGGCATCGGCTCTCCCGGCAACATGATGGACTCCTTCCTCCGGGGCCAGGACCAGGCGGGCTTCGACAAGGACTACGCCCTGGCCAGCGACCTCGCGGACAAGATGATCGGGGGCTACTTCTCGACCGGCTGCGACAACACCAACGGCTATCCCGGCTGGATGCTCGGCTACTGGCACGGCATCGCGGTGGCCAGCGCCCTCGACAACCTCGCCGGCAGTCCCTTGTGCAAGTCCGGGCAGGCCCGGGCGCTCAGGAAGAAACTCGCGATCCTGGCGTATTGCCTCACCTCGAAGGACGCCTGGCCGGACAAGCGGATCAACTACGGTTGGGGCTCCATGAACATGCCGGTCGGCCGCTGGGGCGGCCTGGTGGTGATGGCATCGGCCCTCTCCGACCATCCGATGGCGGGGGAATGGCTCAGGGACGCGGGCCGCTATTTCAGGATGCTCCTGCAGACCGAGTATGCGGCCGACGGCACGCACATCAGCTGTCCGCACTACATCGGCGCCTCCTCGACCTCCTTCTACGCCTGGATCGCGCTGGCCAACAGCGGCGCCGCCGAGGACGTGTCGACGTCGCCGGTCCTGAAGAAGTTCGCGCGCTACTACATGCAGCTCTTGACGCCGGTGGACCCGCGGTGGGGCATCCGGACGCTCATCAACGAAGGCGACTCCCGTCCCGGCAGTTCCCCGTTCCCGGGCATCCTCGGCACGCTCTTCCGCAGGAGCGACCCCGAACTGGCGGGCCAGCTCATGCAGGTCTGGCGCGAAAGCGGAAGCGAGATGACCGGGGGCATGGGCGTGCCGGACGCGCTGATCATCGATCCGGAGGTCGCCCCCCGGCCGCTCGCGCTCGGGCCGGAGGTATACCCCGGATTCGGCGCGTTCCTGCGCCACCGCGCGCTGGGGACGCCCGAGGAGTCGTACCTCGCGTTCCTGGGCGGGGACTTCATGATCGACCACGCGAATTGCGACTCGCTGGCCTTCACGTGGCACGAGAAGGGCGTGCCCCTCACGGTCTTCAACGGCAGCATGTACCAGCCCATGGCCTGCACGGCGCTCAGCCACAACACGATCGCCTGGGACGTGGTCCCGGGCGGAGACAAGGACCCCGGCAAGGGCCGGGCCGGCAACTGGTATCACGACCGCAACCAGCCCTACGTGGACCTGGGCGGGATCAAACCCACGCTCCACCGGGAGATCGGCTTCGACAAGGAAAAGCAGAAGATCACGGAGACGCGCGGCAAGGTGACCCGCGCGGGCGACCTCGCCGGGGCCACGCTCCTGGAGGGCCGCGTGCACGTGAAAGCCCTGACCGAGGTGCCCACCCGGCCCGCGAACGACGAGATCGCCATCGCCAGCCAGGCCTGGCCGCCCGCCGCACCCCTGGCCCGGCCATTCGTCTGGACGCGCAGGCTCCTCGCGGTGCGCGCCGAGACCGCGGCCGGCATGAACTACCTCGTGATCCGCGACGACTTCGGCGAATCGGCCGGAAGGACCCCGTTCTTCAGCTACTGGGCGCTCGGCGACGGCGTGGCCCTGGATGGCCCCCGGGCGAGCTTCACCGGGGCGCTGGGCGTCAACACGGACATGGTCGTGCTTCAGCCGCCGGACGCCGGCCTCGAGAAGGGCCGCTTCGTGAACAGGGAGTGCGAGCCGATCGTGTCGGGGATCCACCA
>CAYNDR010000018.1:34166-34497 GCA_964395295.1 uncultured Planctomycetales bacterium
GCCCGGGGCCGGGAGGGCCGGGGCTTCCTCGTGGTCCTGTTCCCGCGCCGGGCCGGGGAACCGCCGGCGCGGGTGGAGCCCTGGCTGGGCGGCGGGGGCGCGAAGGTCGCCTGGCAGAATGAGACGCACTATGTCCTGCTGGATGTCGCCGATCGGGAGGCGAATGCGGACGGCGTCCAGGCCAGGACGTCCTGCATGATCCTCAAATCGAAAGGCAGGGACAACTACGAGCTGTCCCTGCCGGCGGGAGGCAATGCGTCGTTCGGCGGGCAGGCCGTGGAAGGGAGCGGGCCGGCCGGGGTGCGCGTCGCCGGCGGCAAGGTGGAGCGGA
>CAYNDR010000019.1:0-8557 GCA_964395295.1 uncultured Planctomycetales bacterium
GGTACATGCGGCGCCAGGGATACCGCTCGCACTCCGTCGGGGGCCAGATCACCGGGCCGTTGGACCAGGTCGCGGCGGGATCCAGGTCGCTCCCGTCGACCATGAAGGTCTTCTGCGCCGGCGCGCCCCGCCGCAGCGGCACGTCGACGATCTCCACGGCGAAGGAGCGGGTGCGCGGGTCCAGGTAGGCGTGCCGGAAGTTCCGGTCGTTGGCCGGCAGGTAGGCGAAGTCGGGATCGGAGATCGTCTCCTCCGTGAGGAGGGGCATGTCCCGGTTCCCGACGCCCTTGTCCGAGCCGAAGCAGGAGGTCAACCCGATGTGGAGCCGCATGCGGTTGAGCGCCACGAGGAACTTCCTCCGGTTGGCCGGCCAGTCGGGGAGGAACGGCTCGAGGGCGACCTTCGTGCTCCCTGCCGCGCCCCCCGGGGAGAGATCGAGGACCGACTGCTCGACGGGGAAGCGTTTCCGGAAGGGCGACACGTGGTTCCAGCGCCACGGGACCGTGTTGTCGCCCCGCCGGACGGGGCCGGTGTCGGGGAAGCGGTAGGCCGCCGGCCACGCCTTGGTCTGGCCGAGGTAGGGCGGCACCGACAGCCCCTGGGTCTGCCACGGCGGCAGGGCGGGATCGACGGCGATGCCGTCCTTCCACGGCTCGCCGTAGATCCCGTTCAGGTTCATGTCCGCGACCGTGACCGTGAAGTTCTTCACCTTCGCGCGCGCCACGGTGACCGGGCAGGCGCGCCAGACGCCCAGGAGGTCCCGGTCCGCGAGGAGCGTGTAGGAGCGGGAGGCCGGGGGCTTCGCGGCGGAGATCTCCCCGGAGAGCGACAGGGGCAGAAGGAGGTCGAAGGTCTGCCCGGGGCGCAGCGTCTTCGAGGGGGCCGCACCGGGCTGGACGGCCACGCACACGGAGTTCCCGTCCGCCGCGACCGTGAACGGGTACCTCTGCCCGGCGATCTCCAGGGCCTCGCCCCGGAAGACCGCGCCGGGCTCGCAGAACTGGGACAGGTACGGGCGCGGGTGCTTCACCCAGTCGAAGGTGAGGGGCTGGGGCTGCGGGCCGGCGGCGGACGGCTGAGCGGCCAGGGACGCCCCCAGGAGGAAGGCGGCGACGGCGGGCAGGCGCATGGGAGTCCTCTATAAAAGGAGGCCGGGCGCGAACCCTTCTCCTCTATGATGCAGCCGGAGCGGCGAGGTTACTCATTTTGTCGCCGCGGAGTGACCGTTCGGACGGGGGTGCATCATAATAGGGAAGGCCGGTCCGGGGGGCCGGCGGGGCGAGGTCCCGGTGGCGAGGCCTTCGGCCATGGAACAGGAGACGGATCTCATCGGGCGGGCCCAGGCGGGATCCGGGGACGCCTTCCGCGAGCTCGTGCGGCTCCACCAGGCGCAGGTCCACGCCTTCCTGGGGCGGTTCCTCCCGCGCATGGACGTGGTGGAGGACCTGGCCCAGGAGACCTTCATCAAGGCCTACCGCAGCCTCAAGTCCTACCGTGCGGAATCCCCCTTCCGCGTGTGGCTGCTGGGCATTGCCCGGAACGAGGCCCTCATGCACCTGCGCGAGGAGCGGTCGCGCCGGGCGCGGGAGGCCGCGTCGGTCGAGTCGGCGCTGGCCGGATGGATGGCCGATCGCATGGAAGGTGACCTCTCCAGCATCGAGGAGCAGGACCGCCGACTGCTGGCCCTGGGGGATTGCCTCAAGGGCCTGGCCCCGCAGAGCGCGAGCCTGGTCGACGAGTTCTATTTCAAGGGGCTTCTGCTGGCCGACGTGGCGCGGCGCGCGGGGAAGCGCGAGGGCGCCGTGAAGATGTCCCTCCTGCGCATCCGGCAGGCGCTGCGCGAGTGCGTCCAGCTCAAGGGCGCGGCGGCGAGGGCTCCGTCATGACGGATGACCGGGCCCGGGAACTGTGGGCGCGGCTGCTCGCCGGGGAGGCGCTCCCTCCCGCGGAGGAGCAGGATCTGCTGGCCTCGCTCGGGGGCGACGAGCGGCTCCGCCGGGAGTTCCTCGACGACGCGGAGATCCACGGCGCGCTCCGCGCCCGCGGATGGAGCCAGCGGCACGAGGCGTCCATCCTGCGGTCGCTCTCGATGGGGGCCGAGGCGGCGTCCCGCGACGCCGGCTTCATCCGGAAGCTCGAGAGACGGATCCGGAAGGAAGGCCGCTGGAAGAGGTTCGTCCTCCCGGCTGCCGCAGCCGCGGGGGTCCTCCTTGCCCTTTCCGCGGCCCTGTTGCTCCTCTCGCCGCGGCCGGCCCCGAGGGACCTGTCGGTCCAACCCCCGCCGGGCCCGGGAGGCGTGAAGCCGAAGAAAGAGGAACCCGTCCGGAAGGAAGCCCTCCCCCCGCGGGCGCCGGAGCCGCCGCCGCGCCGGGAGGAGGTCCCGGAGAGGAAGGTCGAGAAGAAAGAGGAGCCCCCGCCCGAGCCGCCGCTGACGGAGACGGTCCCGCCGGAGCCCCCGATGCGCGAGGAACCGGAGCCGCCGCCCGTCCCCGAGACCCCGGCGCCGCCGCGGCCGGCGACGATCCCGGTCGTGGCCCGGCTCCTGGGGACCTCGGGGCAGGTCTTCGTGGTCGCCGATTCCGTCCGCCGGGAGGTCCGGAAGGCGCAAGTCCTCCTGGCGGGCCAGGGGGTGGAGACGGCGGGCCCGCTGAGCTGGGCCTTCGTCGTTTACGGCGACGACACCCGGTTCGAGCTGCTGGGGGACACGGCCGTCCGGGAGATCCACGACCAGGAGGCGGCCCGGGGGAAGCGTCTCCAGGTGGAGCAGGGCACGTGCCTGGCGCGGGTCGCCCGGCAGGCCCCGGGATCGCCGATGGTCTTCCTGACCCCTCACGGCGAGGCCCGCGTGCTGGGGACCTCGCTGAGGATCGTGGTCGAGACCGGGGAGAAGGGCTTCACGCGGCTGGAGATCGAGGAGGGCCGGGTCCAGCTCCGGCGGCTCCGGGACGGCAAGTCGGTGGAGGTCACGGGCGGGAACTTCGCGGTGGCCGCCGCGGGGGTGGAGCTTCAGGTCCGGCCGCTCCCGCAGGAGGGGAAGGGCCACCCCGGGGTGGACCTGAAGAAGACGGACGCCGCGGTCGAGAAGGGGGTCCAGTGGCTCGTCAAGCAGACGCTGGAGGGCGCGTTCCGCGGATACCGCAAGGACGAGCTGGTCCTCTACACCCTGCTCCACGCCCGGGTGAGCCCGCAGCAGCCGATGTTCCGGTCGCTCCTGAAGAACGTGACGGAGACGGAGCTGCTGGAAAGGACCTACTGCGTGTCCCTGCAGGCGATGTTCCTCTCCGAGTTCGACCCGGTCCGGTACCAGCTCCGGATCGCCCAGTGCGGCCAGTTCCTCGTGGACAACCAGGCGGCCAACGGCCAGTGGGACTACGGGGAACCGACGACGTACTCGAAGGACGTGGCCACCGTGGCGGCCCCGAAGGACGGGGCCGCGAAGAGGCGTCCCCCCCGGGCCATCGTCGTCCGGCGCCGGCGCGACGGGCCCGAGAAGGGCGACAATTCGAACTCGCAGTACGCGGCGCTGGGGCTCCGGGCCTGCCTGGAGGCGAACGTCCTCCCTCCCCGCGAGACGCTGGAGCGGGCCCGGGCGTGGTGGGAGAGGAACCAGCTGGACGACGGCGGCTGGGACTACTCGGCGCCGCGGTCGTCCACCGGCAGCATGACCGCCGGGGGGCTGGGCGGGCTGATCATCTGCAAGCACTACCTCAGGGAAAGCTGGGCGGCCGATCACCGGGTCGTCAAGGGCGTCGAGTGGATGGCGAGGAACTTCAGCGCGTCGGAGAACCCGCGCGGCCACGGCTGGCCGCTCTACTACCTGTACGCCCTCGAGCGGGCGGGCATCCTCTCCGCCCGTCCGGCGTTCGGGCCCCACGACTGGTACCGTGCCGGGGCGAACCACCTGCTGGCGGCGCAGAAGGCGGACGGGTCGTGGGACGGGGGCGGGGGCGAGGGCCGGGAGTCGGCCGAGCCCCTCGTGGACACCTGCTTCGCGATCCTCTTTCTCCGGAAGGCCACGATGCCGCTGGCGGACGTGCCGAGCGTCGACCGGTTCCACGACCGGCAGGGAGGCGAGAAATGACGGTTTCCGCGGTGATCCTCATCCTGGCCGCCGGGGCCGGGGGTCCGCCCGACGAGGACCGGCACCTCAAGGTCGCGCGGCGCTTCGCGGACGCGATGCTGGAGCACGGCCGCGACACGTACGGCCCGGAGAAGACGCCGCTCTTCGCCAGCGCCCTCGACCGCGCCGCGAAAAAGATCGTCGAGGGCCTGCCCCTCCCGGAGGGGATCCGCAAGGGCGACCGCACGACCACCGCCGCCAATCCCATGTACGACGAGAACTTCTTCCGCCTCCTCTACGCCCTCTCCGAGGTGACCGCCGACAAGCGCTACGCGACGGCCGCCGACGAGGCGCTGCGGTTCTTCTTCACCCGCTGCCAGAGCCCCGTGACGGGGCTCCTGCCGTGGGGGGAGCACCTCGGCTGGGACCTTCGCTCCGACGGCGTCCTCCACGGACGGGACAAGCACGAGTTCTTCCGGCCGTGGGTGCTGTGGGAGAAGTGCTACGCCCTCGCCCCCGCGGAGAGCCTGAAGTTCGCCCGGGGGGTGTGGGACCACCAGATCGCCGATCAATCCACGGGGGCCTTCAGCCGCCACGCCAGCTACAGCCGGCACGCCCCGGAGGACGGCCACCACGAGTTCCCGCGCCACGCCGGCTTCTACATCCGGACGTGGGGCGAGGCGTACGCGCGCGGCAAGGACCCCGTGTTCGTCAAGGCGATCGAGACGCTGGTGAACTACTTCGCGCGCCGCCGCAAGCCCCACGGCGGCTTCCCCTGCCAGGGGGACAGCGACACGATCTGGTGGGACAGCGACCTCTCCTGGGCGATCGACGTCTGGGAGACGTCCTCCCGGATGCCCGCGCCGCTGGCGGCGAAGATGAAGGAGGAGGCGGCGAAGACGGACGCCGCCTTCCTCCGGCAGTTCGCGGCGGGCCTCCCCGCGACGACCGAGGACGTGTGGGCGTCCGCCTACGGGAAGCGGTCCACGGCAACCCTCGCCATGATGTGCCACGAGCGCCACCTCCAGCGGCCGCAGGACGGCCTGCGCCGGCTGGTGCTGCAGGCGGCGGATCTCTACCTGACGGCGGAGGCGCCCCCTTCGACGTACCCGTGCAACGTCGGGTCGGCCATCGCGCTGCTGATGGCGGCGCACCGGATGACGAAGGAGGCCCTCTACCTGGCGCGGGCGGAGGTCCTGGCGGACGCCGCCGTGGAGACGTACTGGGGGGAGGACGCCCTCCCGCGGGCCACCCCCCGCAACAGCCACTACGAGAACATCACCGGCGCGGACACGCTGGCGCTGTCGCTGCTGGAGCTGTGGTCGCTGCGCCGCCGTCCGTCCCAGCCGCTGACGTTCAGCTGGATCGACCGCTAGGTCGGGAGGATCAAGATGGTACGACGGAGCATCGCGGTTGTCCTCCTGGCGGTCCTCCCGGGGGGGCCGCTCTTCGGGCAGCAGAAGCCGGACGTCGACAAGACCGCCGTCGACGTCGACTCGAAGAAGGCCGGGGCCTCCCTGGTCCCGCCCGACCTGACGATGCGCGCGCGGGTCACGGCCCTCACGCCGGCGGAGCGGTTCGACATCAACTACCGCTACGGCGGCGAGGGGCTGGGCGGGGAGAAGGCCGGCGGGGAATTCGGGAAGAACCTCGCGGTGGGGGAATGGTCGCCCGCCGTGCCGGTCGCGTCCCTCGTCAAGGGGGCCTTCCCCTCGCGGCTGTTCCTGACGGTGTCGGCCGGGAAAGGGGGCCGGCCGGTGCGCCCCCGGGAGCCGGATTCCGACCTGATGGAGGGCGCCTCGACCGGGTACGAGTTCGAGTTCGAGTTCCTCTGGAAGAACAAGGTCATCAAGACCATCCGCGAACCGGGCCCCGACGGCGGGACGGTGGGGCTCTGCATCCCCGCGGGGCGCCTTGCGGGCGGGGCGTCGCCGGAATCCCCGGAGTTCCTCTCCGAGCTGAACGGGCTGCTCGGGCACGCCGGCCGCCGCGCGGCGCTGATGGAGAAGTCGCCCTGGGCGAAGGGGCCGTTCCCGAAGCGCTTCGCGGTCGTGAGCGACCTGCGCGGCTACGGGAACGGGATCTACTACGGCATCCGCCACTCGAACAAGGCGATCCTCGAGGCCGAGGGCCGCGCCCTGCGCCTCCTGGGCGTGAACGCCCTCGCCTCGCCCTATCCCTTCGTGCGGGAGGCGATGACGCGGCCCGGCAGCGCCGAGTCGGCCTTCCGCCGCGCGATGTACCTCCAGCTCGGGGGCTACGTCCTCCCGCCGAAGGACTCGCCCGAGGCGGGGTGCCCCTCGGCCGCGGTCATCCCCGGGATGATCGACGAGATGGTCCGGCAGGCGGTCGAGCGGGCGTCGCGCATGCCGGTGGAGGAGGTCTGGTGGCGGACGGAGGACGAGATCGGCGGCGTGACGGACCATTCGCCCGAGGGGAAGCACCACCTGTGTGTCTGCCCCCGGTGCGCCGAGTCCTTCCGCGCCTGGCTGAAAGGCCGGGGGTTGAGCACCGGCGATTTCGGGAAGGACGACTGGGCCGCGGTGGCGCCGGTGAACATCTGGGGGGTGCCCAAGAACGCCGCCGTCAAGGCCCCCCCGCCGCCCGCGGCGCCAACGGACCGGGGCACCGGGCTGGCGGCTTATTACACGAGCCTCTTCCACATCCACCGGTCCGCGTCGCTGTTCACTCCGGTCCGCGACGCGCTCCGGAAGCTGAACGAGGAAAAGGCGAAGTCGGGCGCCGCCCGTCCCTTCATCTACTCTTTCGCCCTGCGGGGGAACACGTTCCTGATGAGCGGCCACTCCCTGGACTTCTTCGAGTTCTACCGCGCCGCCGACAACGCCATGGTGTACGAGACGTCGAACCGCGACGCGCGGATCCTGGGATGGGACAGCTACCTGTGCGACGTCGGGCGCGTGCTCACCGCGGCGGAGAACGTCCTGTTCGGGGTCTACGTCAAGCCCCACCGCGGCGGGCCGGTCCAGCGCACGCTCGCGGCCGCGGGCCGCAAGGCGCGGATGATCTACTGGTACACGTACGGCCCGGAATACGTCAAGGGGGACAACTTCATCGTGAATCCCGCGCACGTGGAGCCCGTCCAGCAGGCGGCGGCGCTCCTGGGCCGGTCGGAGGAGGCGCTCTACGAGTCGGCGTGGATGGTCCCCGCCGAGGTCGCCGTGGTCACCCCGCGCTCGTCGGAGTTCTGGTGGCGGATGGCGGACGAGGCGTCCGCCCCGGCGTACGTGGCCGCCTTCGAGAACGCGAAGTGGGTCTACACGGCCCTCCAGCACGCCCACATCCCCGTCGATCCGCGGGACGAGGGGATGCTGGAGCGCGCGGACCTGTCCCGCTACAGGGTCCTCTACGTCAACGGGATCAACCTGACCCGCCGCGCGGCCGCAAAGGTGGCCGCGTGGGTGGAGGCCGGCGGCACGCTCTACACCAGCGGCCACGGGCTGGTCCGCGACGAGGCCGGCCAGCCGCTCGCCGAGCTCGCGCCGGTCCTGGGGCTCGGGCCGCGGAAGCCGCCTGAGATGTGGTACCGGGTGAAGCCCTACGGCGCGGGCGCGCTGGACGTCTTCGACGACGCGAGGGCCGCGATCGCGCCCGTGCCCGAGGGGGCGGCGATCTCCGGCCAGGGCCTCTTCAAGGGGGGGCTCAAACCGCGGATCGGCCGGGAAGTCCTGGCGCCCGCCGGGGAGACCGAGGTCCTGGCGAAATTCGGCGACGGCTCCGCCGCCATCACCTGCCGCCGGCACGGCAAGGGCCGCGCGATCGTGGCGGGCTTCTTCCCCGGCCTGGAATACAGCACCCGGGTGCGGAGCGACGGCTGGGACATGACGCGGGACTTCGACGCCGGCCTCCGCCTCTTCGTCACGGCGCCCGCGCTGGAGGCGGTTCGCCCGGTGGTGGACGCTTCCGAGCCGCTGGTGGAAGGGATGCTGGTAAGGAATGCGGCGACCGGCCGGCGCGCCGTCACGCTGGCCAACTGGGCGTACCGCGCGGAGACCGTCGGGGGGCGGACCGTCCCGGCGGGGGTGAAGATGAAGAACCTTTCTCTGGCGGTCCGCGGGGCGGGAGAGGTGAAGCGGGTGAGGTCCGCGGGATTGGAGAGGGACCTGCCGTTCAGCCGGAAGGACGACGTGCTGGTGGTGTCCGTGCCGGAGCTGGAGAGCGGCGACGTGCTCATGCTGGAATGATGAGAGGCCTCCGATGATGAGAATGACGGGCGCGATCCTGATCCTGGCCTGCGGACTGCCCCGGGACGGCGGGATGGAGATCGTCCGGGAAGGGAAGGCGGTGGCGGCGGTCGTCGTGTCGAAGGAGGACCTCGCGCCCGGCCGCTCCCCGGATGAGGATGTCGCCTCGGGCCTGGCCCCCCGGGTCTTCGTCGACTGGATCAGGAAGATCACTGATGCGGAGCTTCCCCTGTCGGACCGCGCGCCGCAGGACGGGTCCGCGATCTACATCGCGAGGGCGGCGGTCGAGGCGGGG
>CAYNDR010000019.1:8567-33926 GCA_964395295.1 uncultured Planctomycetales bacterium
CTGAAGCTCGACGACATCGAGAGCCCGAGCCGCGAGGGATACCGGGTGGTGTGCGAGGGGAACCGGCTCCTCATCGGGGGCCAGAACGGCACGTCGACGCTGAAGGCCGTCTGCCGGGTCCTGGAGGAGATGGGTTGCCGGTACTTCATGCCGGGGAGCCTGGGCGAGGTCTTCCCGCGCCGGAAGAGCCTGGGCCTCGCGAAGATGACCCTGACGGGGAAGCCCGGCCTGGTCTACCGCCGAATCTGGGGGCCCGAGGGGTCGTTCCACCATCCCCCCGTGTGGCAGGTGTGGAACGGGCACGGCGGGATGGTGATGCAGACGCGGCACGCCTGGGGCGGCTACGCCCCGGTGGAGGAGAAGGGCCACCCGGAGTATTTCTCCCTGCGGAAGGACGGCCACCGGAAGCCCGACGAGTGGGTGTGCACCTCGAATCCCGAGCTGCGGACCCTCTTCGCCCGGAAGGTCGTGGCCGTCGCGAAGCGGGACCGGCATCCCTCGCTGTCGCCGCCCGACGGCGTGGGGTACTGCCTGTGCCCCGATTGCAGGGCGCAGGACGACCCGAAGTCGATCGAGCCTTCGTCCGGGACGGTGTGCGTGACCAACCGGTACACGGACTTCTTCAGCGACATCGCCGGACGCGTCGCGAAGGAATGCCCCGACTCGATCCTCAGCTTCTACTGCTACGCGGACTACACCCAGCCGCCGACGAACGGGAAGCCGCTGGCGAAGAACCTGTGCGCCTGGCTGGCGCCGCTGAGGTACTGCCGCCTCCACCGGACGGGGAGCCCGAACTGCCCTTCGCGGATGCAGCTGGAGCAGATGGCGGACGGGTGGGCGGCGGTGGCGGGCAAGCTGGCCCTGCGGACCTACAACTTCAACCTGGCCGAGTGCACCGTCCCGTTCTCCCTGATCTCCGTCTGGAAGCACGACATCCCCTATTTTCGGAAGAAGGGGTGCATCGCGATCGACCTGGAGACCCCCGCGTTCTGGGAGATCAACGGCCCGCACATCTATCTCAGCATCCGCCTCGCCTACGACCCGGAGGCGGACGCCGACGCGATCATGGAGGACTACTTCATGAAGTTCTACGGCCCTAAGGCAGGGCCGGTCATGAAGGACTACTGGATGGCGATCGACCGCGCGTTCGCAGAGTCAAAGTGCCACTCGGGCTCGTTCTTCGCCCTCCAGAAGGTGTACACCCCCGATCTCCTGGCCCGGGGCCGGGCGCTGCTGGACCGGGCCGCGGAGGCCGCCCGCGAGGACGCGGCGTATTCCGCGAGGGTCGCCCTGCACGCCGGCGGCTTCCGGAACGCCGAGCAGTACATGGAGATCCGCGAGGCCATGAACCAGGGGGACTTCGCCCGGGCGAAGGCGGTCTGCGATGATCTCTTCGCCCGGACGAAGGCGTCGGCGGCGAAGGGGACGACGAACATCTACACCTCCCGCTACGTCGAGCGGTTCGTGGGGAACGCCGTCCTGCCCGGGGCGAAGGCGCTGGAGCCCCCGGCGAAGCGGCTCCAGGTCCTGCCGGATCAGTGGCGTTTCATCTACGACGAGGCCGACGAGGGGCTGGCGAAGGAGTATTTCAGCCCCAGGTTCGACGACTCCGGCTGGCGGATGGCGGCCACGTACAGCGACACGCTGGACGGGCAGGGGATCGGGGAGAAGCAGGCGGTGATGTGGTACCGGACCTCGATGAAGGTCCCGGCGGCGCACGGCCGGCTCGTCCTGTATTTCGCGGAGGTGGACGGCGCGTCGACCGTGTTCGTGAACGGGAAGAAGGTCGCCGAATACGGCCCGACCGGGACGAAGAGGCGCCACGGCTTCGAGGTCGAGGCCGGGGACGCCGCCCGGCCCGGCGACAACGTCGTCGCCGTCCGGGTGGACCACCGCAAGATCTCGGAGCTCTTCCTGGGCGGCCTCATCCGTCCCGTGGTGCTCGTCGACAAAGGCCCCTGACGGCGGCGCCTGCGGGAACGCGTCCCCCTTCCCGATGGAGAAAGAGGCGAAAGGCCGTTCCTGACCAGGGCCTTGAGGGGCTCTGCCCGGGAGCGCGCCGAAAAGCGGAAGGACCGATCCCGCCCCCTCCCCTGTCCCGCCCCTACGGGCGCGGCGCCGCCGCGCAGAGCGCCATGTAGCCCCCCGAGGCGCGCGCCGTGGGGAGGACGAGCTCCTCGCGCACCACCCGCAGGCCCGGCACGTCCACGCGGTTCTCCTCCGGCTCCAGCGAGCAGGTCGCGTAGACCAGCCGCCCCCCGGGCTTGAGCAGGCGCGCCACGCTCTCCAGGAGCCTCCGCTGGAGCCCGGCGGCCCGGGCGATGTCCCCCTCCCGGAGCCGCCAGCGGGCGTCCGGCCGGCGCGCGAGCACCCCCGTGTTCGAGCACGGCGCGTCGAGGAGGACCGCGTCGAAGGGCTCCCGGAAGTGCACCCGCGTCCCGTCCGCCGCCGCGCACGCGACGTTCTCCAGGCGCAGGCGCCGCGCCGACTCGCGCACCAGGCCGATCCGGCCCGGGAGGTCCACCGCGACCACGAGCCCCTGCCCGCCCATGAGCTCCGCCAGGTGCGTCGCCTTCCCCCCCGGCGCCGCGCATAGATCCAGGACCCGCTCGTGCGGTTTCGGGTCGAGGAGCGGCGCGGCCTTCATCGACGTCTCGTCCTGCACCGTGAAGTGCCCCTCCGCGAAGCCCGGGTGGTCCGCCGGGTCGCCCTCGATCCCGATCGCGGGGCCGCCGAGCCCCTTCGGGGCGCGCAGGGGATTGACCCGCGCGGTGACGGGGAGCACGGCGTTGTCGGCCTCCAGGATCTCATCGAGATTCGGGAAGCGCTTCCACCTCGCCAGGAGCCAGTCGGGATGGGACGTGCGGATGCCGGGATGGTCCGGCAACTCGAGGTCCGCCGCCTTCCGCAGGACCGCGTTGACGAACCCGGCCGACCCCCGGCTGACGCCCTTGGCGAGCTCCACCGCCTCGTTCACGGCCGCGTGGCGCGGGATGCGGTCGAGGAAGCGGACCTGGAAGAGGGCCACGCGCAGGTGCTGGCGGACCTCCGGGTGGACGCGATGGGCGCAGCGGTCGATGAGCCAGTCGAGCGTCCGCCGCCGGCGCGCGACGCCGTAGACGAGCGTGGTCAGCAGGGCGCGGTCCCGGCGGGAGAGGTCGCCGGTGCGGTGCCCTTCCAGCACCTCGTCCACGAACCGCTTCCCCTGTTCCGCCTCCAGGAGCGCGCGGGCGGCGAGGGCGCGGACGTTCCTCACCGCGCGCCCTTCCCCCTCGGGGTGAAGATCCAGAAGCGCCGGAGGAACTTGTGGGACCCGATGAACTCCCGGTCGGCGGCGGTGAGGAGGTGGGGGAAGTTGCGGGCCTTGAACTTGAGCAGGCCGCTCTCGTCCACGGCGCGGAGGCCCGCGGCGAGCCGGCCGCGCACGCGCAGGGCGTTGGCGAAGTCCACGATCCAGGGGCGGTCCCCCGAGACCACGATGTTCTTCTTCTGGCGCAGGTCGAGGTGGACGACTCCGCGGCGGTGCATGGCGCGGACCGTCTCCGCGAGGCGCTCGAAGACGGCGTCGGGCAGTTCCCCGGCGCGGAACTTGCCGATCGTCCTCCCCTCGACGTACTCCATCAGGAGCGCGCGGCCCTCCACGACCTTGTAGGCGCGGGGGATGCCGGGGATGCCCTCGAGGTGCCGGAGGATGGCGTGCTCGCGGCGCGCGAGGATCGGCCCCAGGACGGCGCGGGTGAAGGCGTTGCGGGGCCGGTAGTCCTTGAGGACGGCGGGGCGCCCCTCGTGCTCGACGAGGGAGACCACCGGGGAGAGGAAGCCCCCCTTGTCGCGGAGGACGCGGGGACCGGGGTTCATCGGAACAGCCGCGAGGCCTGGTCGAGGAGCCACCCGTTCCAGACCGTGGCGGCCAGGCCCGCCGCCGCGGCCAGGGGGGTCCACTGCTCGCTGTTGGCGCAGGCGGCGGCCCAGCTCCAGCGGCGGTCCTCCGCCCGCTCGTAGCGCCGCGGGCTCGGGAAGTAGTCGGGCACCGAGCGGTCGTAGTGGTCCCACGCCTCGCCGAAGATCTCGCGGAGCCGGCCGCCCTCGCGCTTCTTCTTGTAGGGGACGTAGTAGAGCGCGAAGGCCAGGATGCCCGCCCCGAGGACCATCCAGTTGAAGTGGCGGAGGTACCAGGGATTGCGCGGGTCGCCCATGGCGATGAAGGCGAAGCCGACCATGCCGAGGAAGGTCCCGATGTAGAGCGGGTTCTTGACGTAGGCGTACGGCCCGGTGACGGTGAGGACCTTGTTCTTGACGAGGTGCCCCGCGGCCCACAGGCGGACCCAGATGGAGGCCGCGAGCAGGACGCCGCCCGCCGCGAAGTTCCAGCGCTTCCACTTGTCCGGGGAGCGGTCCGCGAAGGCCACCACCGCCACGACGAAGGCGTACACGAGGAAGAGCTTCCAGGAGAGCTTCCGCAGGCGCGAGAGTTTCATCGGGCCCGGTATAGCAGACGCCCGCCCGGTCCGCAAGGGGGACGCGCCGGGCCCGCGCGCGACAAATCAAACACTTTGATTGATCGCAATCATAACAAACAATTTATATTTTATGACTTGACACTTATGAATTGGGGGGTATACTTCCCCGGTCCGATGAGGGTCCTGGGGATCGAGACGTCCGGAGACCGGGGGGGCATCGCCCTCCTGGAGGACGGACGGCCCCGCGGGGCCCGGCTCTTTGGGAAAGGGATGATCCACGGCCGCGAGATCGCGCCCTCGATCCGCGCGCTCCTGGGAGAGCTGGGCCTGCCGGCCGAGGCGGTCTACCTGTTTGCCTGCGAGGTGGGCCCCGGCTCCTACACGGGGTTCCGCGTGGGGCTGGCCGCCGCCAAGGGCCTGGCCCTGGCCCTCCGCCGGCCCCTCGTGGGCGTGGCCTCGCTCGACGCGATGGCCGAGGCCGCCCGCGGCCTCGCCCGCGTCCTCTGCCCCGCCATCGACGCCCGGTGGGAGCAGATCTACGGGGCCGTCTACGAGGACGGCCGCCGCGCGACCGGCTACCTCGCGGAGAAGCCCGCCGCCTTCGCCGCGCGCGTCCCGAAAGGCGCCCTCGTCTTCGGCGACGCGCTCGACGCCTACGGCGAGCTCTTCCGCGATGCGCCCCGGGGACCCCGGGACCTGTGGGACCCGCGGCCCGAGACGATCGCGCTACTCGGCCAGCGGCTCCACGAGGAAGGCGCCCGCCACGACGCGGCGGCGCTCGTCCCGCTGTACCTGAGGCCCACGGAAGCCGAGCTCAAGTTCAACCGGAAATAGGGGGAGGCGAGGGAGAGGGGAAGCGAATCCGAGGATTCCGCCCCGTTCATCTCCCGCCTCCTTGAGGGAGGGCGCGGAACAGAGGGGGAAGAAGGGCCCCGGACGGCCGGGAATCCGGCCGTCCGGGGCGGCCCTTAAACCGCATGAGAGGAAGCCGAGTCTGGGCCGAGATCGACCTCGCCGCGCTCCGCCACAACATCGCCGCCATCCGCCGGGCCCTCCAGCCCGAGACGAAGATCCTCGCCGTGGTCAAGGCCGACGCCTACGGCCACGGCGCCCTGCCCGTGGCCTGGACCGCCATCGACGCCGGCTGCGCCATGCTCGGCGTGGGCGACTCCGGAGAGGCCATCGAGCTCCGCGAGGCCGGCATCCCCGCGCCCATCCTCATCCTCGGCGCCATCGTCGAGGAGGAGATCCCCGAGGTCGTCCGCCACGACGTCTCCGTCACCGTCCACAGCCCGGACCTCCTGCCGCGGCTCGACGAGGAGGCCCGCCGCCGCGGCCGCCCCCTCCGCGTGCACCTCAAGGTCGACACCGGCATGGCCCGCCTCGGGACCTCCCCCGGCCGCGCGCTGGAGGTGGCCCGCGCGGTCCTGGACCACCGCCACCTCCGCCTGGACGGGATGTCCACCCACTTCGCCTCCGCCTCGAACGTCGACGCCACCCGGGCCCAGCTCGACCTCTTCCGCTCCGTGTCGGACGAGCTCGACCGCGACGGCATCCACCCGCCGGTCCAGCACGTGGCCAACTCGGTGGCGCTCTTCACCTGCCCGGAGACGCACTTCGACATGGTGCGGCCGGGGATCGCCCTCTACGGGATGGACCCGGGCCCCTTCGCGCGCCTGGGCCTGGGCCTGAAGCCGGTCCTGTCGCTCAAGACCCAGATCGCCTACCTCAAGGGCGTGGGCGAAGGGGTCCCCGTGGGATACGACGGCCGGCACCGGACCGCCCGGCCCACCCGCCTGGCCACCTGCCCCGCGGGGTACAACGACGGCTACCCCTACCAGCTCTCCAACCGCGGCGAGGCGATCGTCCGCGGCCGCCGCGTCCCCGTGGTGGGGACGGTCATGATGGACTACATCCTCCTCGACGTGGGCGACGTCCCCGAGGTCTCGGTGCACGACGAGGTCACGCTCATCGGGGAGGGCCTCCGCGTGGAGGAGCTGGCCCGCAAGCTCCCCACGATCCCCTACGAGATCACCGGCCGGCTCGGGAAGCGCGTCAAGCGCGTGCCGGTGAACGCGGACCTGCCCGCCGTGCCGGCGGCCTTCCGCGTCGTGGCGTGAACGGCTACTCGAAGACGAAGCTGACCTCGAGCTTGCGGCTCTTGTAGACGATCTCCCCCGCCTGCCGCCGCTCGTCCTTCTGGCTGCCGGGCTTGGAGTAGGACTCCGTGACGTCCCGCCGGGTCTCGAGCGACCCGTTGACCGCCAGCGAGAGGGGCTTCCCGTTGCGGGTGTCGAAGACCAGCCGGCTCCCGGAGAGGGTCAGCGCCTTGATGGAGTCGTCCTTCCCGCGGCCCTCGACGGAGCCCCTGATGAGGATCACCGCCCGCCCGCCGGCGAGCGACTCCAGGGAGCACTCCAGCGAGCCGGCCACGTCGGTCGTGCCGGGGGGAAAGAAGAGGTCGCCCAGCCCGCGCCCGTCCACCTTCCACGCGTCGTCGGCCCGGACCGCCCCCTTGGGGAGGAGGCGCACGTAGTCGTTCCAGGAGCCCAGCGTCTGGCCCTCGACCGGGGCCGGCTTGCCGTCGGCGTCCTTCACGACCCAGCCGTGCTCCGACCGCGTCCCGACGAAGGTCTTCCCGGCCAGCGGCGTCGCCGCGGTCCCCAGGGCGAGGTTCGTCCCGCTCTTCTGCAGGGTCGAGGCCAGGCACTGGAGGGTCAGGGCGGCCGGCATCCCGCCGTCCACCCGCGTCACCTCCTGGACGAACTTCTCCCGGCGGACCACGCTGAGGAACCGGATGGACTCCCCGTCGCCGTCCCGGACGGTGACCTCCATGTCCAGGGCCGACTCCACCGAGACCGTGGCCTTCTCGCCCACGGCGGCCTTGGGCTGCAGCTTCACGTCCTGCGGCGCCAGGAAGAGCAGGGCCGTCATCCAGCGCATTTCTTGCCTCCCCAACGTGGTTACCCAATCTTATAATACCCCCCCTGACAGTCAAATGAAAACAAGAGACTTCGACTACCGCCTGCCCAGGGAGCTCATCGCCCAGGAGCCCCTGCCCCGCCGGGACGCCTCCCGCCTGCTGGTGTCCCGCCCGGACGGGCGCCTGGAGCACCGCGCCTTCCCCGACGTGGCCGAGCTCCTCCGGGGCGAGACGGTCTTCCTCAACGACACGCGGGTGATCCCCGCCCGCCTGATCCTGCGCCGGCCGACCGGGGGCAAGGTGGAGGCGCTCCTGGTGCGCCGCCTGGAGGGACCGCGGTGGCACGCGCTCCTGGACACCCCGCGCCGGCTCCGCCCGGGCGAGCGCCTCCGGGTGGACGACCGGTCCCACGCCCGGATCGCCGCCAAGGAGGGCGACCGCTGGGTCCTCGAGTTCGAACAGGAGCCCGACCTCGCCCGCCTGGGGCGCGCGCCCCTGCCGCCGTACGTCCGCCGCCCCGCGGACGCCCGCGACCTGGAGCGCTACCAGACCGTGTACGCCGCCCGGGACGGCTCCATCGCCGCCCCCACGGCGGGGCTCCACTTCACGCCCGAGATCCTCTCGCGCCTCCGGACGAAGACGGTCACCCTCCACGTGGGCGTGGGGACCTTCCAGCCGGTGAAGGCCGAGGAGGCGGAGGACCACCGGATGGAGGCCGAGTTCTACGAGGTCCCCGAGCCGCCCGAAGGGAAGGCGGCCGCGGTGGGCACGACCACGTGCCGGGCGCTGGAAAGCTGGGCGCGCACGGGGAAGGCCTCGGGATGGACCGACCTCTTCATCCGCCCGCCCTTCGAGTTCCGGGCGGTGAAGGCCCTGCTGACCAACTTCCACCTGCCCCGCAGCACCCTGCTGATGCTCGTGTGCGCCTTCGCGGGCCGCGAGCGGATCCTCGCCGCCTACGAGGAGGCGGTCCGCGAGCGCTACCGGTTCTTCAGCTACGGGGACGCGATGCTGGTCCTCTAGCGCTCGATGAAGCGGCGCGCCCCGCCGTCCCAGGCCAGCCGGCCGCGGCGGGCCTCGTACCACCCGCGCCACCGCCGCGCGTCCAGGTCGAAGTCCTGCCCGGTGACCACGTGGAGCCCCCAGAACTCCGGGGGCGCCGTCTCGTTGGGCTCGACCGCGGCCGCGCCGTACACCCGGTCCGGCTTCTTGGCCAGGCGCCGGGCCGCTTCCAGGCAGTCGATGAGGACCGGGATCGCCCGCTCGTCCCCCGTGTCCACGATCCTGCGGACGAGGTCCAGCCGCCGGGCCGGGTCCATCTACGACCGGCACTCGCGCCCCAGCTCCTGGAGCGTGGCGGGCCCCGCGCAGCCCGCGGCGAGCGCGAGGGCGGACAAAACGAGGCGGGCGGTCGATCTCATCGCTCAGGCCACGATGCCGGGGAGGCCGCGGTCCGCGGAAACGTCCGCGAGCTTCTTCAGGAGGACGTAGGCGAACCGGGGCCAGAACCCCTCCTGGGCGCCGAAGCGCGACTCGTACATCTGGATGTCCTTCCCGGTGGCGTCCAGGAAGTCCACCATCTTCTTCAGCGCGAAGGTCTCGTCGATGCGCAGGCGGCGGTTCACCTCGGCCAGCTCCCGCTGGGCGGCGGCGGCGCTCACGACGGGGAGGGTGTCCTCCCCGCTGCCCGGGCTCACCGCCATGGGCTTGGCGAAGTCGTGCGGGAGCAGGTAGCAGGCGCGGTCCCGGATCCCCATGAGGTGGGGCCAGCCCTTCACGGCCTCGCTGTCGAGCGTGTTGCGGAGGTAGTTCCGGAACTCCCCCATCAGCCCGG
This sequence comes from uncultured Planctomycetales bacterium, assembly GCA_964395295.1. Taxonomy (GTDB): domain Bacteria; phylum Planctomycetota; class MHYJ01; order MHYJ01; family JACPRB01; genus CAYNDR01. Next base: position 17,785 of record CAYNDR010000019.1, read on the forward strand.
TCTTGGCGACCCGGAGGTTGCAGACGCACGACCCCGTCCGGTCCTCCCACCCGTCCGGCGGGACGCCCTGGTCCTTGAGCCCCGCGTTGACGCCCGAGATCAGGCGGCGGAGCCGGCGCCTCTCCCGCCAGCGCTCCAGGAATCCCATGCGGGACTGCAGGCGCGTGAAGGTGTACCACATCGGCTCCACGCGGGCGTTGAACCCCACGTCGCCGGCGATGCGGTAGAGGGCCGAATCCTTCAGCCGGGGGGCTTCCTTGTCCATCCGGGTCCGTTCCCCCGCTTCACTTCTTGTTGTTCTTGTAGCGCCGGGTCAGCTCGTCCAGCCGGGAGACCTTCCGCGTGGTCGAGGGGGGCCTCAGGCGCTGGGTGGCGGGACGGGGCGGGGGCGGCTCCGCCGGGCCCGCCCTGGAGCCCATCAGCCGCATCAGGGCGGAATCCTGGCCCTTGTCCTCGTCCGGGTGGAACTCCAGCGACCGGAATCCCTCGATCTGCTCGGTGATGTCGTCGATGAGCTCCTTCGGGGTGGCGTAGCGGAGGTCCTTGTCCTTGGACATCATGCGCTCGATGAAGTAGTTCATGTGGCGGGAGATCCGGCGGTTCTTGATCTCGCTGGAGTTGAGGGCCTCCATCACCTGCTTGGCCATGACCTCCAGCGAGTCCCCGCCCGAGAAGGGAAGCTCGCCCATCACCATGTGGTAGAGGGTGGCCCCGAGCGAGTAGATGTCGGCCCGGACGTCGAGGTCCCGCTGGCCGCGCGCCTGCTCCGGGCTCATGTACTGGACCGTGCCGCTGGTGGTCTCCTCCTCGCCCGCCGCGGCGTCGGCGCCCATCGGCTGGGCGAAGCCGAGGTCCAGCACCTTCACGCCGCCGTCCTTCATGATGTAGATGTTGCCGGGCTTGATGTCGCGGTGGACGATCCCCTGGGTCTGCATGTATTCGATCGCCCTGGCGATCTCGAGGATGATCTCGAGCGCGCGGGCCTCCGTGAAGCGCTTCTCGCGTTCGAGCACCTCCTGGGCGGACTCCCCGTCGAGGTGTTCCATCAGGAAGTAGGCCAGCGGCCCCATCATCCCGTGGGAGTAGCCCTTCACGATGTTCGGGTGGTCGAACTGGACCAGGAGCTTGGCCTCGCGCTGGAACCGCCCGAGCGCCTTGGGGTCCCTGGCCAGAGAGGGGTGGATGATCTTGAGCGCCACCTTGCGGCGGTTCCGGACGTCGTCGGCCAGGAAGACCGTGGCCGTGCCGCCCACCCCGAGCTTGCCCGAGATCCGGATGCCGGGGATGGGCTCGTTGGGGCCCTGCGCCGCGCGCGGGGCGGGGGCGGCCGCCGGCCTCATGCCGGAGCCCGGGCCCGGGGCCTGTCCGGCCGCGGGCCGCGGCGCCGGCGCCCGCGGGGGGATCCTCGCGGCGGAGGGCGGCGTCCCCCCTCCCGGGACGGCCGCGGCGCCGGAGGGCGGCCTCACCCGGGAACTGCTCGCGGACGACACCTTCTGGGCCGCCGCCGCGATCGTCCGCGCCTGGCCCTCGCTCAGGAGCTGGCTCTTCCGGACCCAGTCCTCCAGCGGGAGCCACGAGGGGCCTTCGGGCTGGGCCTGGAACTCGTTCAGGCAGGCGGCGGCCGCCTCGACCGTCATGAACCTGTTCTTGATGGCGATCGCCAGGAAGGGCTCCTCGAACGTCGGCATGATGAAAAGCGATTCTATGCCCGCGCCGAGGGGGAGTCAATGCATTACTCGATCCAGCCAGGATTATTTTGGAGAAACGCGGGAACGGCAGTATAATCTGGGTGTCCCTTCGCTGAGGTCCCGCCATGGTGCACATGGAGCTGTCGCGGATCATCATCAGCGAGACCAACGACGAGCAGGTCATCGTCCTCAAGGAAGTCGGCGGCCCCCGGGCCTTCCCCATCGTCATCGGCATCTGGGAGGCCGTGGCGATCGACCGGAACATCAAGGGGAAGAGGACCCCCCGCCCCATGACCCACGACCTCCTGGAGAACGTGATCAAGGGGCTGGAGGCGAACCTCGAGCGGATCGTCGTGACGGACCTGCGGGACCGCACCTTCTACGCCAAGCTCATCCTGCGCCGGAACGGGACGGTCGTGGAGGTCGACTCCCGCCCCAGCGACGCCATCGCGCTGGCGGTCCAGATGCGCGTGCCGATCTACGTGGAGGAATCGGTCCTCGAGGAAGTGAATCCCGGCCCGGGGCCCGGCGGCGGCCCGGGCGAGTCTGGCCCTGAAGAGGAGGGGGAGCGCTCCTAGCGGCGGCGGGCGGGACCGGCGGCGCTCCCGCTCACCTCCGGGAGAGGGCCAGCCCCAGCATCCCCGAGTGGTAGAGGAGGATGTCGCCCACCCCGTCGCCGTTCACGTCCGCCACCCCGATCGCCTTCGGGTGCCGCTCCAGCCGGATCGTCCAGTGGGGCGTGCCGTCGAAGCCGATCCGCGGGCCGTGGCGGGTCTCCCGCGAGACCCCGGGGTGGATGTTCAGCTCGTTGCGCTTGGGGTCGATCACCAGCTGGTCGGGGCGGCCGTCGCCGGAGAGGTCGCCCTGGATGAAGACCAGCGGCACCGCGCCGGCGCCCGTCTTCTCGAGGTCCCCCCGCGCCACGAAGATGCGCTTCTCGTAGACCGGGTCCGCGAGGAACGTCTCCTCCTTCGGGTCGTACTGGAAGACCTCGTAGGAGATGGCGATGTCCCCCAGCACGAAGGCGTCCACGGCCTGCTTGACGAGGTCCGTCCGCAGGCGCGAGGTCACCGCGTCGAGCTTCCCGTCCAGGTCCATGTCGATGAACCCGGGGTCGATCGAGACGCCGTCGATCTGGATGCGCTTGTCGGGGCTGAAGTTCCCCCGGCCCGTCCCGCGGTGCAGGTAGATGCTCGTCTTGATGCTGTCCCAGAGCCCCACGGTCCCCTCGATCCGCGTGACCACGAGGTCGGCGATCCGGTCCCGGTCGAAGTCCACGAACTGGACGGACGCGAGGTTCACGGTGTCCTTCTTCGCCGCGTCCTTCAGCGTGGGCACCGAGAAGGACAGCCGGTGGGGGCGCCGCGAGGGGAAGACGCCGGGCTCCTTCTGGAAGAAGTAATGGATCGTGTCGCCGGCGATGGTGACCAGGTCCTGCAGGCCGTCGCCGTTGACGTCCACGGGCTGGATCCGCGGCAGTTCGAGGACCGCGCTGAACTGCGCGGCCACGATCTCCCGGACCTCGGCGCGGCCGGCGGACGCCAGCGCGCGGGGCGCCCCGGGATCGAGGTCCGCCTCCAGCGTGGCCGTGCGGCCGAAGACGCCCGGGGCGGTCTGGAGGAAAACCCGGCAGCCCTCCGAGAGCGGCAGGACCAGGTCGTCCCGCCCGTCCCCGTCCAGGTCGGTGCGCCACCACCAGACCGGGAAGTTCCGCATCGAGGGCGCCCGGAAGAAGGTCCGCGCGTGGAGGAGCTTGACGGGGGCCTCCGAGGGCCCGCCTTCCCCGGGCGGGTACGCGTACAGGCCGTCCTCGGCCACGAAGCCGATCTCCGTCCCGCCGCCGGGCAGGAAGTCGCCGAAGGCGATCGCGCAGGCGCGGCCGCTCGCGGCCCAGATCCGGTCCGGCTTCAGGGGGAACCCGCCCCCCCGCTGGAAGTGGAGCGCGAGCCACCGCTCCGGGGGGCTCTTGTCGAAGTCGATCGAGACGTTCAGGAGGTCCACCCGGCCGTCGCCGTCGAAGTCGTAGAAGACCGAATCCTGCCGGCGGCCGTGGATCGGGATGTACTGGAGGCGGAACTCGATGCCCCCGCCGTCGCCCGCGCCGGCCGGAGGCGCGGCCGCGAGCGCCAGAAGGATCGCGCAGGCCCGGCCTCTCATGACGTGAAATGATAGTCGTTTCAGGGGGGCGTCACAAGGGAGAGCGGCGTCCGATGCATCGAGGGGAATCCGGGGCCGGGCCGCCAAACGGTGGCGGGAGACCTTTCCGGGGCGCGGCCGTCCCTGATATAATCCGCACCAAATCCATGAACGTCCCCAGCTCCATCGAGGCCGGCGGGACCGACGAGGAGATCGAGAAGTATCTCGCCGAGTTCGCCCGGCTCATGCAGGGATCGGCCGCGCGCGAGGCCCGGCGCGCCGGCGCCCCCGCCGAGCCCTCGTGGGTCGTGGAGGGCGGGGCCCTCTTCTCCACCAATCCCAACACGGTCCCCTGGCGCGTCCGCGTCATGCGGCGGGAAGGCCGCCTGGAGTTCCACTCGGGGATGTACCGCTTCGCCTGGACGCGCCGGAAGGGCGCGCGCATCGCCGCCTGGCGGCAGGGACAGCTGGCGGACTACCTGGAGACGCGCCTGCGGGGCGGCGCCCCGGACAGGTTCGACGGGCGCCGCCTGCGCGAGCCCTTCGCCCCCTTCGGCTCCGGCCCCGCCGCGCTCTCGGCCAGCTTCGCCTGGGGCACGGCCTGCGCGTGCGGGGCGATGGCGCTGGCGTTCGCGGCGCTGGTCCTGCCGGCCTTCGGCCTGATGAACGCGGCGGTCGACGGGATCGCCGCCCGGGCCCGCGCGGTCGGGGCCGCGGGAGACATCCCCCTCCCCGGCCCCGCGGAGATCGCCTCGGCCGGGCTCTTCTTCAAGCTGGGAGGCGCGGCCCTCTTCGCTTTCCCCGTAGCTTTCTTCCTGGGGCTCGTCCACGCGCTGGCGCTCCTGGCGGGCGAGGCCTGGCCTCGCGCGGCGCGGATGGGCCTGGCGTCGGCGGCCTTCCAGGCGGTCTTCCTCGGGCTCGCGTTCTTCCCCGCGGTCTCCCCCGTCCTGGCCCTCTCGGCCGCGTTCCTGGTCCCCTTCGCCGCCCACATGGGCTACACGCTCGTCTGGGGCCGGAGGGGCGAGCGGGTGCGCGAGGGAAAGCCGCCGCGCCGCACGCTCGTGGCCACGGGGGCGCTGATGGCCCTCGCCGTGGCCGCGGCCCTCCTCCCCCGCCCCGCGGACGCCGAGGCCTTCAACGACAACCTCGCGCTCTTCCGCGACCGCTATCTGTCCGGCCACCCGCTCGGCCGGGCGGCCGTGAGTTTCTACTACAGGCACACGCTCTACGCGGCGGACCCCGTGAAGAGGTTCTTCGCCGCGGACCCGAAGGCGCCGGAGCGGTCCCAGCGGACCGCCCGGGCGCCCCTGGGAAGCGAGGCCACGCCCCTGCTCAGGAAGCTGGACTTCTCGGTCTACGGGGAGGGGACGAGGGGCCCCGGGGCGTCCCTCTCCTGCGACGTCGTCGTGGAGGACGACACGCTGAAATCCGGCAGGGCCGAGGTCCGCTGGGACCCGAAGTCCGGCGCCGATGGGCTCTCGAAGGCGCTGGACGAGCTGAGCCGCCAGGCCTTCCGCGGGGGGTGGCTCCTGGACCTCTCGGCGCTCTCCTGGCGGGCGGTCTACCACGCCGGCCCCCTCTTCGCGCTCGTCCTCTTCGTCGGGGTCTGCTGTCCCGGAGTCTCGGTCATGTTCCGCGCCCTCTCCTGGCGGGGGGCCACGCTCAGCCTGCTGGTCTGCCTGGCCTCCACCGTGGGGCTCATGCTCTGGGACCAGGCCCGCCAGTCCGAGGTCCGCGGCAAGGTGGACGGGCTCCGTTCGTCGGCGGACCCGGCCGCCATCGGGCGCGGGCTGGAGCACCCGTCGGTGGTCGTCCGCCACGAGGCGGCCTACCGGGCCTTCAAGCTCAAGGAGGGCCACGCGGCCCTGGCGGACGCCCTCCTCAAGGCGGCCGGCGACGAGGACCCGCGCGTCCGCCTCTGGGCGGCCGCGGCGCTGGGGAAGACGCGCGACCCGCGCGCGCTCGACCCGCTGGTGAAGCGGCTCGGCGATCCCGAGTTCCTCGTCCGCTACCGCGCCGCCGAAGGGCTGGGCTTCCTGGGCCGGCGCGAGGCGGCCGAGCCGCTCCGGAAGATGATGCGCGAGGGGTCGTGGTACGAGGGCCTCTACGCCCTGCGGGCCCTCCGGAGGATCGAGCCGGACCGCTCCTGATGGACCCGCTCTCGCCCTGGACCTACGGCCGCCGGAACGCGCGGAAGGTCCTGCCGGCGTTCCTCATCCTGACCTTCTCCGTCATGCTGGTCGTGGCGGTCCTCTCGACGATACGGGGGCTCAAGGCCTCGGTCCTCGTCTACACCCGCGAGTTCGATCGGTGGACCGTCCTCTTCCCGAAGCGCGATACGCGCATCGCGCGGGAGACCCGCGACGCCGTCGCGGCCCACCCCGCCGTCGAGCGCCTGATCGACTCGCGGAACTGCTTCGTGCGGGTCCGGACGCTCCTGGGCCCCTTCTTCTACCACCTCCGCGCCGCCCCCCGGGAGGAGGTCCCGCGCCTCCTGGAGCTCTGCGGCGCGCGGCTCAAGGAGGGCTCGCTCCCGAGGCCCGGGACCGCCGAGGTGGCGCTCCACGAGAACTTCATGAAGGCGAACGGCTGGTCGCCGGGCGCGGAGTTCGGGATGGAGGTGAGCGAGGACGACTGGATGCCGGGGCGCTTCCGGGTCGTGGGGGTGCTGGAGGGGCCGACGCCGCTGGGGCTGTGCTCCTACGAGTACCTCAACAATCCGGCGTCCTACGCCTTCTCGGCCAAGCTCTGGGAGCGGCTGATCGTGGTGCCGCGCCCGGGCCGCCTGGAGGAGATGAACGCGTTCCTGCGCGGCCTCCCGGACGCGAAGGCGTGGGACCGGGCGCGGGCCGCGGACGAGGTGGCGCAGGTGTTCGACCGGCTCCTCCTCGTCCTCAACTCCATCTCGGTCCTGCTGATCCTGGTCGTGTCGGTGGTGACGGGGCTCCTCCACAGCATCTTCTTCGGCCAGCGGATGGACGAGTTCGCGATCCTGCTGGCGATCGGCCACACGAGGCGGCGGCTCTCGCGGAAGGCCGCGGCCGAGACGGGGATCCTGATGGCGCTCTCGTGGCTGGGGGGCGTGGCGCTGGCCTTCGCCCTGCTGGCGGCGTTCCGCGAGATCGCGCTCGTCCCCCGGGGCATCCCCCTCCCGATCTGGCAGGGGGCGCCGGTGCTCGTGTCGCTCGCCCTGCCGGCGGCGGCCCAGCTCTTCGCGGGCGCGACCGTGAGGGGGCGCCTCCGGCGGCTCGATCCGGTGAGCATCATCGAGAGGCGCGGATGACGCTTTCGGCGCGGGACCTGCGGCTGACCTACGCGGACGCCTCGAGCGCGGTCCACGCGGTGGACGGCGTCTCGATCGAGGTGAGCCCCGGCGAGTCCGTGGGAATCCTCGGGCCGAGCGGCTCGGGAAAGAGCTCGCTCCTCTACCTCCTGGCGGGGCTCAAGCGGCCCACGGCGGGCGAGGTCTCGTTCCGCGGCCGCCCCTACGGGCCGATGGGCCCGGACGCGCTGGCCGGCCTCCGCCGGGAGCACTTCGGCTTCATCTTCCAGAACCACTTCCTCATCCCGTACCTCACGGGCCTGGAGAACGTCCGGACCTCCGGGGAGGGCGAGGGCGGGCGCCTGCTCGACGAGCTGGGGGTGGGCCACTGCCGCGACCGGTTCCCCTGGCAGATGTCGGCGGGGGAGAAGCAGAGGGTGGCGATCGCCCGCGCGGTGGTCCGCCGCCCCGCCGTGGTCTTCGCCGACGAGCCCACCGCCTCGCTCGACCGCCCCAACGCCGGCCTCGCGATGGCCTGCCTGGGGCGCGCGGCCGCGGGGGGGACGCTCTTCATCGTGACGCACGACGAGTCGATCCTGCGCGGGGCGTCGCGGATTCTGCGGATGGAGGCGGGGCGGTTGGCGAAGGGATGATCCCGGGGTTCACTCCCCCGAAGCGGTCCGCATCGATGCCCCGAGACCCGGAGGATTCCAGGACGAGGCCTTCCCCCCGGACCGGCGCCAGCCGATTCCCCGGAGGCTTGCGAAACTGTATTCGATATTGTATACATATTAGTAGACCTACTTGCGATGGAGGCGGACCCATGGCCACCACGACCGTCCGGATCGGGGAGGAGACGCGGCGGGTCCTGCGGGAGATCTCGGCGAGGACGGGCCGGCCGGCGCGGGCCATCCTCCGCGAGGCGATCGAGGCATACAGGCGGAAGCGATTCCTCGAAGAGGCCAACGCCGCCTTCGCCGCCCTCAAGAAGGATCCCAAGGCCTGGAAGGCCGAGAAAAAGGAACGGAGGGCCTGGGAGTCGACGCTCTCCGATGGAGCCGGGGAACGATGAATGCCCCCCTCCCCTCCCGCGGCGAAGTCTGGATGGTGAACCTGGATCCCGTCCTGGGCCACGAGCAGAGCGGGACCCGGCCCGCCCTCGTCGTCTCGGTGGACGAATTCAACCAGGGTCCCGCCGACCTGGTCGTGGTCCTGCCGGTCACTTCCCGTAAAAAGGGGATCCCTTTCCACGTGGAGATCGCCCCTCCCGAGGGAGGCCTGAGCCTGCGGAGCTTCGTCAAGTGCGAGGACGTCCGCTCCATCTCGAAGGATCGGCTGATGAGGCGGTGCGGGGCGGTATCCGAGGAAACCCTGCGGCGGATCGAAGACCGGCTCCGGATCCTATTGTCCCTGTAATCCCGCCACGGCCGCCGCCGGGCGAGGAGCCCCGGAAATCAGGTCCAGAGCGTCCCCTTCTTGCGGCCGCACTTGGGGCACTCGTAGTAGTCGGGCCTCGCCTTCAGGAGCAGCCCCAGCGGCAGGAGGATGATCGTCAGCATCAGGATCGGCGCCAGCCAGTGCTTCCAGGGCCAGAAGCGCCCCTCCATGAGCCCCTCCTTGCAGCCGGGGCAGCGGAGGGGATTGGCGGACGGCACGACGACCTCCTACGCCTTGACCTTCGAGGGGCGCTTCGCGCCCTTCGCGGGCGCCTCCCCGACCTCGTAGTAGTCCAGCCACGAGGCGTGCTTCGGGTTGCGCCCCAGGACCACGTCGAAGAAGAGCTTCTGGAGCCGGAGCGTCACCGGGCCGGGGACGCCCCCCCCGATCGCGCGGTCGTCCACCTCGCGGATCGGGGTGACTTCCGCCGCGGTGCCGGTGAAGAAGGCCTCGTCGGCGATGTAGAGCTCGTCGCGGGAGAAGCGCTGTTCCTCGATGGGGATCCCCGCCTCGCGCGCCAGCGTCAGGATCGTGTCGCGCGTGATCCCGGGCAGGACGCACGTCAGCGGCGTGGTCTTGATCTTCCCGTCCCGCACGATGAACAGGTTCTCGCCCGAGCCCTCGGCGCAGAAGCCGTCGCCGTCGAGCATGACCGCCTCGTCGTATCCCAGGCCCTTGGCCTCGCGCTTGGCCAGGATGCCCGTGGCGTAGTGGCCGGTGATCTTGCCCCGCGTCATGATCGAGTTGGGCTGGAACCGCGTGTAGGAGGACACCTTCGCGCGGATGCCCTTCTTGAGGGCCTCCTCCCCCAGGTATGCCCCCCACGACCAGGTGGCGATGAACGCCCGGATCGGGTTGTCCTGCGGATGGACTCCCATCACGCCGTCGCCGATGTAGACCACGGGGCGGATGTATCCGGCCTTGAGGCCGTTGGCCGCCAGGGTCTCCTTGCTCGCCGCCGCGAGATCATCGATCGAATAGGGGCACTTCATCTGCCCGATGTGGCAGGAGTCCAGCAGGCGCCGGAGGTGGTCCCGGAGGCGGTAGACGGCGGAGCGCCCGTCATGGGTCTGGTAGGAGCGGATGCCCTCGAACGACGCCAGCCCGTAGTGCAGGCTGTGCGTGAGGACGTGGACCCGCGCCTCGTCCCAGGGGACAAGCTTCCCGTCCATCCAGATCCACTTCAGTTTCTGCACCAAGGTCCTTCTCCCGAACCGTCAGGGGACAAAAAAAGGGCCCCCCTGTCATCGACCCAGCATCTCCAGGAAGGCCCGCTCGTCGAGAGTTTTTATACCAAGTTTGCGCGCCTTGTCAAGTTTGGTCCCGGCGCCGGGGCCCGCCACGACGAGCGTGACGGTCTTCGACACGCCGTCGGCCGTCTTCCCCCCGTTCTCCGCGACGAGCGCCTTGGCCTCGTCGCGGGTCATCGCCTCCAGCCCCCCCGTGAAGACCACCACCTGGCCCGCGAGGAGATCGCCCCTCCGCTCCTGCGGCTTGAACCCGACCCCGCGGGCCAGGAGCTTCCCGATCACGTCGAGGTTCCGCGGCTCGCCGAAGAACGCGCGGATGCACTCGGCCACCTTGGGGCCCACGTCCTGGACCTTCTGGAATTCCTCCACGGAGGCCTTGCGGACCGCTTCCAGGTCCCCGAAGTGGCCGGCCAGCGCCGCCGCGGTGGCCTCGCCCACCTGCCGGATCCCCAGCGCGTTGAGGAACCTCGCCAGGGTCGTCCGCTTCGACCCCTCGATCGCCCCGATCATGTTCCCGGCGAGCTTCTCCCCCATCCGCTCCAGTTCCATCAGCCGCGGCCGGTCAAGCGCGTACAGGTCCGCCACCGACTTCACGAGGCCGCGGTCCTCGAACTGGTCGATCCACTCCGGGCCGATCCCCTCGATGTTCATGGCCGCCCGCGAGCAGAAGTGGTCGATCGCCCCCTTGAGCTGGTCGGGACAGGTGAAGCCGTTGGGGCAGAAGACGTCCGCCTCGGTGCGCTCCGTTTTCGCCCCGCACGCGGGGCACTTCCCCGGCACCGGCACCTTCGCCGCGCCCTCGGGCCGCCTGCCCGGGACGACCTTCACCACGTAGGGGATCACGTCGCCCGAGCGGGTGACCACCACGGTGTCGCCCACGCGGACGTCGAGCCTCTCCACCTGGGACGGATTGTGGAGCGTGGCGTTGGAGACCGTGACGCCGGCGATCGGGACGGGCCGGAGGCGCGCCACGGGGGTGAGCTTCCCGCTGCGGCCCACCTGCCAGTCCACCGCGAGGACCTGCGTGGTCTCCTCCCGCGCCGGGAACTTGTACGCCACCGCCCAGCGGGGACTGCGGGAGCGGTCCCCCAGCGCCTCCCGGAGCGCGAGGTCGTCGAGCTTGACGACGATGCCGTCGATCTCGTGGTCCAGCCGCTCGCGCTCGGCGGAATATTTTCTAAAGTAATCGGCCACTCTCCTCAAGAGCATGCTCCGCTCCACCCTCTCCACCGACTCGCACACCTTGTAGGACACCACCGGCAGGCCGATCTCCCGGAGCCAGCCCATGGCCTCCGCGTGCCGGGCGAATTTCCTCCCCTTCACCCGCCCCACCCCGTGGGCCAGGAAGCGGAGCGGGCGGGACTTCGTGACCGCGGGGTCCTTCTGCTTGATCGACCCGCTGGTCAGGTTCCTCGGATTGGCGAACGGCGGTTCCCCCTTCTCCAGCTGGCGGCGGTTGACCTCCTGGAAGTCCGGAGTGGAGATGAAGGCCTCGCCGCGCACCTCGAGGAGGTCGGGGGCCCCCTTGAGGACCCACGGCACGTCCTTGATCGTGCGGACGGTGTGGGTCACGTCCTCGCCCACCCGGCCGTCGCCCCGGGTGGAGGCCTGGACGAGCATCCCCTTCTCGTAGACGAGTTCCAGGGAATCGCCGTCGATCTTGGGCTCGACCGTGAAGGCCCCGCTCACCGGCCGGCCCAGCTCGCGCTCCATCTGCTCGATCCACGCCCGCAGTTCCGCCTCGTCGTAGACTTTCTCGAGCGAGAGGAGCGGCCTCCCGTGCGCGACCTTCTTGAAGTCCTCCACGGGCCGCGCGCCGACCTTCTGCGTGGGCGAATCCGGCGTGATCCAGCCGGGATGCTCCCGCTCGATCGCCGCCAGCCGGTCGTAGAGCCGGTCGTACTCGGCGTCGGAGACCTCCGGGTCGCTCAGGGCGTAGTACCGCCAGTTGTGGTACTCGACCTCCCGCTTCAGCCTCTCGTACTCGTCCCGCTCGCTCATGGGCCGTAGACCTTGACCCGGATGGGATCCGCCTGCGCGGGATCGATCCGGAACTCGACCGCCGCGGCCTCGAACAGGGACCTCCGGACGAAGAGGAGGGCCGGGTCCTCCATCGCCAGGCGCCGGGCCACGCCCCGCAGGAGGCCGGCCTCCGCGCGCGTGAGGCCGCTGGCCTCGGCGAACCTCAGGAACTCCCGCCGCCGCCCCCGGGCCGCCCGGGCCCAGGCCGAGAAGAACGCGTGGAACAGGATCCCCGCCGCCGCGAGGGCCGCCAGGCCGAGGAGGACCAGGACCGTCGCCTCCGGCCGCTCCCAGGCGCTCCGGAAGCCGCTCCCGATCCGGTCGAAGATGTCGTCCATTCCGCCCCGCCTCCGGCGGGTCAAATCCCCAGGGAACGCCGGATGGCCTCGGTGATCCGCTCCCGGACCCGCGCGCTGGGCTCCTCCCTCAGGCGCGCCTCCAGCACGTCCGTGAATCCCTCGTAACGGGTCTCGCCGATCGCCCAGGCCGCCGAGAGCCGCATCTCCTCCTCCGGGTCCGCCAGCATCGCCTCCAGCGTCTCCCTCACCTCGCGCCGGCCCAGGCTCCAGAGGGCCTTGGCGGCGTTGGCGCGCACGCGGTTGTCCGGGTCGCCCAGGAACGGCGTCAGCAGCTGCGCGAACCGCGTGTCGCCGATCTCCTCGAAGGCCTCGATCGCGTTGGCGCGCACCCGGTCGTCCGGGTCGCCCAGGGCCCCGATCAGGAGCCTCATCCCCTCCACGTTCCCCGAGAGCTCCACGATCTTGACCGCCGTGGCCCGCACGCGGTGGTCCGGGTCGGCGATCAGGTCCATCAGGAGCCCCCGCAGGTCCTTCTCCGCCTCGACGTAGCCCACGACCTGCAGGGCCTTGAGCCGCCTCTCCGGGTCGAGCGAGCTGACCTCCTCGGCGAGCCGGTCGAGCATCGCGCCGTCGATCTTCGCCAGCGCCCGGGCCGCGGCCTGGCGGGTGCCGGGGCTCAGCCGGTCGAACGCCGCCATGTACCGAGCGAAGCCCTCGCGGGACAGCTCGCGGACGGCGAGCCGGCGCAGTTCCTCCGAGGAGGACTGCAGGAGCGGGCCCAGGAGCCGGACCTTGTCGGGCGCGTCGAGGATCGTGATCGCGCGCGCCGCGGCGAGCTTCACGGAATCCGAGGGGTCGCCCAGCGAGCGGCCCGCCGCCTCCGGCAGGAGGGGCGACCGGAACGCCTGGAGGACCACCAGGGCCCGCGCGCGCACCTCCGCATGCGGGCTCCCCAGGAAGTACAGGACCATCGGGTCCCGCCGGGCGGGATCGAGGGGCGCCTTGGACAGGAGCTCCATCACCTTCGTGGCCGCGAGCGGGTCGAGGTCGGGCGCCGCCTCCACGGCCGGCCACCACGGCACCTCCGCCACGCGCTCCGCCAGGGCGGCCAGGCGGTCCGGGGAGAGCTTCGCCATCCAGGAGCCGGCCGACCGGGCGAAGGCGGGGTCCCGCCGCCGGCGCATCACCCCCAGGGCCATCTCCCGGAGGCGCGATCCCGGCTCGAGGGCCAGCTTGAAGAGGAGCTCGACGGCCGGCTCGGCCTGCGCGGAGAGGAACGCCTCCTCGAACACCTTGTGGAGCGGCGAGTCGGGGCGCGCGGGGACCGCCTCGCAGACCGCCTCGAAGGCGTCGGCGCCGGATTCCAGGACCAGGTCCAGGAAGGCCCGCCGGCCGTGGCCGGGGTAGGTCCGCAGGAGGGCGCCCGCCGCCTGGAGCATCGCGGCGCGGTGGCGCTCCGCGAACTCGCGGCTCTGGGTATCCGCCTGCGCCCGGGCGTTGGCCAGGTGGTAGCGGTAGAGGAGCGCCAGCCGCTCCAGCGCCTCGAGCGCCGCCTCGCGGACGAGGGTCGAGGGATCGGTGGCCCCCTGGACGAGGGCGGGGACCGCGTCGAACTCCCCCAGCGCGCCCAGGACGGCGTAGGCGGACCGCCGGTGCCGGTCCTGCGGGGAGCGCGCCTCCTGGCGGGCCACGGCCAGGATGAGGTCCTTCCGGGCCAGGGCCTGGGTCTTCACCTCGGGGAGGAGGTCGGGGTAGTGGAGGAGCGCGATGTCGGGGCGGTTGAGGCGCCGCGGGTCCGTCAGCGCCTCGAAGGCCGCGGCCTGGAGTTCGGGGTAGGGCTCGCGCAGGGCGGCCTCCGCGAAGGCCATCTGCCGCCCGGACGGCATCGTCCGAAGGAGCGAGAACGTCGCCGCGACGCCCACGAGGAGGGATTCTATCCGTCCGGGAGGGTGGAGACCAGCCCTTTGAAGGCGCGGCCGCGCTCCTCGAAGTTGACCTGTCCCCATTTGTCATTTGCCGCGGAGGCGCAGAGGGCGCGGAGAAGGAACTCCCCTTGATTTCCCCCCTCGCCCCCCCGGGGGCTGACGGGGGGAGCCTCAGGGAACCAGGACATCTCGGCGTCCCTGCGTCCCGGCGGTTCATGGCGAAAAATGGGGACACCTCAGTCCTCGAAGCCGCGGAACAGGTCCCGGCTGGCGCCGGCGGGCGGGGAAAGCCCGCTCAACGGCCCTTGTGGGCACGCGGGCACAACAGGCCCGTGGGGCCCTCGAACGAAAAATGGAGCAACGCGGGGTGAGTGCGGATAAAGTATCTCCGTCGGGTTGAGGAGCGGGTTGGCGCACGGCTATAATCGAGGGGGGCTGGCAAGCTCCCGGGCCGTCACCGATAACACATTGACTCCAAAGCGATCCAACAGGCCGGGCCGAGCCGGGAAGGGCGCCGTAAAAGACCCGGGGAAAGGCCGCCCTCCGCGAGAACAGTTCATCGAGACCATCCCCCTTGAACTCCCCGCGCGGGGAAAGGACGCTCCCCCTCGGAATGGGAAGCTCCTGGTCCTGAGCGGGTCCCATCAGGGCCGGGAGTTCGTCCTGAACCAGGACGGCTGCTGCATCGGGTCCGGCCCGGCCAACGATGTCGTCATCAACGATTCCACCGTCTCCCGGCGGCACTGCCGGATCTGTTTCACGCCGAAGGGCTGCCTGATCCGCGACCTGGGCAGCACCAACGGCACGTTCGTGCACGGGATCAAGGTCTCGGAGGCGTTCCTGGACCATGGCACGGAATTCCGCCTGGGGAAGACGGGCCTCGTTTTCCGCTCGTTGAAGGACACCGGCGCCCGCGCCCCCGGCCATGGCCATCGCCCCGGGACGCGCCCCGACACGAGCCTGGCGATCCAGAAGTTCTCGTCCCGCGGGATCGGGTATTCGGTGGCCGACTGGAGCGGCGTCCGCCACGTGTTCGCCGCCGCCGTGCCGCGGCGGGGCGCGACGCTGGCGGAGCAGGCGGACGACGCCCTGCGCATCATCGAGACCGTGAACAGCGTCCATGGGGCGAATGGGACGATTGTCCACCAGTCGGTGTTCGTGCCCGATCCGGCGCTGATCGGCGAATGCCGCCGGATCATCCGCGAGTTTTACGGCGATGACCTGCCGGCCACCAGCTACATCGCCCAGCCGCCGTGCGAAGGGAAGCTGATTGCGATCGAGGCCATGGGGCTGGGGACCGGCACCAGCGGCGTGGAGATCGAGCGGATCAGCGAGCAGATGGTGATCGCGCGGCACAACGGCATGGCCTGGACCTATGCCGCCCTGGTCGCCGGACGGGCCGGGGCCGACCGCGCCTACGAGCAGGGGATCGCCGCCTTCCGGCGGCTGCAGCAGCTGCTGGGCGGCGTGAACATGCGGCTGGACCACGTGGTCCGAACCTGGCTCTATCAGGGGGGCATCGTCGCGGACGAGGGGGGAACGCAGAGGTACCGGGAGCTGAATCGCGCGCGCACGGACGCCTATGCCGGGATCCCCTTCCTCCGCGGCCGCCTTCCGAAGGGCCATCCGCCCGACGTCTATCCGGCCAGCACCGGCATCGGCACCGAAGGCCTCGGCCTGGAGCTGAGCGCGATCGCCCTGGCGACGAATCGCCCGCACGTCCTGGCCGTGCCGCTGGAGAATCCGCGGCAGACCGCGGCCTACCGCTACGGCGCCCACTTCAGTCCCCAGAGCCCCAAGTTCTCGCGGGCCATGGCCGTCACCTGCGGCCCGTACGCGAAGATCTTCATCTCCGGCACCGCCAGCATCACGGGTTCGGAGACGCGCCATGCCGGCGACGCGGCGGCCCAGACGCGGGAGACCCTGGACAATATCGCGGCGCTGATCTCCGAGGAGAACCTCTCCCGCCACGGCCTGCCGGGGCTGGGCTCGACGCCGGACGGGATCGGGCTGGCGCGCGTCTACATCAAGCGGAAAGAAGATTACCAGCGGGTGCGGGCCGTTTGCGAGGAGCGCCTGGGGAAGCTGCCGACGGTCTACGCGATGGCGGATGTCTGCCGGCC
>CAYNDR010000020.1:0-4037 GCA_964395295.1 uncultured Planctomycetales bacterium
AGCAGAGGCCGCTCAGCGCGTACACCCCCACCTTGATCCGGCCGATGGGCCGCCCCATGAGGCGCGCCGACTCCTCGTTCCCCCCGAGCGCGTAGATGTCGCGGCCGAATCCCGTGAAGCGCGCGACGTACGCCCCCGCCAGGACTACCCCGATAAATATCAGCGTCCCCAGCGGGAGCCTCGCGCCGCCCCGCAGCGGCACGCCCCACGAGGCCAGGGCGACGTGCCCGGGGTCCGTGATCGAGATCGACTCCAGGTGGATCACGAAGCCCAGCCCGCGCGCGAAGAACATCCCCGCCAGGGTCACGATGAACGGCTTGATGCCGGTGACGTGGATCACCGCCCCCATCCCCGCCCCCAGCGCCGTCCCCGCCGCCAGCGCCGCCGGCACCGCCGCCGGCCAGCCCAGCTTCATGATCAGGACCCCGACGAGCACGCTCGAGAGCGACATCACCGCCCCCACCGACAGGTCGATCCCCCCCGAGAGGATCACGAAGGTCATCCCCACCGCCAGGATCCCCCGGAAGGAATTGTCCGTGAGGAGGTTCGCCAGGACGCGGATCGAGAAGAAGCCGTCGTACCGGACCGAGGCGAACCCGTACGCCGCGAGGAGGATCAGCACGCTCGCCGCGAGCGTCCGGTGCCGGGGCGGGATCGCGATCACCGCGCCGCCTCCTTCGCCGCCAGCCGGCGCGCCAGCCGCCCGAAGAGCGGCGACTGGAGCGCGCAGACCGCCAGCGCCACCACCGCCTTGATCAGGAGCGTGTGCTCCGTGACCACGCCGCGCATCTGGAGCATCGTCGTGAGCGTCTGCATGAAGAGCGCCCCCGCGAGCGCCCCGCCCACCCGCGGCCGGCCCCCCGAGAGGCTCGTCCCCCCGAGCACCACCGCGAGGATCGCGTCGAGCTCGAGATAGAGGCCGCAGTTCGCGACGTCCGCCTCCTTGATGATGGCCGTGGCCGCCAGCCCCGCCGCGCCCGCCATGAGGCCGCCGAAGGCGTAGACCGCGATCCTCACCGCGTGGACCGGCAGGCCGCAGAGCCGCGAGGCCTTCGGGTTGCCCCCGATCGCCTCCACGTACATCCCCAGCGACGTCTTCCGGCAGGCGGCCAGCGCCAGCGCGGCCATCGCCGCGGCGATGAAGACCGGGACCGGCAGGCCGAGGAAGGAGCCGTTGCCGAGGTGCTCGAACGCGGGGATCTCGAAGCGGATCTTCTGGTCGCCGGTGAGCGCCTGGGCGATCCCGCGTCCGGCCACGAGGACGCTCAAGGTCATCACGATCGGCTGGAGCCCCCCCAAGGTGATCACGGCCCCGTTGATCGCGCCGATCGCGGCCGCCGCGGCCAGCGCCGCCAGCCCCGCCGCCAGGGGCGAGGCGCCATGGCTCGTCATCAGGAGCGCCGCCACCGCCCCCGCGATCGCCATCACCGATCCTACGGAGAGGTCGATCCCGCCCGTGGCGATGACGAGCGTCATCCCCGTGGCCAACAGCATCACGATCGAGCCGTTCTTGAGGATGTCCACCATCGCGCCGAAGAGGCGGCCGTCGCGGACCTCCAGGCGCGCGAAGTTCGGCGTGAAAAGGCCGTTGAAGGCGGCCAGGGTCCCGAGGGTCGCCAGGGGCCAGAAGGTCGGGGAGTGGAGGAGTCTCCTAAACCCCACGGGGCTCCTCCCCCGCGATCGCGGCCATGATCCGCTCCAGGTCCGCGCCCCCCTCGATGTCGGCGACCTTCTTCCGGTCGCGGAGGACGGCGATCCGGTGGGCCCGGCGGGCCACCTCCTCGAGCTCCGCGGAGATGAAGACGATCGACATCCCCTCGCCGGAGAGCCGCTCGATCAGCTTCTCGATCTCCGCCTTGGCCCCCACGTCGGTCCCGCGCGTGGGCTCGTCCAGGATCAGGAGGCGCGGACGGCAGGCCAGCCAGCGGGCCAGGATCGCCTTCTGCTGGTTGCCGCCGCTCAGGTTCCGGATGGGCGTCTCCGCGCCAGGCGCCACGATCTTGAGGGCCCTGATGAACTCCTCCGCCAGCGCGGCCTGCGCCTTCCGCGAGACGATCCCCAGGCGGCTCAGGCGCCGCTGGACCACGAGCGCGATGTTCTACCGGAGCGTCATCTCCGGGATGATCCCCTCCGCCTGCCGGTCCTCCGCGCAGAAGGCCAGGCCCCGGCCGATCGCCTCGCGGGGCGACTTCATCGGGACGGCCCTGCCGTCCACCTCGATCGCGCCGCCGGCCGGCCGGTCGGCGCCGAAGAGGAGTCGCGCCGTCTCCGTGCGGCCCGAGCCCAGGAGCCCCGCGAGCCCCAGGACCTCGCCCCGGCGGACCTCGAGGTCCACGGGCTCGATCGCGCCGCGCCGGTAGAGCCCCTTGCAGGAGAGGACGGGGGGGCCGGAGGCGTGGGCGCGCCCGCGGGCCTCGGGCGCGGCGGCCTCCCCCGCGGCCTCGCCGAGCATGTGCGCCACGAGCTGAGTCTTCGAGATCTCCGCCGCGGGGAACGTCCCCACCCGCGCGCCGTTCCGCATCACGGTGATCCGGTCGCCGATGCGGTAGACCTGGTCGAGGAAGTGGGTGATGAAGACGATCCCCAGCCCGCGCGCCTTGAGCCCCCGGATGGTCTCGAAGAGGACGTCCGTCTCGCGCGCGTCGAGGCTCGACGTGGGCTCGTCCATCACGACGAGCTTCGCGTCGCCGGCCACGGCGCGGGCGATCGCGACCATCTGCCGGACGGCGGCGGGGTATTCCCCGAGCGGGCGGTCCGCGTCGAGGTCGAGGTTGAACTGCTTCAGGATCTCGCGCGCCCGCCGCCGCGTCTCCCGCCAGTCGAGGCCGAACCACCGGCGCGGCGCGCGGCCCAGGAAGAGGTTCTCGGCGGCCGAGAGGGTGCCCACGAGCCCGCCCTCCTGGTGGATGGCGCCGACGCCGCGGCGGAGGGCGTCGGCGGGCGAGGAGGGGCGGTAGTCCTCCCCGTCGAGATCCATCGTCCCGCCGTCGGGGACGTGGGCGCCGGTGAGGACCTTGATGAGGGTGGTCTTCCCCGCGCCGTTCTGGCCCATGAGGGCGTGGACCTCGCCCGCGCGGACATCGAAGTCCACGGCGGCGAGCGCCCGCACGCCGGGAAACCGCTTCTCGATCCCCCGCGCGGACAGCAGGGGGCTAGTACTCACGCGTCGCGATGTCCCGGGCGGCGGTCGACTGCTCGAAGAGGCGGTCCTGGCTCTTGATGAACTTCGGGACCGCCTGCCCGGCCAGCACCTTGTCCAGCGTCTCGAACACCGCCGGCCCCAGCAGGGGATTGCACTCCACCGTGGCGTTGAGCGTCCCCTTGACCATGGCCTCGAAGGCGCCCTTGACGGCGTCGATCGAGACGACGAGGACGTCCTTGCCGGGCTTGAGGCCCGCCTCCTCGATCGCCTGGATCGCCCCCAGCGCCATGTCGTCGTTGTGCGCGTAGACGGCCTGGATCTTGTCCCGGTCCGCCTTGAGGAAGGCCTCCATGACCTCCTTGCCCTTGGCGCGGGTGAAGTCGCCGGACTGGCTCTTGAGGACCTTCACGTCGGGGTGGTTCTTCAGCTCCTCGTGGAAGCCCTTCTTGCGGTCGATGGCGGGCGCGGCGCCCGTGGTGCCCTCGAGCTCGACGACGCCGCCCTTGCCGCCCATCTTCCCGGCCAGCCACTTCGCGGCCATCCGGCCCTCCTCGACGAAGTCGCTGGCGATCAGCGCGACGTAGAGGCTTTCGTCGGAGACCTTGATCCCGCGGTCCACGAGGATCACGGGGATCTTCGCGTCGCGGGCCTCCTTGAGGACCGGCTCCCAGCCGGTCTCCACGACCGGCGCCAGCACGATGGCGCCCACGCCCTGGCTCACGAAGGAGCGGATCGCCATGATCTGGTTGGCCTGCTTCTGCTGGGCGTCGGAGAACTTGAGGTCGGCCCCGCGGGAGAGAAGGGCCGAGAATTTCCGTATAGCGGCCTCGGCGCCGCCCGCGACCACGGCGTGCGTAAGCTCGATCGCCGCCTCCGTCCCGACGAGGCCGAGCAT
>CAYNDR010000020.1:4047-24836 GCA_964395295.1 uncultured Planctomycetales bacterium
TTCTGCTGGGCGTCGGAGAACTAGAGGTCGGCCCCGCGCTTCGCGGCGGCGTCGCGGATCGACTTCGTCTCGGCGGTGCGCCACGCGCTCTCGGCGCCCACCTGGGAGAAGCCCACGACGAGCTTCTTCTTCCCCGTTTCCCTCTTCGCTTCACAGCCGGGCAGGGCCGCAAGGGCCAGCGCGGCCAGGGCGGCGAACGTCCTCATAGCTTGCCCTCCTTCATGAGCTGGTCGGCCTTCCTGTAGGACTCCAGGTCGCCGATGTCGTACCAGGAGCCCTCGCTGGCGTATCCGTAGACGTCGATGCGCTTGTGCGCCCACTGGAGGAAGTACCCGGGGGCGTCCTTGTTGTTCCCGTCCTCGAGGTACTTCCGGAAGAGCTGGACGTGGGGCTTCCCGTAGTGGTAGAGCCCGATCGAGACGAGGAGGCTCTTGGGCTGCTTCGGCTTCTCCTCGAAGTCGATGATCTTCCCGGCGGCGTCGAGCTGGACGGCGCCGTAGAGGGACACGAGCTCCGGCGTCTCGAACTTCTTGAGGCACGCGGCGGGCGAAGCGGACGAAGCCCTCCACGCCTGGAGGGAGGATGTTGTCGCCCGCGATGATCAGGAGGTCGTCGTCGATCCCCGCGCGGTCGATCACGAAGCGGATGTCGCCGATGGCGCCGAGGCGGTTCTCGTTGGACGTGGTCTGGTCGTCGTGGACCTGGATCTCCACGGGTTTCGGGCGGCGGCCCAGGTAGCCCTCCCTCCAGCGCTCGAAGTGGCCGGCGAACTTGTGGTTGGTGACGACGTGGAGGCGGCGGAGGCCCTCGATGGGGAGGACCGCGTTCGTGATCCGCTCGAGGATGGGGACGCCCCCCACCGGCAGGAGCGGCTTGGGCTGGTCCTTCGTCAGCGGGTAGAGGCGCGTGGCGTAGCCGGCGCCCAGGATGAGGCATTCCATGGCCGTCCCTCAGCGGTTCAGGCTTTCGCGGGCCCCGTCGGCCGAGCGGCAGAGGGCCACCGTGGCCTTCCGCCCCGCGGCCTTGAGGTAGTCGTCCGCCAGCTTCTTCTCGAACTCCGCGGCCTTCTCCTCGCGCACCAGGCAGACGACGGCGCCGCCGAAGCCGGCGCCCGTCATCTTGGCGCCCAGGACGGCGCCCGGCTGGGCGCGGGCGCTCTCCACGATCGCGTCGAGCTCCGGGCAGGAGACCTCGTAGAGGTCCCGGAGGCTTGCGTGAGAGGCGAACATGAGCCGGCCGAAGGAGGCCAGGTCGCCGACCTCCAGGAAGGCGCTCCCGGCGCGGACGCGCTCGTTCTCCAGGATCTCGTGGTCGAGCCTCTTGGCGACCGCCCCGGAGACGAGGCCGCGGAGCTCCAGCCGGTCGGCGGAGGTGAGCTCTCCCAGGCAGGCGATCCCGCGGCGCTTCTGGCGGACGGCCGAGAGCGCCTCGGCGCACTCGGACGCGCCGGTTGTACTCGGACTCGGCCAGGGCGTGCTTGACGCCCGTGTGGCACACGGCCACGAGGAGCCCGGGGCCGCCGAAGGGGACGGGGCGCATCTCGAGGGTGCGGCAGTCGATGAGGAGGGCGTGGCCCCGGCGGGAGAGGGCCGAGGCGGCCTGGTCCATGATGCCGCACTGGACGCCGGCGTACTTGTGCTCCGCGCGCTGGGCCGACAGGATCAGGTCGAGGTCGGTCGCCCCGAGCTTGAAGAGGGCGGAGAGGGCGTAGGCGGTCGCGACGCTCAGGGCCGCGGAGGAGGCCAGGCCCGCGCCGCTGGGGAGGTTGCCGTCGACCAGGAGGTTGAATCCGTCGCGGAAGTCGCCGTGCCTCCAGAGTTCCGCCGTGACGCCCAGGATGTAGTTGAGCCACTGCTCTTTCTGGGCCTGGGGGATACTGCGGGCGCTGACCTCGGCGGAGCCGGAGACCATCGGGGCCTCGATCCTCATGATGCCGTCGCGGCGCCGGGAGGCCAGGGCGTCGAGGTGCCGGTCGATGGCCAGGGGCAGGACGAGGCCGCCGCAGTAGTCCGTGTGCTCCCCGAGCAGGTTCACGCGGCCCGGGGCGCGGACGCGGACCTCGGGCCCGCACCCGAAGAGCTCTCCGAACTTATCGGCCGTATCCATCGGGGTGATCCTTCCGCCATTGCCAGGCGCTGTCGATGATCTCCTCGAGGCTGCGGGCGGGCTCCCAGCCCAGCTCCTTCCGCGCGCGGGCGATGTCGGCCACGAGCGCCTTGGGATCGCCCGGGCGCGGGGGCTCGTGCCGGACGCGGAGCTTGCGGCCGATGACCCGCCCGGCCGTCTCGATGACTTCGCGGACGCTGGCGCCCTTGCCGGAGCCCAGGTTGTAGACGCCCGGCTTTCCCAGGGCCAGGACGTGGGCGGGCGCGAGGTCCTCCACGTGGATGAAGTCGCGGACGCAGGAGCCGTCGCCGTAGACGGGGACGGGCTCGTCGCGCAGGGCCGCGCGGACGATGTTGGGGATGAGGTGGGTCTCGGGGCGGTGGTCCTCGTCGCCGCCGCAGGCGTTGAAGTAGCGCAGGGCCGTGATCTCGAGGCCCAGGTCGCGGAGCATCGTTTCGCAGGCGAGCTTGGAGCGGCCGTAGGGGTTGATGGGGAGCTTCGGGTCGTCCTCCCGGATGGGGACGCGCTCGGGCTCGCCGTAGACGGCGGCGGTGGAGGAGAAGACGACTCTTTTCCGGCCGGCGCCGCGGAAGAAGGCTGTCGGGGCGGCGACGTTGTTCCACCAGTAGAGGCCGGGGTTCTTCACGGACTCGGCCACCTCGATCGAGCCGGCGCAGTGGATGACGGCGTCGATCCCGGGCCAGTCCACCTTGGCGACCGCCAGGTCGGCCTCGATGACGGGCCAGCCTTGGGCGGCGGCACGGGGCCCGGCGCGGAAGTCGTCCAGGATCGTGACATCCGTTTTCAGGGCCCGGGCGATGTTCCGGCCCACGTAGCCGGCGCCGCCGGTGATGAGGATCATGGCATCGTCAGGCAATGCAAAGGCCGTGCCGGGATTGGGTGGGCAACATGTTGTCGTTCAGGTGGATATGGTTGCATATCGCCCTGATGTTATTGAAGCTTAACTGTGCTCCGTGTCATGTTATGTTTTTATAACTCGACGTGTCGATCTCATGGCGGGAGATGAGTTGGGCGAGGCGGGTGCGATGGACGCCGGTCTCGGCGGCGGCGCGGGAGATACTGCCGCCGGAGCGCTTGAGGGCATCGATGACGAAGTTTCTTTCCACTTCTTCCCTCACGCGGCGCTTCGTCTGGCGCAGTTCCTCGGCGTTGCGGGGCGCGTCCAGGAGGGCCGCCTGGGGGGAGGCGGGGCGGAGGTATTCCGGGAGGTCGCGGGCGCCGATCACGGGGCCGCCGGACATGAGGACGGCGTGGCGGATGACGTTCTCCAGTTCGCGGATGTTCCCCGGGTAGTCGTAGTTGAGCAGGAGCGCCAGCGCGGGGCGGTCGAAGCCCGTCAGGTTCATCTTCTGCCGGGCTGAGAACCGGACGAGGAAATGCCGGATGAGGATCGGCAGGTCCTCGCGCCGCTCGCGGAGGGAGGGCAGGCGGATGGCCACGACGTTGAGCCGGTAGTAGAGGTCCTCGCGGAACCTTCCGGCGGCCACGAGGTCTTCGAGCTTGCGGTTGGTGGCGCAGACGATGCGGGTGTCCACGCGCTTGGGGCGCGGGGCGCCGACGGGCTGGATCTCGCCGCCCTGGAGGGCCCGGAGGAGCTTGGCCTGGAGGCCCGGGCTCATCTCGGCGACCTCGTCGAGGAAGAGCGTCCCTCCGTGGGCGGCCTCGAACTTGCCGGGGGCGTCGGAGACGGCGCCCGTGAAGGCCCCTTTCGCGTGGCCGAAGAGCTCGCTCTCCAGGAGCGTCTCCGGCACGGCCGCGCAGTTGATCGCCACGAAGGGCTTTCCCCGGCGCGGCGAGAGCTCGTGGAGCGCGCGGGCGAAGAGCTCCTTGCCGGTCCCGCTCTCGCCGAGGAGGAGGACCGGCGCGTCGGCGGGGGCGACCTTCTCGAGGGTTTCCACGGAGCGGCAGAGGGGCGGGCTGTGGCCCACGATGGAGCGCAGGGGGGAGGCGGGGAGGGTCTGCCGCACCTGGTCGAGGAGGATCGCGCGCTTGAGGGGACCGCCCACGCGGGAGGCGAAGTCGAGGGCGTCCTTCTCTTCCTCGTCGCCGAAGGCGCCGGCCGTGGAGGACTTCTCCAGGTAGGCGGCGCCGAGGACGTCCCCCTCGGCCCGGAGCGGGATCGCCAGCGCGGAGAGGGGGTTGAGGTCGCGCGTCCCCTCGCGGACCGCGCGGCCGGTGCGGAGGGCCTCCTCCAGGCAGCCGCGCGTGGTCCCGAGGCTCGACCCGGAGAGGGCCTCGGGGCGGATGTTGCGCGCGGCGAGGATCTCGATCTGGTCCTCGCGGCGGAGGGCCACGAACCCGCGCTCGGCGCCCGTGATCCCGAGGAACGCGCCCATCGCGCCATCGAGGAGCTTTGCGGGGTCGTCCTCGTTGAGGGCCTCCTCGCCGTGGAGCCGGCGGGTGAGCTGTTCGACCAGGGCGGCCAGCTTCGGCCGATCCTTGAACTCCGCCGTGAGCCTCCGCGCGATCTGGAAGGGATTCATGGCCGTTAATAATACGTAAATCCCCGGGGGACCGTTATGAATCCTTAACGTCGGGCGCGGCGCGGGGCCTTCGCCGTGGATTTCGCGGATTCCATGACTTCCCCTCGGGCGCTCCTGTTATTGATGGACATGGCGGGTCTGCTTTCCTGCCTGGCGGTGCCGGGGCGAGGCCATGCAGGGGGAAAGGCGGGGCCTGATCCGCGAGGTGGGCTTGGACGAGCCCGCCGTGCGGGATCGCGCGGAGCGGGAGCTCGATAAGCGGGCCGCGTCCGACCGGGAGTGCGATCTCAATACATGAAGGATCCCGGAAGCTGTAATTTCCACCGTTATGCACTGGACTCCCGCGCCTAAGGATTCATGAGCCGGATTCAGAGGCCGGGGGCGTCCGACCTGTCCGACGCCATGACTGGAGCCAGAAACCGATGAACACCCGCGTCGCCTCCTTGCTCGCTCTGCTTGCCGCGGCACTGGCTGCCTACGCCGCGGATGACTACCCGGCGCCCAGGCCGGCGGCAGACGCTTCCAGCTACGGCAAACACATCCAGCGCAGCATGACGCTGATGGCCGCCAGTACGCCCCAGAAGCGCAACACCGTCCGGGTGCTCTACTACGGCCAATCCATCACCGGGCAGCGCTGGTCAGACCAGGTCGACGCGTGGCTCAAACAGACTTACCCGAATGCCGATTTCATTCTCGCGAATCTGGCGCTCGGCGGCTTCGCCTCGCAGCTTCTGGTCCGTACTGCCGAGTACGACGTGATGCCGTTCTACCCCGACCTGCTCATCTTCCACGTCTATGGAAGCCACGTGGAGTACGAAAACCTCATTCAGGAAGTCCGCCGGCGCACGACGGCCGAGATCATCATGCAGTCCGACCACGTCACCAAATGGCCCGAGCCCAGGGCCGAGGGGAATTTCTGGCAGACGCAGAAGGAGTGGGATGACAAGATGAACTACCATCTCCTTCCGGCAATCGCGCGGAAATTCGGCTGCGCCTGGCACCCGCAGCGTTGGGAGTGGACGCAGTACCTCAAGGACAACAATCTCCAGCCTGAGGATCTCCTCTCCGACGCCGTGCACCTGAACGGGCGTGGCAAGTGGCTGACGGCAGAGTTGATGAAGCGCTTCCTGGTTTATCTGCCCAACGAGCCCAAGGATGAATGGCAGAACATGGTCCGGACCTTCGAGGTCGGCAAGGATGTCCGGTGGGATGGCCGCAAGCTGACGCTGGAATTCGAAGGCAACCGCGTCGTTGCGCTGGCCGCGCCCGGCAAGGGGGGCGGCTCGGCCAGAGTCCTGGTCGACGGGAAGAAGCCGTGCGAGTTCCCCACGTGCTACACCTTCACGCGCCCCAGCGGTACGCCGCACGTCGGCTGGCCCGCCGTCAAGCGGATCGGCTGGGAAAAGCCCGTCATCGTCGAGGAGTGGACCGCCAAGCTGACCGGCTTCAACGATGCGCAGGATGACTTCCGGTTCACCGTCAGCGGCAGCGTCACCGGCGCCGACGGCGAAGGCAGGGGAAAGCAGAAGTTCGTCAGCAAGAGCGGGCGCGTGGCCATCGAGCCGGCCGACTGGGTCTTGGCCTACGACAAGCAGGTCTCGAAGAAGCCCGCGCCGGCCGAGTTCACCGTGCGCTGGAAAGCCGAGCCGCTCTTTGTGGAGACCTATACCGTCCCCGAGGCGAAGGACCCCGCGCGCGAGTACCCGACGGTGCTGGTCTCGAACCTGCCCAACGGCAAGCACCTCTTGGAACTGATCGCCGACGGCGATACGCCCGCGCTGAAAGCCCTGCGCGTCCACAACCCTCCGGTAAAGTGATCCGGAGCGGGCCGCCATAACGCCGTTGTCGGTCATTCGGGGATCGGCCTCCGACCGGGGCCTTGAGGAGGGCTCCCCCTGCGAGCGCCCTGGGGAGGATCGATTGTTTCCTGAGGGCGAGGCGATGACGGCGGATCAGGGCTTGAATGACAGATAAAGCGCCGGGAGCGCCTCGGCGCACGCCCGCTCCACGGCCTCCGGGTCCGGCCGTTCGTAGATCCGGAAGTTCGTGGGCCGCTCCGTGAGATCGAACCGGTACCGGCCGTCGTCCTCCACCGTCACGAGGCAGGGTCGGAGCGACTCCGCCACGGCTGTCCCCTCACCCGCCGGGGCCAGCCGATGTTTCCCGTCCGCCTGGCGGACCAGCCGTCGTCCGGTGGCCATTTCCCAAAGGGTCCGCGCCGCCGCCCTCGGCCCGCCGATTCCGGGCCTCCTCCCGCCCCCAAAAAGGCGAAGTCGGTGCTATAATTCGGGGGATGTCCGATGCCGGGCCCTTGGGCAATCCGGATCCCCGCGAGCCGGGGGAACCATGATCCGTTCCCGGTCCGGTCCCGGGCCGGGGGGGTGGAAACCATGCATGGTTTCGTGAGTCTGTCCATTTAGGGGAAGGTCCAGTGGATGCCGCCAAGGTCTTCAGCTACGGCCGGGACATCGGCATGATTGTCGACCCGGAGGGGACGATCGTGGCCAGCACCCAGGGAGGCGAGGACGCCCTGGCGTACGGCTCCCTCGGCCTGCCGGGGGCCGCGCTCAACGGCCTCCTCGACGAGGTGCCCCGCGTCCCGCTCTTCGGGAACGAGGGCGCGAACGTCGCGCGCCTCTACCGGCACATCCACATCAAGACCGAGGCCGGCCGCATCCTCACGATCCACGCGATCACCTTCCCCCTGGGCGACTCCATCGAGCCGCGCGGCGGCCGGTTCCTCGTGGAGCAGGAACTGCACCGCGCGGTGGCGGACGCGCGCGGGATCGGGAAGCCCCTGGGCCTGCTCTTCGACTCGATCGGCGCCGCCCTCTGGTCCTTCGACGTCGACGGCACCATCCTCACCTGGAACCGCACCTCCGAGGCGTACTTCGCCCACAGCCGCGCGGGGCAGTTCTCCCCCGCCAGCGTCTTCCTGGGCGTGGAGGACCTGAACCGCATCCGCGAGGCCGTGAACTCGGGCGGCTTCTACCACGGCAACGTGGCCCTGTCCGCCCGCGACGGCAAGGCCCGCGTCAACAAGGTGTGGGTCTCCCGGCTCGTCTCCGAGGAGGACGACCCCGTGGGCTACGCCTGCCTCTCCGTGGACCCGGAGGAGCACGCCCGCGCCGCGGACCTCCAGAAGATCGTCGTCCAGCAGCCGGGCGACGCGATCCTCCTGGTGGACCGGGAGACGGCCCAGGTCCTGGACGCGAACCTGAAGGTCTGCGATCTCCTCTGCTGCGGCCGCGATGACCTGGTCCGCAAGAAGGTGATGGACTTCATCGCCGAGGGCCGGCCCACGCTCGGGGCGGAGGTCCTCGGCGCCCTCAAGTCGGACGGGATCGTCCAGATGGGGCGCCAGCTCCTCAAGCGCAAGGACGGTTTCCTCTTCCCCGCGCTCGTGACCCTCGTGCCGGCGACCCTGGGCCAGGAGCGGTACGGCCTGGCGTTCCTCGTGGACCTCTCCAGCCGCGTCCGGATCGAGGACGCGGTGCGCAAGGAGCTGGGGACCAAGGAACCCCAGCAGGACGCGGAGAAGGACGAACTGCAGAAGTCCCTCCGCCTCCGGGAGGAGGAGGCGGCGAACCTGCGGAAGGAGGCGGGGGAGGCGCACAAGCGCGAGGAGGGGCTCACCCGCATGGTCATGGAGTCGCGCAAGCGCGAGGAGGCGCTCCGGCACGAGATGGAGGACCTCAAGGCCCGCCCGGCCCCTCCCCCGCCGGAGCCCCCCAAGCCGGGGATCGACGTCAACGGCGTCCTCGAGGAGGCCCTGGCGGTCTTCGAGGAGAAGGCGGGACACAAGGTGAAGGTGACCAAGGCCCTGAAGCACGTCCCTCCGGTCGACTGCCTGCCCGAGCTCCTGAAGGAGGTCATCCTGACGGCCCTCGGCGGCATCGCGGAAGGGGCCGGGAAGAAGGGCCGGGTCAACATCCGCACGCGCCAGAGCCGCAGGGGGGCCGTCATCGAGATCGTCGACCGGGGCGGCGGGATCGGCCCCACGGTGCTGGCGCGCCTCTTCGACCCGACGATGGCCGAGTCGAAGTCGCGGTTGACGGCGGCGCTGGTCCCGCCCACGGGCGGGAAGATCACCTTCCGGATGGGGCGCGGCAAGTCCGCGCTCTGCCGGATCGAACTGCCCGGGCTGAGCTGAGCGGGATCAGCTCCTCCAGGGCCGCTCCCGCTTCACGTTCGCCAGGACCTCGCGGACGATCTGGGCGTCCTCGGCGATCTCGAAGTCGAACATCCCCATCAGGGTGTGGTCGGCCCCGTTGCTGAAGACGTAGGTGGCCGCGTCCCTCGGCGGGATGGCGCCCGCGACCATGATCTTGAAGGCGATCCACGGCTTGGCCACCGCCTTCATCGTCTCGATCACGGCCTGCGGGTCGCTGCACCAGTGGCCGGGGACCTCGGAGATGGGGCCCTTGATCTGCTCGGGCCTGGGGGCGGTCGGGTATTTGTGGTGGTGGAAGGTCTTGATGTAGAAGTCGGCCTCGATCTTGTTCTTCTCGCACTGGGCGATCACGTTCAGGTCGTGCGCGCCCACCCCGGAAGGGACGCCGGCGTCCTTGCCGATCTGGACGGCCAGGGCGATCTGGTCGATCTTGCCGCGCGAGACCATGCCGTCGGCGTAGACGCCCCAGAGGTAGACCGCCTCGGTGCCGATGTCGGTCAGGCGCTTGACCATCTGCTTGTAGGCGTCCATCGAGTCGGTCAGGGGGGCGGTGGGGCAGACGATCCACTGCATCTTGCCGCCGTTCTTGCGGTGCATCTGCAGAGTGTGGAGCACGCCGCCGGGCTGCCAGGCGGAGTAGTTGTTGGCCGTGTGGACGACGAGCGCGTTGACTCCGTTCGCCTCGGACACGGCGAGGGTCTCGACGATCTTCTCCGGGGTGTTGTAGCGGGCGGTGAGGCGGTAGACGTACTTGAGGTCGCGGCTGTGGGTGTAGTGGGTGAGGAGGTTGCCCCCGAGGAGGAGCCGGCTGATCTCGAGCTTGCCGATCTTCCCCTGGGGCATCGGGCCCGTCCGCGGCGCCGGGCCCGCGGCGGCGGGCAGGGAAGCGGCGGCGGACGCGGCCAGCGCGCCCGTGACGAACGTCCGGCGGTCGATCCTGGCGGTCATGGGGGCCTCCTTACTTTTCGTCCTTCACCTGGCGGAGCCACTCCACGCTCTTGCGGATCGTGTCGTTGAGCCCCGCGCACTCGATCGAGAAGACGCCGTCCCACCCGATGCCGTTGAGCACCTTAATGATAGCATGGATATTGCGGGAATTGACCCCCTCGCCGATCGCGGCGTTCGAGCAGGCGATCCCGGTGACGCCCCCGCGGATCGCGTCGCAGAGGTCCTGGCTGACGTCCTTGCAGTGGACGTGCCGGATCCGCTTGGCGAACCGCTTCACGAAGGCCACGGGGTCCTGGCCGGCGATGAAGGTGTTGCCCGTGTCGAAGTTCACCCCGATCCAGGGGGAATCGTGGAAGTTCAGGATCTGGTCCATGATGTCGGGATTGGTCGTATAGGGCCCGTGGGGCTCGACGTTGACGCCGACCTTGAACTCCTCCGCCCACTCCAGGACGAGGCGGTAGTTCTGCTTCGTGATGGCGAGGACCTCGGCGTCGGTGTAGCCGGCGGGCTTGTGGCCGCCGTCGGTGGTGTCCACGTAGGGGGCGCCGAGGAGGTGGGCGAACTGGATGGCGCGCTGGATGTAGCGGACGCCGTAGGTGGCGCCGCCGGGGCCGGTGATCGGGTACCCGGCGTCGATCTGGGAGACGCGCAGGCCGGCCTTCTCCAGCTCGCGCCGGATCTTGAGGGGGTTGGCGTCCAGGGAGACCGCCGGGCTGTAGCCGAGCCCCTCGATGAAGTCCTGCCCGTCCACCACCCCGAACTCGATGAACTCCAGGTCGTTCTCCTTGGCGGAGCGCACCGCCTGCTCGACGTTGCCGCTCAGCGTGCGCCAGTTGTCGGTGTGCATCCCGAGATGGATCATGGCTCCCTCCTTGATTCCCGTTATGCCGTACCGTGAGTATAGTACGCATGTCGTCATGGTCAAGTGTATTAAGAGCGGAGAAATATTTTGAAGCGTACCGGCGGTATGGAGAATGTGGCCCTACTTCGGGGAGTCCGCCCCCGGCCGGGACATCGCCAGGAGCTGGCGCATGAAGCCTTCCACGAGGGCGTCCTGCTCGGCGGGGGTGCAGAGCTGGGGCTGGAAGGAGGCCCGGTGCTTGATGCCCTCGAAGGTGGCCAGGACCCAGTCGGCCGCGCGCCGGGGGTCGTCGATGCGGAGCTTCCCGGCGTTCGTGGCCGCCCGGATGAGTCCCACGAATATCTCGCGGACGCTGTCGTAGAACTGGCCCCAGCTGGAGCGGATCTCCGGGTCATGGAGGCCGAGGGCGAACAGCTCCGTCGAGAACGCGCGCTTGGGCCGGTCGAACAGGCACCGGTTGATCGACATCCGCCAGAGGCGGCGGACCTGTTCGAGCGGGTCCTGCGTGGTGGCCGCCTCGGCGTGGGCCAGCTCCAGCCACGTCCGGTAGTAGATCTGGGCGGCGGCCAGGACGAGGTCCTTCTTCGACTTGAAGTGCCAGTAGAGGCTCCCCTTGGTCACGCCGGCGCGGGCGGCGACCTCGTCCAGCGTGACGCCGCCGATCCCGCGCTCGGAGAAGAGCTCGAAGGCGGCGCGGGCCAGCTCCTCGCGCATGTGGGGGGCCAGGACGGGCATCGGTTCCTCGCTCCGGCGAAAGCCGCCGACTCAAGGATGACTCGCGGCGCGGCCCCTGTCAAGGGGGGGACACAGAAGCTAGTCGTCGCGCCGCCGACATCCTGTCGGCGACGATATGGCGGATTAGCCCGCCGTAGCTCCTGGCGAAACGGCGGGAGCGAAGGCCCCGGAGGGCGAATTATTCGCGTGGCCGAGAGGCTTACGCGGATAATTCGGGCTAGGGCTGGCCGGGTCCGCCCGGCGCGGGGCCTTCCGATTGCCCTCGAGCCGGCCCCAGCCGTCGGATGCGGTACCGGGTCTCCTCGACCACCACGAAGACGTCGTCCAGGCTCGAGAGCGAGGATAGGGCCGCCCGGAGCTGGAGGTGTGCCTGCGAGATCCGCGCGGGTTCGGATCGGATGAGGATGACGCCTCGACAGGGGATGGCGCGCGCAACGGCCAGGTTGCCGAAATCCTTGTCGCGCGTCACCAGCGCCCGACCGCTTCGCAGGCAATGGTCCAGGATTTTCTCGTCGGCGGCCCGGGAAAGCCCGGCCTCGGCCGCCGTCTGGACTTCGTGTCCCTGCGAGGCAAGGAAGGACACGGTGATGGCGTATACGTCCTGATCCGCGAACAGGCGCACGCGCTACCCTTTGGGAGCCACGTGGATGTCTTCCGCCCGGACGATCCTGCGGGCGTATTCCACGCACGCCTTGACGTCCTCGGGCGTCAGATCCGGGTAGTAATCCCGGCAGATGGAGTCGAACGGGATCGCCCCGGCCACGAGTTCCAGCACGTCGTCGACCGGGATCCGCGTGCCCCGGACGCAAGGCTTGCCGAGGTGGACCGCAGGGTCCGTCGTGATGCGTTCGAGAGGTTCCACCTCTGTAATATTAAGCCGACTTTCCCACTGGCGCAAGCCCTTTGGATCGGCTGAGGATCGAGGGATTACGCCCTAGCCCACGTCCACCACGATCTTGGTGACCGCCCCCGGGTTCTTCGCCCACCCGGCGAGCGCCTCCCCGGCGCCTCCGAGCGGCACCTCGCGGCTCACGACCGCCCTCACGGGGAACGTCCCCTCCGCCAGGCAGGCCGCCGCGGCCTCGAAGTCCCCCGGCGTCGCGTTGCGCGAGCCGCGGAGGTCGATCTCCTTCTGGACGAAGAGCTTCGTGGCGAACGCCACCTCCTCCTTCGCGTAGCCGATGCAGGCCACGCGGCCCGCGAAGGCCACCTCGTCCACCGCCGCGCGGTACGTGGACGGGAGCCCCGCCGCCTCGATGACCACGTCCGCCCCGCGGCCCCCGGTGAGCCGCTCCATTTCGGCGTGCAGGTCGGACGTCTTCGAGTTGATCGAGTGCCCCGCGCCGGCGGCCCGCGCCGTCCGGAGCTTCGCCTCGTCGATGTCCACCGCGATCACGCGCGCGCCGCGGCGCGCGGCGCCCGCCACCGCCCCCAGCCCGATCATCCCGCAGCCGAGGACCGCGACCGTGTCGGCGGCCTCCACGGCGGCCCGGTCGACCGCGTGGAATCCCACCGTGAGGGGCTCCACGAGCGCCAGCTCCGCGAGCCCGAGCCGCGCGGGTGCCACGACCTTCTCCCACGGAACAGCGAGGTATCCCGCCATCGCGCCGTCGCGCTGGACGCCGAGCGTCTGGTTGTGGCGGCACGCGTTGAATCGGCCGCGGCGGCACGCGGTGCAGTTACCGCAGTTCGTGTAGGGCACCACCGTCACCGCCTGCCCCGGCCGGATCGATCCGGGGACGCCCTCCGTCACCTTCTCGATTTCCGCGGCGATCTCGTGGCCCGGGATGCGGGGGTAGCTCACCAGCGGATTGCGCCCCAGGAAGGTCGAGAGGTCCGAGCCGCAGAAGCCGACCTTCCTCACCCGGAGCAGGACTTCCCCCGGGCCGGGCTCGGGCGCGGGCCGCTCGACGATCCCCGTCCGGCCCGGATCGAGGATGCAGAAGGCCTTCACAGACGGTAGGCCTCGACGGCGGTCCCGCCGAGGACGCGGTCCTGCTCGTCCTGCGAGAGGCGCGAGACGAACCGGCGGACGATCCCGCACCAGCGGTCGTACTCGCAGGCCGCCAGGCACACCGGCCAGTCCGAGCCGAACATGAGCCGGCGCGGCCCGAACGCCTCGAGGGCCGCCTCCAGGTACGGCCGGAGCTGGGCCTCGGTCCAGGCCTTGAAGTCGGCCTCGGTGACCATGCCCGAGACCTTGCACCAGACGTTCGGGCGCTCCGCGAGACGCCGCAGGTTCGTCCGCCACGGCTCCAGGACGTTCTCGCGGATGCGGGGCTTGGCGACGTGGTCGAGGATGAACCGCCCCTCGGGATGGCGGTCCACGAACTCGATCGCCTGCGGGAGCTGGCGCTCGTAGATCAGGACGTCGTACGCCAGGCCGTGCTTCCAGAGGAGCGCCACGCCGCGGTTGAAGTCGTCCCGGAGCATGTAGGACGGGTCCTCGCCCTGGAGCACGTGGCGCATTGCCTTGAGCTTCGGCCGGCCGGCGAAGCGCTCGATATGTCTTTCCACGCCGGGGTCCACGAGCGGCGCCCAGCCCACCACGCCCGCGATGAAGGCGTTCCCCTCCGCGAACTTCAGAAGCTGGCCGGTCTCCTCGACGGTCTGGCGGGCCTGGACCGAGACGACCGCGTCCACGCCGGCGGCCCGGATCTCGGGCGAGAGATCCTCGGGGAGGAAGTCCCGCCGGAGGCGCGCCATGGCGTCGTCGATCCACGAGTACTCGACGGGATCGTAGCGCCAGAAGTGGTGGTGGGCGTCGACGATCACTTCCGCGTCCCCTTCCGGCGGCGGGCGGGCTTCTTCGGGGCGCGTTTGGGGGCCTTCGGGATCGAGACGGGGCCCTCCGCCGTGTGGAAGTAGCCCTCCTTGCCGGTGCGCCTCCCGGTCTTCACGCAGACGGGGTAGTTCGCGGGGATGCCCTGCTGCCATCCGCGGTTCTTCACGGGATCGAGGACCTTCAGGACTTCGGCGAGGAGTTCCCGGTCCACGGGCTCGTCGAGCCACTTCACGTTCCGCTCGATCTTCTCGGCGTGCGACGTCCCCACGATCGTAGTGGCGAGGTCCGGATTGGACGTGGAGAACTGGACGGCGAGCTTGGAGAGGTCCGCGCCGCGCTTGCGGCAGAGCTCCGCCGCCCGGGCGCAGGCCTTGCGGATCTCGGGGCCGCAGGGGTGCCAGGCGGGCGGGGGCGACTGCGAGAGGAGCCCCATCGAGAGGGGCGACGCGTTGATGATGCCCATCCCCTTCGCCTTGAGGCAGGGGACGAGGTGTTCCAGGGAGGAATCGTTGAGCGAATAGTGGCAGTAGGAGAGGATCGTGTCGGTCTCCGTGCGGTCGAGGACGTATTTGAAGGCGTGCAGAGGGAGGCCGGTGATGCCGATGAAGCGGGCCTTCCCGGCGTCCCGGACGCGGCGGAGGGCGGGGATCGTCTCCTCGACGATCTGGTCGAGGCTCACGAACTCGATGTCGTGGGCCTGGATGAGGTCCACGTAGTCCACGCCGAGGCGCGCGAGGCTCTCGTCCACGCTCGCGGTGACGCGCCGGGCGGAGTGGTCGAAGTCCCTGGGCTCGTGGCCGTACCGCCCGACCTTGGTGGCCAGGTAATACCGGTCGCGCGGGACGCCCCGCAGGGCCTTTCCGAGCACCGTCTCGGCCTTCGTCAGGCCGTAGAAGGGCGCCACGTCGATGAAGTTGATCCCGAGGTCGAGCGCGCGGCGTACGCAGGCGATCCCCGCCGACTCGTCGATCTTTCCGAAGACGTCCCCGAGGGGGGACGCCCCGTACGAGAGCGCGGAGATCTTGAGGCCGGTCCGGCCGAGGGTGCGGTATTCCATGTTTGGTCCTCCGGTCGAAATCGGCGACAGCATAACGCGCGGGGGGCCTCAGCACACGCATTTCAGCGAGGCGGCGGCCTGCCCCCGGGGGAAGATAGGGTGATGAGGTTTTGCCAGGCGGTGGCGGGGATCGCCCTCCTGGCCGCCGTGCAGGCCGACGAGGGCCTCGTCCGCTTCGACTTCGAGGCGGGCGGCCTCGAGGGGTGGCAGGTCGTGGAGGGCGCGTTCGGGAAGCTCGTCTGCGAGCCCCGCGACGTCCGGAACTCCCGGGGCCGGTTCCTGCTGACCACGCTCCAGCGGGAGAACGAGCGCGAGAAGAGCGACGCGATGACCGGCGTCGTGGAGTCGCCCGTCTTCGTCCTCCGCGCCCCCGAGATGTCCCTCCGCGTGGGCGGCGGGGCCCACGCCTCCACCTACGTGGCGCTCTGCACGCCGGACGGGAAGGAGCACCTCCAGGCCCGCGGGAAGTCCTCCGTGGTCATGCAGGAGGTGGCGTGGAAGGCCCCGGCGCTCGTGGGGCGGAAGGTCTTCCTGCGCGTGGTGGACCGCCACGCCGGCGGATGGGGCCACGTCACGTTCGACGACTTCGCGGCGCGCGGGGAGATCGACCCCGAGGCCACGCGGGCCCGCCGGACGGAGCGGCTTCAGGCCCCCGCGGCCGCCCTGCGCGCGGCGGTGAGGGATCTGGCCGAGACCTTCGGGCCGCGCTACCCGCGCGCCGCGGAGTTCCTGGAGCGGATCGACCGGGCCGCGGAAGGGGGCCTCGGCCCCGAATGGACCGCCCTCCAGCGCGAGGCCCTCCTGGCCAACCCGCTCGTGAGCGGCCGGCCCCTCCTCTTCGTGGTCCGCCGCCAGTACAGGCCCGACCACCACAACACGGAGACGATGTTCCAGACCGGCGAGATCAACACGGGGAGCTTCCAGGGCGGCGGGGCCCTCAAGACGATCGACTTCGCGCGCGGCGGCGAGGTGAAGACCCTCTGGGAGTCCGCGGCCGGCGCGGCCCGCGACCCCGACGTCCGTTTCGACGGCCGGAAGGTCGTCTTCTCGATGCGGAAGGACATCAAGGACGACTACCACCTCTACGAGATCGACGCGGACGGGGGGAACCTCCGCGCGCTCACGGCCGCCCCCGGCGTCTTCGACATCGACCCCATCTACCTGCCCGACGGCGCCGTGGTCTTCACCTCCTCGCGCGAGCCCAAGTACTGCATGTGCAACCGGCACATCATGGGCAACCTCTTCCGCATGGAGGCGGACGGGGCCAACATCGTACAGATCGGCAAGAGCACGCTCTTCGAGGGCCTCCCCTCCCTCATGCCCGACGGGCGGATCCTCTGCGACCGCTGGGAGTACGTCGAGCGTAACTTCGGCGACGCGCAGGGGCTCTGGACGGTCAATCCCGACGGCACCAACCACGCGGTCTACTGGGGGAACAACATGGGGAGCCCCGGGGCCGTCCTCGAGGGGCGGATCATCCCCGGCACCCTGAACGTCCTCTGCACCTTCTCCTCGTGCCACGACCGCCCATGGGGGGCGATCGCCGTCGTGGACCGCGAGCGCGGCGTGGACGGGCGGCCGCCCGTCCTGAGGACGTGGCCCGCCGGCGCCGTCGACCTCGTCAACGAGAAGGGCGGCTTCGACGACTTCGCGCGGGTCTCCCCCAAGTACGAGGACCCCTATCCGCTCGACGACAAATACTTCCTATGCTCCCGGATGACCGGGGAAGGGGAGCGGATGGGGATCTATCTCCTCGACGTCTTCGGCAACGAGGTCCTCCTCCACGTCGCGGGCCCAGGCTGTTTCGATCCCATGCCGCTCGGCCCGCGGCCGCGGCCCCCGGCCATCCCGCCGCGCCGCGACTACGGGAACCGCGAGGGCTACTTCTACGTCGCGGACGTCTACCAGGGGACCCACATGAAGGGCGTGGCGCGCGGGGCGGTGAAGTCCCTCCGCGTGGTCGAGTCGCCGGAGAAGCGCTTCTGGACGCCGTCCCCCTGGGGCGGGCAGGGGCAGGAGGCGCCGGCGATGAACTGGCACGACTTCAACAACAAGCGCATCCTCGGCACCGTGCCGGTGGAGCCGGACGGGTCGGCCTGCTTCGCGGTCCCCTCGGACACCTTCGTCTACTTCCAGCTCCTCGACGCGGACGGGATGATGGTCCAGTCGATGCGGAGCGGGACGGTGGCGCAGTCGGGGGAGTGGACCGGCTGTGTGGGCTGTCACGACGAGCGCCGGGCGGCGCCGCCCGCCGGCGGGGGGGCGGCTCCGATGGCCCTGCGGCGGCCCCCGAGCCGGCTGGAGGGGTGGTACGGGCCGCCCCGCCTCTTCAACTACCTGGCCGAGGTCCAGCCGGTCTTCGACCGGACGTGCGTCGAGTGCCACGACTTCGGGACGAAGGGCGGGGAGAAGCTGCTCCTGGCCGGCGACCGGGACCTGGTCTTCAACGTCTCGTACAACGAGCTGTGGCGGAAGAAGTACGTCAAGGTCGTGGGGGCCGGCCCCGCGGCGATCCAGCCCGCCTACTCGTGGGGGTCCCACGCGAGCAAACTCGGGGAGGCGATCAAGAAGCGGCGTGACAAGGGGCAGGTGACGAAGGAGGAGTTCGACCGGATCGTCACGTGGATCGACCTCAACGCGCCCTACTACCCGAGCTACGCCAGCGCCTACCCGGACAACCTGGCGGGGCGGTCCCCCCTGGACAACCGCGAGCTCGACCGGCTCGAGGCCCTCACGGGGGTGCCGTTCCGGAAGCTGGCCGACCACGGGGGGAACCGCGGGCCGCAGGTGGCGTTCGACCGCCCGGAGCGGAGCCCGTGCCTGGCGCGCTTCAAGGACGCGGGCGATCCCGCCCGCCGGGAGGCGCTCTCCGTCATCGAGGCCGGCCGGGAGAGGCTCCGGGCCCGCCCGAATCCGGACGGGGGGGGCTTCGACGCCTGCGAGGTTGACCGGAGGCGCGACGAAAAGTATCGTCTCCTGCGCGAGGAGGAACTCCGCCGCCGGTCCGCGGTCCGCGACGGCCGCAAGGTCTACGACGGCGGCGCGCGATGAGGCTTAGAGTCCCTAACAAGATTCACCACAAAGACACGAAGCACACAAAGAAGATACAGTATTGGAGGATTCCCCCCTTCCCCCCCCCCCGGGGGGGGGAAGCCCCTATCCAGGATTTCTTTGTGGGTCCTTTGTGTCTTTGTGGTGAATAATGCCAGGGTTTTTTAGTCTGGAGGCTTGACGTGGCGGCAACGTGGCCCCCGGGCGCCCGGGAGATCGAGCGGCTCGAGCGGAAGGGCCAGAACATCATCGGGATCTGCGCCGGGTCCAGGCCCACCAGCGACGCCGCGGCCGCCGCGACCGAGAAGCTCCGGAAGGAGTACGGCGACCTCATCTACGCCGCGCTCCTCTACTGCATGACGTTCAAGCCCTTCGAGTCCGACGAGGCCAAGCGGCTGTGGCAGGAGATCCTCCAGCACAAGTACTTCATGAGCGAGCGCCTCCGGCGCGACGTGGGCATGCGCGTGGCGACCATGGACTACTTCCTGCACTACAAGCGGATCATCCTCGACGCCCGCATGATCGCCCTCAAGGACCTCAACGAGATCCTGGTCGTGGCGAATCGCGACAGCCTGACGGGGCTCTACAACCACCGGGCCTTCTACGAGCGGCTGGAGGAGGAGTCCGAGCGCGCGCGGGCCGGCGGGCGGAAGCTCTCGCTCCTCATGATCGACATCGACCACTTCAAGACCTACAACGACACGCTGGGGCACCTCCAGGGCGACCTCGTCCTCCGCGAGGTGGCCTACCTGATCCGGAACAGCATCCGCCCCGGCGACATCGCCTGCCGGTACGGCGGGGACGAGTTCGCCGTCCTCTGCCCCGGCGCGGACAAGACGGCGGCGCGGGAGGTGGGGGAGCGCCTGCGGACCGCGGTGGAGCTGAAGAAGCTCTGCGCCGACGGGGCGCCGGGCCGCCCGGTCACCTTGAGCGCCGGCGTGGCGACCTTCCCCGACGACGCCGACCAGTTCCGCGGGCTCGTGGAGCTGGCCGACGGCGCGCTCTACGTCTCCAAGAAGCGGGGCCGGAACCGCGTGACGTAGAGCCCCGCCGGGGGCCGTATCAATAGAGGAGGTGCCCCCATGCCCTTTCTCCCGGTGCTCCTGGCGGCGGCCTTCGCGGGCGCGCCCCCCGACGACGTCCTCCCCCCCGGCGTCCGCGCCGTCTGGGACCTCGACAAGGCCCACCGCGAGAAGACGGCCACCCGCGAACGGATCTGCCTCAACGGCCTCTGGCGCTGGCAGCCCTCGAAGGAGGCCAGGGAGGAAGTCCCCGCCGACCGGTGGGGCTTCTTCAAGGTCCCCGGCGGCTGGCCCGGGATCACCGACTACATGCAGAAGGACTGCCAGACCGTCCATGCCCACCCCTCCTGGAAGGGCGAGAACCTGGGCGGCGTGACGGCCGCATGGTACCAGCGCGAATTCTCCGTCCCCGCCGACTGGGCCGGCCGGCGCATCGCCGTCGCGGCGGAAACCCTGAACTCCTTCGCCGCCGTGTACGTGGACGGGAAGAAGGCCGGCGAGATGCGGTACCCGGCGGGTGAGGTCGACGTCACCTCCGCCTGCCGCCCGGGCGCCAGGCACGTCCTCTCCCTGCTCGTCCTCTCCCAGCCGCTCAAGGCCGTGATGGTCTCGCACGGCGACACCAACACCGCCAAGGAAGTCAAGGGGACGGTGTGGCGCCGCGGCCTGTGCGGAGACGTCTTCCTCTCGGGCGGGCCCGCCGGGGCGCGGATCGCCGACGTGAAGGTCGATCCCTCCGTGCGCCGCTGGGAGGTCTCGTTCGACGCCGCCCTCCACGGCCTCGACGCGGCCGGATCGTACGTCCTCCGCGCCGAGGTCTCCGACGGCGCCCGCGCGGCCGCCGAGTTCCGAAGCAAGCCCTTCAAGGCGGACGACCTCAAGGACGGCCGCTTCTCCTTCGCGGCCAAGTGGAAGCCGGAGAAGCTCTGGGACCTCCACACGCCGAAGAACCAGTACGACCTGCGGCTTTCGCTCCTGGACGGGAGCGGGAAGGCGCTGGACGCGGCGCTCCCCGCGCGCTTCGGGTTCCGCGAGCTGTGGATCGAGGGCCGGGACTTCATCATGAACGGGACCCGGGTCTTCCTCTCCTGCGTCCCGCTGGACAACGCGGAGATCGGGGCCGCGTGGGCCGGCTACGAGGGCGCGCGCGAGAGCCTTCTGCGCCTCCAGTCGTTCGGCATCAACTTCGTCTACACGCACAACTACGGCTGTGAGCCGGGGTCGCACCTGGGGTTCGCCGAGGTCCTCCGGGCCGCGGACGACACGGGAATGCTCGTGGCCCTCTCCCAGCCGCACTTCGCCCACTACGACTGGCAGGCCCCCGACGCCGACCGGGCCAACGGCTACGAGCGCCACGCGGAATTCTACGTGCGCGTCGCCCAGAACCACCCCTCCGTGGTCTTCTACGCGATGAGCCACAACGCCACCGGCTACGCCGATGACATGAACCCGGACCTCATCGACGGCCTCTACGAGAGGCGCGACCGGTGGTCCGCGAACAACGCCGCGAAGGCCCTGCGGGCCGAGGCCGTCGTGAAGCGCCTG
>CAYNDR010000020.1:24846-25167 GCA_964395295.1 uncultured Planctomycetales bacterium
CTGGACCCCTCCCGCATCGTCTACCACCACTCCTCGGGCAACCTGGGCTCGATGCACACGAGCAACTTCTACCCGAACTGGGCCCCGGTGCAGGAGCTGTCCGACTGGTTCGAGCACTGGGCCACGAAGGGCGTGAAGCCGGCCTTCACCTGCGAGTACGGCGCGCCGTTCACCTGGGACTGGGCGATGTACCGCGGCTGGCACAAGGGCCAGCGGAGCTTCGGCAGTGCCCGGGTGCCCTGGGAGTTCTGCCTGGCCGAGTGGAACGCCCAGTTCCTCGGGGACCGGGATGCCTAGCTCGTCTAGGGCTTTTCGCACGGC
>CAYNDR010000020.1:25177-29222 GCA_964395295.1 uncultured Planctomycetales bacterium
GCTTGCAGAAGACCGGAATCTCTACGGATCGGGTCACGGCGCGGGTGATCCGCTCCGATCCCTTGCGCGTGTTGATCTTGCAGGTAATGGCGAACTCGTCGCCCGGAATGTCCGCGAAGTGGGCGAACGGCTTGCTCAGCTTGTGCAGCGTTGCCTTCAGTTCCTCGGGGACCGGGCCTACCGGATCAGCGAGATGGAGAAGAAGAACCTCCGCTGGGAGGCGAAGCAGTTCCGCTCGGGCGGCGGCTGGTTCCGCTGGGACTACCCCCACCAGCTGGGATCGCGGGACTTCGACGAGCGCTACCCGATCATGGGCCAGTACATGGCGGAAAACTGGCGCGCGTTCCGCACGTGGGGCGTGTCGGCGAACTCCCCTTGGGAGCACGGCGTCTTCTGGAAAATGCGCGAGGGCATGGACCGGAACCGGCGGGAGGAGCTGAAGGTTGACTGGGACAACCTCCAGCGGCCCGGCTTCAGCGCGGATTACCTCCAGGATCGGTACGAGCGGATGGATCTGGCGTACCCGCGAACGGACTGGGTGCCCACGGCCGCCTCGGAGGCGCTGGTCCGCAACAACCGGCCGCTCCTGGCATACCTCGCCGGCAAGCCCGCGCGTTTCACGAGCAAGGACCACAACTTCCTCCCGGGAGAGGCGGTCGAGAAGCAGATCGTCGTCATCAACAACTCGCGCGAGACCGTGACGGCCGAGTGCGCCTGGTCGTTCGGCCTGCCCCAGCCCATGAGCGGCAGCCGGAAGGCCGCCGTGCCGACGGGCCAGCAGGAGCGGATCCCCTTGAAGTTCGACCTGCCGGCCGCGCTGGCGCCGGGGACCTACGCGCTGAAGGCGACCGTGAAGTTCGGAGGCGAGACCCAGGAGGACTCCTTCGCGGTCCACGTCCTGCCGCGCGCGCCGGAGCCCCGGGCGGCCTCGAAAATCGCGCTCTACGATCCGAAGGGCGAGACCGGGAAGGCGCTGGGCGTCCCCTTCAAGGCGGTCGAGGCGGGGGCGGACCTCTCCCCGTTCGAGATCCTCGTCATCGGCAAGGCGGCCTTGACCGTGGACGGTCCGGGGCCGGACCTCGGCCGGGTGCGCGAGGGCCTGAAGGTCGTCGTCTTCGAGCAGGCCCCCGAGGTCCTCGAGAAGCGCCTGGGCTTCCGGGTGCAGGAGTACGGCCTGCGGCAGGTCTTCCCGCGGATGGCGGGCCATCCCGCGCTGGCGGGCCTGGAGGTTGAGAACCTGCGGGACTGGCGCGGCGAGGCCACGATCCTCCCGCCGCGGCTGAAGGTCGAGATGAGCGCGAAGCTCAGCGGCACGCCCGCGGTCCAGTGGTGCGGCATCGAGGTTTCCCGCGTGTGGCGCTGCGGGTGCCGCGGAAACGTGGCCTCGGTCCTCATCGAGAAGCCCGCGCGCGGCGACTTCCTCCCGATCGTGGACGGCGGCTTCAGCCTGCAGTACAGCCCGCTCCTGGAGTACCGGGAGGGGAAGGGGATGGTCCTCTTCTGCCAGATGGACGTGGCCGGGCGCACGGAGGGCGACCCGGCCGCGGAGGCGCTGGTCCGCAACATCCTGAGATACGTCTCCACCTGGAAACCGGGACCGGCGCGGCGGGTGGCCTACGCCGGGGAGCCGGCGGGGAAGGGCCACCTCGAGGCCGCGGGCTTCGCCCCGATCCCCTTGGGGGACCTGACGGCGGACGTGGTGCTGGTGGCGGGGCCCGGGAGCGGGCCTGCGCTGGCCGGCCGGGCGCCGGCCGTGGGGGCCTGGCTCAAGGCGGGCGGCCGTCTTTTGGCGGTCGGCCTGGACGAGCAGGAGGCGAACGCCTTCCTGCCGTTCAAGGTCGGCACGAAGAAGGGGGAGCACATCGCGTCGTTCTTCGAGGCCCCCGCGGCGGGCTCGCCCCTGGCGGGGATCGGCCCGGCGGACGTCCACAACCGCGACCCGCGCGAACTGCCGCTGGTGGCCTCGGGGGCCGCGGTCGTGGGAAACGGCGTGCTCGCCGCGGAGACGAACGTCGTTTTCTGCCAGCTCGCCCCCTGGCAGTTCGAGCACAAGAAGGAGCAGTACAACGTGAAGCGGACCTTCCGGCGGACCTCGTTCCTGCTGGCGCGGCTCCTGTCCAACCTGGGGGCGGCGGGCGTCACGCCGCTCCTGGGGCGCTTCCGCGATCCCGTGGCGGCCGGCAAGCCGGAGAAGCGGTGGCTGGAGGGCCTCTACCTGGACGCGCCGGAGGAGTGGGAGGAGCCGTACCGCTTCTTCCGGTGGTAACGGGGAGGGGCCCTTCGCGGGGCTGGCGATGGAGGCGGCCTCCCGCTAGAATGAGCGTTGTGGAACGGATCATCAGGATAGACGGCCGGGAGCTGGAGCGCTCGCTGGCGCTCACGCCCGAGGACCGACTGCGCCAGGCCAACGCGGCTTTCCGGCTCTATCACGAGCTGCACCGGCCGTATGAGCGGCCCTTCGTGAAGGGATTCGACCGGCTGGAGGACCTGGCGGAATTCGAGAAGGAGGCGCGCCTTCCCCGCTGACCTTCTCCATCCCGATTTCCCCCTGCTCTGCGCCCATCTGAACCGGCGCGGGGTGGAGTATATCGTCATCGGCGGCTGGGCCGCGATCGCCCATGGACTCCCCCGGACCACCCTCGACGTGGACCTCTTCGTGCGCCCCACGAAGGAGAACGTGGGGCGGCTGATCGGGGCGCTCTCCGAGATCGGATT
The DNA here is from genome assembly GCA_964395295.1 of uncultured Planctomycetales bacterium. Taxonomy (GTDB): domain Bacteria; phylum Planctomycetota; class MHYJ01; order MHYJ01; family JACPRB01; genus CAYNDR01. The sequence continues at coordinate 27,893 of CAYNDR010000020.1, forward strand.
CGGCATCGCCCGCGAGCTGACGCCCGAGGAAATCCTGAGCCGCAAGGCCTTTCTCTTCGCGGACCAGATCCGCATCGACATTTTCACGCGCCCCTGGGGGGTCGAGGATTTCGACGGCTGTCATGGCCGGCGGTGGGAGGCCGATTTCGAGGGGGTGCGCATCCCGTTTGTCTCGATCGAGGATCTCATCCGGACCAAGGAGACCGGCCGGGAGCAGGATCGGGCCGATGTGCAGGCCCTGAAGGACATCGCCCGCCGGAGAGGCATGGCCGGCCAGGATTCGGGGGGATCGCGCGGAAGTTAACGGGGACGCCGCCGGACACGCTTCCCCGGTGGAGGTTCGCGCCATGTGGACCTGCGGCCGGTGCGGACATCAGAATCCGGGCCACGCGCTCTTCTGCGTGAACTGCGGCGGGATGCGCGCGGGCATCCAGCCCCTGCCGTCCCAGGACGAGGCGCCTCCCCCGGTCGAGGCCGCCGCCGCGCCGAAGGCCCCCGAGGAGTCCGCCCCCCCTCCCTGGCGCCCCGAGCCGCCGGGATGCGGATTCCTCTTCGGGTGGACGGCGGCCACGGCGGGGGCGGAGGCCGTGGCGGGGATCGTGCTCCAGGTTCTGTACCAGATCTACTACAGCTGGATCAGGCCGGGATCGGAAGACGCGGGCAGGGCGGCCTGGATGGGGGCGCTCACCGCGCTGATTGTGGGGGGGGCCGTGGGCGGGGCGCAGTCGAGCGCTGGTGCCGCACCCGCCACTCGCCCGAGGAGACCTGGGCGGCCACCCTGGCGGCGTGGTTCCTGGGCTGTGTCGTCCTCTTCCCGCTCTACTCCGTCTCCGGCGTCTTCAAGGGCGAGGGGATCGCCGTGAGGATGGCCGGGGGCGCGCTCTTCGGCGCGGGCGTGGGCGCGGCCCAGGCCCTCGTGCTTCGGCGGATCGTGCCGGCGGGCGGCCTGGTCGTCTGGATCCTGGTGAACGCCCTGGCCTCCGTGGCGACGAACGCCCTTCAGCAGCTGCTCTTCACCCAGCGGCCAATTGCCGGATGCCTCGCCGCGCTGCTCCAGCTCTGGGGCCTGGTCAGCGGGACCATCCACGGGCTCGTGACGGGGATCGTGCTGACGGTGCTTCTGCGGCGGGCGGCGCGGGAGCCGGCCCCGCCTCCCTTGACGCCCCCCGCGGCGGGGTGATACGGTCCGCGCATGGGCCTCGGCGACGTCCTCCTCTCCCCCTACGGCTCCCGCTCCTGCCGCCCCTCTCCCGTGGGGAGGATGATGACGGAGTTCTCCGCCGGCTTCCGCGACGGCGTGGACATCAACCTGGGCGTGGGCTACGTCAAC
>CAYNDR010000020.1:29232-33697 GCA_964395295.1 uncultured Planctomycetales bacterium
TACGTCAACGGGAGCACCATCCCGGCGCGCCGGCTGGGCGAGGCGCTCGGTGGGGTGCTCGACGACCCCGCCCGCCACCGCCTGCCGTTCAACTACGGCGGGCCCGAGGGGAGCGCGAACCTGGTCGCGTCGCTTCGGCGGTACCTCCTCGGCGACGCCGGCCGGGCGCTCCCGGCGGAGGTCCTGGACCGGTGCCGCGTCATCGTGGGGCCGAGCGGCGCCACGAGCCTCCTCGACGGCCTGGCGCAGGTCGTGGAGCCGGGGATCGTCGTCACGAGCGACCCGATGTACTACATCTTCTGCGAGTACCTCGGCCGCCGGGGCTTCGATCTCGTGGCGGTGCCGGAGGACGACGACGGCCTCCGCGCGGACCTCCTGGAGGAGAAGCTCGCGGCGCTCGGCCCGCGCCGCAAGGAGGTCCGCTTCTTCTACGCGGCGACGGTGGGCAACCCGACGGGCTCGATCCTCTCGAATGCGCGCCGGCGCGCGCTTGTGGAGGCCGCGGGGCGGCTCTCGACGGGTCTGGGCCGCCGCGTGCCGGTGATCCTCGACCGCGCGTACGAGGACCTCGTCCACGACCCGTCGGTGGAGCCTTTGCGCTCGGCCCTGCCGGACGACGAGCTGGGCCTCGTGCACGAGGTCGGCACGCTCTCCAAGGTGCTGGCGCCGGCGCTGCGGATCGGCTACCTCGTGGCGCGGCCGTCGCCGCTCCTCGACGCGCTGGTGCAGCGCACGAACGACTGCGGCTTCAGCGCCCCGGTCTTCAGCCAGGAGATGGCCGGCCGGATGCTCGACCGCCACATCCAGGGCCAGCTCGCCGCGGTCCGGCAGGGGTATCGCGAGAAGGCCCTTGCGGTGGGGCAGGCGATCCGCGGCCAGCTCGGCCCGTTCCTCGAGAAGACGACCGGCGGGCGCGCGGGATTCTACTACTACCTCACGTTCCGCGGCCTCGAGACGCGCGAGGGGAGCCCCTTCTTCCGGCACCTGACGCGGACGACGGGAGATCCCGCCGTCGACGGCCCGCCGGGCGCGAAGCGGCCCCGCGTCTACATCCTGCCCGGGGAGTTCTGCGTCCACCCGCGCGGCGACCGGGTGGCCGAGGGCGCGCGGTCGTTGAGGCTCTCCTACGGCTACGAGGAGATCCCACGGATGATCGAGGCGATCGGGATGATGCGGGAGGCGGCGGAGGCCGTCCGTTAACCGCCGCTCGCCTCGGGATTCGCCAGCCGGCCGATGAAGAGGATCACGCCCGTCTTGGAGTCCCGGATGAGGAAGACGAAGGGGCGGTCCGCCGCAATCCCTTAGAGCGCCCAACGAGATTATCCGTTTTCACCACAAAGGCACCACAAAGATGAAATGTACTATTCCTCCCCCCTCCGGGGGGGCAGGGGGGGGGAAGCCCCCATCCAGGATTTCTTTGTGGATCCTTTGTGGTCTTCGTGCCTTTGTGGTGAATTTTGCCGGGGACTCTTAATTATTTTCAGATGAAATTATTTCTGGCAGCCCCCCGGCGTCGTATCATAATCAGATTCCGGACCCGGGGGGCCGGCGGGAGGGTCGGAGGCCATGACGCAGAGGGTTTCGAGGCGGGAGTTCCTCGGGCGGGCCGGCGCCGGCGCGTCCGCCCTGGCTTGGGGGCCGGCGATCCTGTCGAGGCCGTTCCCCAGCCAGAAGCTCAACCTCGCCACGGTCGGGTCCGGGGGCATGGGCGGGGCGGACCTCGGAGCCCTCCGGGGGCATCCCATGGTCAACGTCGCGGCGCTCTGCGACGTGGACGAGAAGACCCTGGCCGCGGCGGCCAAGAACTCGCCCAATGCGAAGACCTTCCGGGACTGGCGGAAGATGTTCGCCGAGATCGGCAAGGAGATCGACGCGGTCAACGTGGGGACGCCGGACCACCAGCACGCCCCGATCTCCATGGCCGCCGTCAACCTGGGGAAGCACGTCTACTGCCAGAAGCCGCTCACCCACGACGTCTGGGAGGCCCGCAAGCTCGCCGAGGCGGCGCGGAAGAAGAAGGTCGCCACCCAGATGGGCATCCAGATCCACTCCAACACGGAGTACCGGCTGGCCGTCCGGCTCGTCCAGGACGGCGCGATCGGGAAGGTCAAGGAGGTCCACAGCTGGAGCGACAAGCAGTGGGGGCACGAGGGCGAGCGCCCCGCGGGCTCCGATCCCGTCCCGCCGAACCTGGACTGGGACCTCTGGCTCGGCGGCGCGCCCGAGCGGCCCTACAAGAACGGCCTCTACCACCCGGGCAACTGGCGCAAGTGGTACGACTTCGGCTGCGGGACCATGGGCGACATGTCGATCCACATCCTCGACCCCGTGGCCAAGGCGCTGGCGCTGACCTCCCCGAAGACCGTCCTCTCCGAGAGCCCGCCGCCGTTCCCGGAGTCGTTCCGCACGAAGAACAAGGTGAACTACGTTTTCCCGGGCACGAAATTCAGCGTGGACCCCCTGCCGCTCACGTGGTACGACGGCAGTTTCCGTCCCGATCCGGCCGGCTGGCCCGTGCAGAAGCTCCCGGGGCAGGGCTCCATGTTCGTCGGGGAGAAGGGATTCCTGCTCCTCCCCCATGTCGGGATGCCGCAGCTCCTTCCGGAGGACAAGTTCAAGGGCTTCGCCCTGCCGGCGGTCGGCGGCGTCAACCACTGGCACTCGTGGGTGGACGCCTGCCTGGGGAAGGGGACCGCTTCCGCCAACTTCGACTACGCGGGGCCGCTCTCCGAGTTCGTGCTCCTCGGCGTGGTGGCGAACCGGAATCCCCAGCAGAAGCTGGCCTGGAACGCCGAGGCGCTCAAGATCGACGGGTCTCCCGCCGCGAACGCGCTCGTGAAGCGCGCGTACCGGAAGGGTTGGGAAGTCCAGGGGCTTTAGACAGAGGGCCGAGCCATGAACCGAGTGATCTGCGGGGCGGCCGTGATCCTGGTCGTTTCCGGCGCCGCCGGGGCCGCGCAGGACGGCGTCAAGGCGCCGCCCAAGGGCTTCACGGCCCTCCTCAACGGCAAGGATTTCGAGGGGTGGCACGGGCGCGGCACGGACAATCCCGTCCCCTGGAGCCAGATGGCCTCCGAGGACCGCAGGAAGAAGATGGACGGCACGCTCGCGGACATCAAGGCGCACTGGCGCTACGAGGGCGGCGAACTGGTGAACGACGGCAAAGGCCTCTACCTGACCACGGACAAGGACTACGGCGACTTCGAGTTCATGGTCGAGTACAAGACCGTGGCCAAGGCGGACAGCGGCATCTACCTCCGCGGCATCCCGCAGGTCCAGATCTGGGACACCACCCAGGAGGGCGGCAAGTGGAACCTCGGGGCCGACAAGGGCTCGGGCGGCCTCTGGAACAATCCCCCGGGCTCGCCCGGCAAGGACCCGCTGGTGAAGGCCGACCGGCCCTTCGGCCAGTGGAACAGCTTCAAGATCACCATGGTCGGGGAGCGCGTCACGGTGGTCTACAACGACAAGCTCGTGGTGGACGACGCGATCCTGCACCCCTTCTGGGACAAGCCGCGGCCGGTCCCCGCGCGCGGCCCCATCCAGCTCCAGACGCACGGCGGCGAGATCCGGTGGCGCAACGTCTTCCTCCGCGAGATCCCCTCCGAGGAGGCCAACGCGATCCTCCAGAAGCGCGCGGACGAGGGGTTCCAGCCCTGCTTCAACGGGAAGGACCTCGCGGGCTGGACCGGCGCCGTGGACAACTACGAGGTGAAGGACGGCGCCATCCTGTGCAAGCCCGGCAAGGGGGGCAACCTCTTCATGAAGGACGAGCACGACGACTTCATCTTCCGGTTCGAGTTCAAGCTCCCTCCGGGGGGAAACAACGGCCTCGGGATCCGCGCGCCGCTCCAGGGGGACGTGGCCTACACGAGCATGGAGCTCCAGATCCTGGACGACAGCGCGCCGAAGTACGCGGGCCTTCAGCCCTACCAGTTCCACGGCTCCATCTACGGCGTGAAGCCGGCGCACCGCGGCTACCAGCGGCCCGTGGGGGAATGGAACTTCGAGGAGGTCGTGGCCAAGGGGACGCACCTCCAGGTGATCCTCAACGGAACGAGGATCATCGACGAGGACCTCTCGAAGCTCACGCCGATGGACAAGAAGGAGCACGCGGGACTCCTCCGCCCGAAGGGCTGCATCGGCTTCGCGGGGCACTCCGATCCGGTGCAGTTCCGCAACATCCGGGTCAAGAAGCTGAAGTAGCTTTGGCCCCTCGGGTCCCGGCGGCGCCGGTCTCTCGATAGGCGCGCTTTGCCCTGGCCATGCCGGCCGTCCCGACTGGAACAAGGGATCTTGCCCGGCCAGGATTCAGGGAAGGCGGGGCCCGAGTGGTTCCACACGCCTGATTCCCCGGATTGCCCGCGATCGGCGAAATCCGGGGAATCGAAGGGGGCTCGCCCCTGGATGGCCCAGCAGTTCCGCAACCCACCCCCCTGATTGAAATCCAACTCCCGGGCTTCCA
>CAYNDR010000021.1:0-7572 GCA_964395295.1 uncultured Planctomycetales bacterium
TCGCGCGGGACTGGGTGAAGGCGATGGTCGACCCCGTGCGCTCGCAGGGCTTCGACTGCGTGAGCGCCTCCTACGTGCGGCACAAGTACGACGGGACGATCACCAACAACATCGCCTACTCGTTCACCCGGGCGCTCTACGGCCGGCGCGTGCGCCAGCCGATCGCCGGCGACTTCGGGTTCTCGCCCGCGCTGACGGAGTTCTTCACGAAGCAGTACGTCTGGGAGACCGACATCGCCCGGTTCGGCATCGACATCTGGATGACGACGATCGCCCTCTGCGAGGGCTTCAAGGTCTGCGAGTCCCGCCTGGGGACCAAGGTCCACGACGCGAAGGACCCGGCCGCGTCGCTCGGGCCCATGTTCTCGCAGGTGGTGGGGACCCTCTTCGAGCTGATGGGGAGGTACCGGGAGGTGTGGACGCGGGTCCGCGGGAGCGAGCCGGTCCCGCTCCTGGGCCGGCCCGGACAGGCCGAGCCGGCGGCGGTGGAGGTGGACGTGGGCCGCATGCTGCGGGCGTTCCGCCAGGGGTGGGAGCACTTCGGGCCCGTCTGGAAGGAGGTCCTGGCGCCGGAGAACTACCGGGGCTGGCAGGCGGTCGGAGAGCCGTTCGTCATCCCGTCGATCCTCTGGGTGCGGACCGTGTACGACTTCGCGGCCGCCTACCTGCGATGGGAGGAGGACCGCGGGGCGCTGGTGGAGATGATGGTTCCCCTCTATCTCGGCCGGACCGCCTCGTTCGTCGAGGAGACGCGGGACATGACGACCGCGGAGGCGGAGCGCGAGGTCGTGGAGCGCCAGGCGGAGCTGTTCGAGGCGGAGAAGCCCTACCTGCTGGAGTGCTGCGGAATCTAGGAGGAACGCATGTCGGACTTCTACCAGACCGGCGTCATCAGCACGATCCACCGCTTCCCGGGGCGGCCGCTGGAGAAGATGGAGGCGGAGCTCAAGCGGTTCCAGCGGCAGCAGCCGGTGACGCTCCTCCTGCCCTGCCTCTGGGGCGACTTCGAGGGGCCGGCCATGGGCCGCATCATCGAGGAGCTCAAGCACGTGAAGTACCTGCGGCAGGTCGTCCTGATCCTGGCGCGGGCGGGCGAGGCGCAGTTCCAGAAGGCCCGCGAGGTCTTCGCCTCCGTGCCCACGCCCACGAAGGTCCTCTGGAACGACAGCCCTCGCCTGGGGGAGCTCTACGGCCTCCTGGAGCGGAACAACATCTCCGCTGGGCCCGACGGGAAGGGCCGCTCCGTCTGGATGGGGATGGGCTACGTCCTGGCGGACGAGAAGAGCTACGCGGTGGCGCTCCACGACTGCGACATCCTGAGCTACTCGCGGGACCTGCTGGCGCGGCTCTGCTACCCGGTCTCGAACACGAGCATGTCCTACGAGTTCGCCAAGGGGTACTACGCCCGCGTGGCGGACCGCTTCCACGGCCGCGTCTCGCGGCTCTTCATGACCCCGCTCATCCGGACGCTCCAGAAGGTCGCGGGCTACCTGCCGTTCCTGGTCTTCCTCGACAGTTTCCGCTATCCCCTGGCCGGCGAGTTCGCGATCACGACCGACCTCGCGCGCATCATCCGGATCCCGAGCGACTGGGGGCTGGAGGTCGGCGTCCTCTCGGAGGTCTTCCGGAACTGCGCCCCGCGCCGCATCTGCGAGGTGGACATCTTCGAGACGTACGACCACAAGCACCAGGACCTGTCGACGGGGAATCCCGAGGCGGGCCTTCACCGCATGGCGATCGACATCGCCAAGCACCTCTTCCGCACGCTGGCCGGCGAGGGCGTGCCGATCTCGGACGGCCTCTTCAAGAGCGTGAAGGCCGCGTACCTCCGCGAGGCCCAGGAGGCGATCCGCAAGTACAACGACGACGCGGCGGTCAACGGGGTGGCGTTCGACCGCCACGTGGAGGGGACGGCGGTGGACACCTTCGCCAAGTCGGTCGACATCGCCGCCAAGGCGGTGATCGAGGACCCGCTGGGGACGCCGCTCATCCCCAACTGGAACCGGGTCACCAGCGCGATCCCGGACTTCCTGGACCGCCTGCGGGCGGCGGTGGACGAGGACAACAGGGTCGCGGCGCCGGTGACGCCATGAGGCAGGTCGTGATCACCGACCTGGACGGGTGCCTCCTGGACGCGCGGACCTACGCGTGGGAGGCCCACCGGGAGGCGATGGAGGAGCTCCGGCGGCGGGGCATCCCGCTGGTCTTCTGCACCTCGAAGACGCGGGCCGAGACGGAGGCGCTCCGGCGCGAGACGGGCAACGAGGACCCGTTCATCGTGGAGAGCGGGGGGGCGGTGGTGATCGGCGCGAGGACGGTCGTGCTGGGGGCTCCCTACGCGGAAATCCTGCTGGCGTTCGACCGGCTCAAGGCCCGCGTGGCGGCGCGGGGGTTCAGCGACATGACGGAGGAGGAGATCGCGCGGGAGTGCGGCCTGACCCTGGAGAGGGCGCGGCTGGCCAGGCGGCGCGAGTACGACGAGCCGTTCACCTGCGCGGCGGACCCGGTGCCCCACGCGGTGGAGCTGGGGTGCCGGTGCTCGCGGGGGGCGCGCTTCTGGCACCTGCACGGGGACACGGACAAGGGGAAGGCGGTCCGGGCGCTCCTCAGGGAGATCGGGCCGGCGCGGACGGTGGGGATCGGGGACAGCATGCTCGACCTCCATCTCCTGGCGGAGTGCGACGCGCGCGCGGCGGTGGCGCGGCCGGACGGGACGTGGGACGAGGTGCTCGAGTCGAACTTCCGGGACCTCCGGCGCTTCGGGGACTGGTCGGCCGCCGTCCGGGAGCTGGTCCTGGGCTGAGGCCTTTTGCTGGAGCGGGCCGTCCCCGCCTGATATCGTGTCCGCTCCATGGGGCGCGCCTATCTCGCGATCAGCGTCGTGACGCTCTTCTGGGCGGGCAACTTCACCGCCGGGAAGGTCGCCACGGACGAGATCGATCCCCACTTCATCGCCGCGGTGCGCGTCCTCCTCTCGGCGTGCGTCTTCTACGTCCTGCTCCCGCGCGCGGAGCGGAGGCTGGGGCGGTCGGACTGGAGGGCGATCCTGCCCTTGTCGCTCACGGGGGTGGCCCTGAACCAGGTCTGCTTCGCCATGGGGATCAAGCTCACCACGCCGTCCCATTCGGCGGTGATCCATGCGCTCATGCCGGCGATCGTGGCCGTGATGGCCTGGGTCATGATCCGGGAGCGGCTCGGGCCGGTGGGGATCGGGGGGATGGCGCTGGCGGTGGCCGGGGCGCTGGTCGTGGTCTTCGGGGCCTCGGGGGAGGAGGTCCGGGGGGCCCTGTGGGGAGACGCGCTGACCTTCTGCGGGATTCTCGCGTTCTCGTTCTACATGGTGCACGGGCGCCGGACGCTCGAGAAGATGGGGAGTTTCCGGGCGGTGACCTTCGCCTTCGTCCTGGGGACGCCTTTCGTGGTGCCTTCGCTGGTCTACGGCATCCTCCGGACGGACTGGGCCCGGGTCACATGGGGAGGGTGGGCGGCCCTGGCGTACATGTTCCTCTTCGCCAACCTCGTCTGCTACAGCCTCCACTTCTTCGCGCTCTCGCGGCTCAAGGCGGGGCAGGTGGCGGTCTTCTCGGACTTCCAGCCCGCGCTCGGGATCGCCATCGCCGTCCTGGCCGGGCGGGACCGGCTGACCCCGACGCTCGTGGCGGGGGCCGCCGTGGCCCTGGCGGGGATCGTCCTCGTCCAGCTCCGCCGCTGAACTGTTAACTCTGTCGAGTCGCCACTGCGTTAACACGCTGTTAACTCCGTCGAGTCGCGACAGAGTTAACAGTTGGGGGGGTGCGTTGAAACGGACCCGGGAAGTGTGATAAAATCATTGCGGATGAGGAGATACTGCCTCTCGGTCATTTCCGGGCAGAGGCGGGGGCCCCTGGCCGCCCTGGTGCGGGGGCTCCTCTGGCTGGGGACCTTCGCCTACGCGGCGCTCCACAAGGCCCGGCAGATCCTGTACGCCGCGGGGATCCTCCGGTCGATCCGGTTCCCGTGCCCGGTCGTCTCCGTGGGGAACATCACCTGCGGGGGCACCGGGAAGACCCCGTTCGTCGAGTACCTGGCGAGGTGGTTCGCCCGGAAGCACTTCCGCGTGGCGGTCCTGGCCCGGGGGTACGGCCGGCTGGACGCGCCCGGCCGGGATGACGAGGACCTCATCTCCGAGATGGAACTCGAGAACGTGGTGCGCCTCGCCGGCCCCGACCGGGCGGCCCTGGGCCGGAAGGCCCTGGCCGATTACCGCGCGGAGGTCCTGATCCTGGACGACGGCTTCCAGCACTACCGCATCCGCCGGACGCTCGACATCGTGCTCGTGGACGCCACCAACCCCTTCGCGGGCGGGCGGCTCCTGCCGCGGGGGCTCCTCCGGGAGCGCCCGGCGGCGCTCCGGCGGGCCGACCTCGTGGTCCTCACCCGCGCGGACCAGGCCCCCCCCGACGAGCTCGAGGCGCTCCGCCGGCGGCTGGGCCCGGCGGCGGAGGCCGTCCACCGGCCGGTCCACGTCCGCGGCCTCTCGAACCGCAAGATGCACGGGACCGACTGGCTCCGCGGGAAGGGCGTGTACGCCTTCTGCGGCGTGGGCAACCCCGACTCGTTCCGCCGGACCCTGGAATCCCTCGGCGCCCAGGTCGTCAAGTTCCGCGCCTTCGAGGACCACCACCCGTACGCGCCGGAGGACCTCCGCCGGATGAACGCCGAGGCCCAGGAGTTCATGGCGGAGGCGATGGTGACGACCGAGAAGGACGCCACCCGACTGGACCCGGACGGCTTCGAACTGCCCCTGGCGGCGCTCCGGGTGGAGATCGAGATCACCCGCGGCGAGGAGCTCCTGGAGGAACGCCTCATGGGCGTGGTCCGGGAGATCCCCCGGCCCGCGGCCGCCCCCCTCCGGCGGTGACCATGAAGCATGGCTTCCGCCTGCGCCGGGTCCTCCCCATCCAGGTCCTCCTCTACCTCCTCCTGCGGTCCGTGTTCATGGTCGTGGGCATGTTCCCTTTCTCGATGGCCCCCGCGATCGCCCGCGTCCTGGGGCGCCTCTTCCGCCTCCTGGACCGCAAGCACGCCCGCATCGCCGCCAAGAACCTCCAGCTCTCCTCCGGCGTCTGCCCGCCCGACCAAATCCCGGCGTTCGTGGACCGCGTCTACCGGAACCTCGGCCTGGGCTTCATCGAAATGCTCATGATCCCGCGGCTCATGGGCCTCCACGGGCTCTCCCGGCTCGTGCGGCTCGAACGGTTCGACGTCCTGGACCGGGCGCTCCGCGAGGGCCGCGGGGCGATCACCGTGATCGCCCACCAGGGGAACTGGGAGCTGATCGGCCTGGGCGCGAGCCTGGCGGGCTATCCCCTCAACTCGCTCGCCCGGCCCATCGAGAACCCCTGGATCGAGGACTACCTCGGCCGGTTCCGCACCCAGACCGGCCAGAAGATCATCCCCAAATACCACGCGCTCGGGGAGATGGTCCGGGCGCTCCGGCGCAACGAGGTCCTGGTGGTCCAGGTGGACCAGGACGCCCGGCACTTCGGGGTCTTCGTGGACTTCTTCGGCCGCCCCGCCTCCACCCACCGCAGTCCGGCGATCCTGTCGCTCAAGTACGGGACGCCGATCCTCCCGGCCAACATCTACCGCGAGGGCGGCGTCCAGCACTGCGTGGTCAGCGACCCCATCCGGCCGGAGGAATTCAGCGGCCTGCCCGACCCGGTCAAGGCCCTGACGCAGGCCTACACGGCCCGCATGGAGGGATTCATCCGCCAGCACCCCGACCAGTGGTTCTGGGTGCACGACCGGTGGAAGAGCGCGGAGCGCGCCGCCCGGGACCATCCCGACCAGCTGAGCACCCGCTATTCGTCGGGGCCGCTCGCCGAGCGCCCGGAGGCCCCCCCTACGGCCGCTCCTTGAGCCAGGCGAGCGTCTCGCGGGCCTTGGCGCGGGTGCCGGCGGGGGCCTGGCGGACCTTGAGGATCAGCTCGCAGGCCTGCCCCGCCCGCTTCCACTGCTCGGCCTTCAGGGCCGCCGCGGCGATCTTCCAGAGGGTCTCCCCCGCCAGGACCGCGGTCCGCTCGTCCCGCTCGAGCCCCAGCGTCGCCGCGTCCTGGAGGTCCGCCAGGGCGTCCTCGTGCAGGCCCAGCCGGGCTTCCATCATCGCGGCGTTGACGTAGGGGAGGGGGTTGGAGGGGCTGGTCTTGCGGGCGCGGAGGAAATACTCGAGCGCCTTCGCGGGCTCCTTCTGCTCGGCGTGGAGCTTCCCCAGGTCGTTGAGGACCTCGGCGAACTCGCCCCAGGCGGCCAGGGCCTCCTCGTACTTGAGCAGGGCCTCCCCGTAGCGCTGCTGGGCGGCCAGGACCCGCGCGCGGTCGTAGAGCGTCCTCGCCTGGGCCAGATTGGGCCGGGCCGTGACGCGCACCGCGGCCGGCTCGCTCACCGCGGCGGCCTCCTCCCCGGCGCGGGTGAGGGCGCGGACGCGGAGGCGCAGGCGGGAGGTCTCCCTGTTCGGCACCGCCCAGAGGTAGGTCCCCGTGGCCTCCAGCCCCCGGGTGATCGGGGTCCAGGGCTCCTCGTCCGCCGCGTACTGGAGCTCCGCCGAACGCTCGCGGTACTCCGCCCCGAGCGAGCTCCACTTCAGGGTGACCGTGGCGCCGCCGGTCCACTCGGTCGAGCCCCTGGGCTGGTCCCACACCAGGCTCACCACCGTGCGGCCCGGGACCAGCGTCCCCTCGATCTCGCGGGAGGCCACCTCGCGGTCATCGGGCGTGAAGGCGGCCAGCCGGAAGCGGATCTTCGTGGGGGCGGCCGTCTGGGGCAGGACCCAGGCAAGCTGGCCGGAGAGCTCCAGCCCCGGCTCCACGGCCTTCCACGGCTGGCCGTCCACCTGGGCGTAGACCAGGAGGCTCTTCTCGCGCAGGCCCTTCTTGTCGCAGGCCCACTTGAAGAGGACCTGGTTTCCGCCGATGAGCTCCTCGCCCGCGCGGGGGGAGATCCAGCGGAGGGGGGTCTCCTCGCGGATGTCGAAGCGGAGGAAGGGTTCGGCGGGCTTGCCGGCTTGGGGCTCGGGATTCCGGTTGCCCGCCGCGTCGCCGAACTGGGCGTAGAAGTCGTACGCCCCCTCCTCCGGCACGCGCACGGCGCACTTGACGGCGCCGCCCGACGCCTCGCCCCAGGACTCGGCGACCCCGGCGTCCTTGGCCGTCTTCCAGGTCTTCCCGCCGTCGCGGGAGACCCAGAGGGCCTTGGAGGCGACGGGCTCGCTCGTCCAGATCGTGGCCGTGAACTCGCGCGACGGGACGGCGCGGCGGTCCTGCGGCGCGGCGGCCGGCAGGAGGGCCAGCAGGAGAAGGGCGGACTTCATCTGGAGTATCCCCCGCGAAAGCGGCAACACACGACAAAATAGACCGTCCATTTTGTCGCCATGGGTTCTATCGGCCGGAACGGGGCGATTACTGCAGGGAGGCCCAGGCCGCCTCGGGGGTGGGGACGAAGGTGAGCAGTTCGGTCATCCCCAGCAGGTCGAAGATCTCGTAGATGGCGCCCGGGGGCTTGACCAGGACGACCCGCGTCCCTTCCTCCTGCATC
>CAYNDR010000021.1:7582-7989 GCA_964395295.1 uncultured Planctomycetales bacterium
GGGCACAGCGCGCCCGGGGTGGAGATGTGGTTGAGGCTGGAGGGGTCCAGGACGACCTGCGCGGGCCTGGCGGCGGCGATCTCCTCCAGCTTCACCTCCAGGTTCCTCACGCAGTGGGCGTCGAGGTCCCCGGTGACCGTGACCTGGGTCCCGCCTCCCTCCCGCGCCTCGACTTGGATCCAGAGGGGGGGCATCAGTGGAGGGCCTTGGCGGCGTCCTCCCGGGAGCTCTTGAAGGTGAATATCTGCGAGAGCCCCAGGAGGTCGAAGACCTCCTTCACGTTGGGACTGGGGTTGACGAGGTTGATGTTCCCCTCGTTCTCCTGGGCCGTCCCGATCTCGCAGATGACGACGCTCGCGATCCTCGGCGACTTCCTCTGGGTGCGTCACTACCACCCTGGTCTGGAC
>CAYNDR010000021.1:7999-27118 GCA_964395295.1 uncultured Planctomycetales bacterium
GGGCCGTCCCGATCGCGCCGATGAAGACGCCCGCGCCCGCGGAGGAGATGTAGTCGAGGCCCGAGAGGTCCACGACGAGCTTGTGCTGGCCCTCCTCGAAGAGGTCGTTGATGCACCTCTCCAGCTCCTCGAACGTGTGCGCGTCGAGGAAGCCGCGGACGGTGAGGAGGACCACCCCGTCCGCCAACTTCTCCTTGAGGATCTGGAATGCGGGCATAGCTCGTCCTATCGGATGAACTTGACCAGGGTCAGCTCGTTCTTGACTCCGTCCTTGAACTTGTACCGGACCTCGTCCATGATCTGGCGCATCAGGAAGATGCCCAGGCCCTTCTTGTAGCCCTTCTGGACGTGCTCCTTCATGTCGGGGTCGGGGACCGACTCGGGGTTGAAGACGCGCCCCGAGTCGCGGATCATCACCTTGAACTGCTGGTCGTCCGCCTCGATCTCCAGCTCGATCGAGCCGCTGACCCCCTCGTCGTAGCCGTGCTCGATGATGTTGGTGACCGCCTCGTCCACCGCCAGGATCACCTTGTTCTCGTCCTCGCGGGGGAGGCGGCTCTGGCGGATGCAGCGCGAGACGAAGTCGCGGACCACGATCAGGTGCCGCGTGTCGTTCGAGACGACCAGCCGGTCTTTCAGGATCTCACCCATTCCATCCTTGCCAGTCTTCCGATCTCACAAGAGGCGAAGCGTCACGATGGTTATATCGTCGGACTGGGGGGCGTCCCCCCGGTGCTCGTCGATCGCCTTGATGATCAGGTTCAGCATCTGGTTCGAGTCCCGCGTGCCCAGATGCTGGACGAGCTGGTAGAACCGCTTGTCCGAGAACTCCTGGTTGTCGGCGTTCATGGCCTCCACCACCCCGTCGGTGTACGCCACGATGCGGTCCCCGGGGCCCAGGACGACTTTCTCCTCCTTGATCGTCCGCTCGAAGACGGCTCCCTTGTCGAATCCGAGCGCGATCCCGCTCGGGTTCACCAGGTCGATCTTGTTGGTGGCGGCGCGCCAGACCACCATGGGGTTGTGCCCGGCGCTGGCCACCCGGATCTCGTGGTTCTTCCGGTTGAGTATACAATATAACGCCGTCACGAACATTCCCTTTTTGATGTCCTGGGCCAGCATCCGGTTCGCCCGGACGAGGGTGTCGGAGGGGGAGGTGTTCCGGCTCCGCTCCGCCTCCATCCGGATGAAGGCCCGGGCCATCGACATGACCAGCGACCCCGGCACCCCCTTGCCGGAGACGTCCGCCACGATGACCCCCTCGTTGTCCTCGTCGATCGTGATGAAGTCGTAGTAGTCGCCGCCGACCTCCTTGGAGGGCCGGTAGTAGGCGCTGATGTCGAAGCCGGGGATCTTGAGCATCCGCTTGGGGACCAGGTTCGACTGGATCTCCGAGGCGATCGACAGGTCGTGCTCCAGGGCCTTGGCCTCCAGCTCCTGCGTGTGGGCGAGCTTGAGCGCCTGGGTCATCTTGTTGAAGGTCGCCGCCAGGAGGCCCACCTCGTCCGTCGAGTGCACCGCGGTCTGGTGGTCCAGGTCCCCGTTGGAGACCTCGGTGATGTCGTTCATGAGGGTCTTGATGGGCTCGGTGATCCGCGTGGAGATCCAGATGGCGATCCCCACGCCCAGGAGGGCCGAGGTGAAGACCGGCAGGAGGATCGCCCACATGAGGGCGCTCTGGGCGTCGTCGATGCCCGCGAGCGACAGCGACACGTAGAAGCGGAGCTTGGCGGGGGCGTTCGGGTCGGGGTTGCGGATGAACGTCCGGCTCATGATCTGGACCGATTCCTCCTTGCGGGGGGCGTCCTTGATCGCCAGCGCCTGGGCCGTGTCGGGGACGGGCAGGGTGATCGCCGCCTGGCCCTTCAGGAACACCCCGGGGGCCTCCCGGTCGCCCAGGGTCACGTCCACGACCCCGGCGTCCAGGAGGCCGTACTTCCCCTTCTTCTTCTCGAGGTCCCGCAGGGGGCGCAGGGCCACCAGGGCCGGCAGGGGCCGGACGATCCGCTCGTAGGACCTCTTCAAGGAGGGCGAGCCATCCAGCAGGGTGGGCCAGGTGGTGTTTCCCACGGCCTGGTTGAGGACCTCCCGGATCTCCACCTCGCGCGCCTCGCTGAAGGGGTCCACCGCCCGGCGGTAGGCGCCCTCCAGGTTCTTCTGGCGCAGGCCGGATTCCCAGCCGGACTGCCCCCCCAGCTTGGTGACCAGCTCCTTGAACTCGGCCTCGCGGGAGTCCTCGCGGGTGTGGATCGCCGTGAGCCAGTATTCCTCGTCGATCGAGGCCAGCATGTTCAGCAGGGCCACCCCCTTGGCGTTGATCTCGTCGTTGAACTGGTCCGCCGCCTTGAAGTACACCACCAGGAAGACGATGATCCCCGTGGCCACGGCGATCCCCGCCGTGCACAGCACGATCTTCCAGCGGAGGGAGAGGCCCGGGGTCCCCGAGGCCGCGTGGGACACCCGGCGGCGGACGGTCGAGCTCTGCTCGTCGCCGGTGGAGACCAGGACCTCGGGCTCGGCGGCCTTGTGGGGCCCCGTGGGGGCCCGGCGGGTGGAGGAGGGCCCGCGGGGGATCGCCTGGGAGGAGCCGGATCGGGCCGTGACGGGCCGCATCTGGGACGAGGACGTCTGCCGGATGGGCCGGGTGCCCGAGGCCGGGGTGCCCGAGGCCGGGGCCTTCGGAGGCGGGCCCTTGGGCGCCCCGGGCCTGGGCGGACGTCCTTCGGGATCGGACATGTGTTTAATTATACCCGATCAAACCCGCCCGCTCCTGAGAAGCCGCCGCGCGTCCATGGCGTACACGGCCCCCGAGACCACGGTGGAGGCCAGCGTGAACCACATGAGCCCCAGCGTCAACAGCTCCGTCCAGCGCTTCTCCGGCAGCCACGCCGCGTAGCCGAGCGCCGTCCCCACGGTGACGTTCTGGATGAACGTCTTCTGCTTGCCCCAGAAGGTCGCCCCGAAGGGGATCCCCGCGGCCTCCGCCGCGCCCCGGATCCCGGAGACCAGGAACTCCCGCGCCAGCACCGCCACCACGAACCACGCGGGGATGACCCCGGGCAGCGGGTCGATCCTCAGGCAGAAGATGAACGATCCGCAGACGAGGATTTTATCGACCAGGGGGTCGGCTATTCTACCAAAATGTGTGACCTGGCCGTAGCGGCGGGCCAGCCAGCCGTCCAGGAGGTCGCTCCAGGCAGCGATCTGGAAAAGCACGAACGCGGCGGTCATCACCGCCACGTCCTTCCGGTAGAGCGTGAAGGTGAGCAGGGCGAAGTAGGCCAGGGAGAGAAGGAACCTCCCCGAGGTGATCTTGTTCGCCAGCGTCATAGGATCCTGCCGGCCAAGTCGTAGCCCTTCCAGCCCGTGATGCGCGCCCGCGCCAGGTCTCCCGTTCCCGCCGAGTTGCCCGACAGCGCGATGGTCGGGTCGATTTCCGGGGCGTCCCCCGCGGTGCGCCCCTCCCAGCGCCCCTCCCCGAGGCGCTTTTCGACCAGGACCGGCACCTCGCGGCCCACCTGCGCGCGGTTCCACTCGAAGGCGATCTCCTGCTGTTGGCGCATGACCCGCTCGTGGCGCCGGAGCTTGACCTCCTCGGGGAGGTGGCCTTCCAGGGCGTCCGACCGGGAGCCGGCCTCCCGCGAGTAGGCGAAGGCGCCCAGCCGCTCGAAGCGGAGCCCGCGGAGGTCCTCGAGGAGCCCCTCGAAGTCCTCCTCCGTCTCCCCCGGGAAGCCCGCCAGGACCGTGGTCCGCAGGACGAGCCCCGGGATGCCGTCGCGCAGGCGCCGGATGAGGTCCTTCTGCGAGGCCTCCGTCACGCCGCGGCGCATGGCGCGGAGGACCTTCTCGCGCGTGTGCTGGATGGGCAGGTCGATGTACTTGACGACTTTGGAGTTGCGCGCGACCTCGCGGATGAGGCGGTCGGTCACGGTGGTGGGGTAGCAGTAGAGGAGGCGGATCCACTCCACTCCGCGGGCCTCCTCCAGCCGCTTGAGGAGTTCGTCCAGCGCCAGCCGGCCGTAGAGGTCCAGTCCGTAGGTGCTGGTGTCCTGGGCGATCAGGTTGATCTCGCGGGCGCCGTCGGCGGCCAGCTCCCGGACCTCGCCCAGGATTTCCTCCATGGGCTTGGAGCGGAACCGCCCGCGGATCCGGGGGATCACGCAGAAGGCGCACGTGTGGTCGCAGCCCTCGGAGACGCGGACGTAGGCGGTGTGGCGGGGGGTCAGGCGGACCCGGTCGCGGTCGGCCCCGCAGCGGGAACGGGGGTCGGAGGCCTGGCGGGGGGGCCGGCCGGGAGGGTCCTTTCCGAGGAGCCGGGCGCACGTCTCGACGATATCGTCGCGGGCGGCGATCCCGAGGACGGCGTCCGCGCCGCGGAGGCGCTTCTCGAACTCGGGTCCGTAGCGCTGGGGGAGGCAGCCCGCCACCACGACCGCCTTCAGGCGCCCCTTCCCCTTGAGGGCCGTGGCCGCGTCGATCGCCTCCAGGGATTCCTTCTCGGAGGCGGCCAGGAAGCCGCAGGTGTTGATCACCACGACGTCGGCCTGCCGCGGCTCGGCGCAGAGGTCGAAGCCGCCCACGGCCAGGCGGCCCAGGAGGACCTCGCTTTCCACGAGGTTCTTGACGCAGCCGAGCGAGACGAGGGCGACCCTGGGGTTGGCCATGGGAGGGGCCATTATACGGGGGCCCCGGAAGGCCCGCAATCCCGAACTGTTGACTCTGTCGAGTCGCGACTGCGTTAACAGTTCGAATTCCGTTGTCTTCGGCCCGGCTTAAGGCGAAAATGCCGCTCGTGGCCCGCAAGGCGAGGAAGCGGCTGGACGCGGTGAAGCTGCTGCCGGGGGTGATCCGGCGTCTGCTGTCGGTCTCCGACGCGGACGTCCTCCTCCGGGAGGTCTGCACGCTCGCCAAGGAAGCGCTGGGGGCGGACGAGGCGGCGCTCCTCCTGGTGGACCCCTCGGGGCGGGAGCTGGTGGAGCACGAGGTGACGGGGAAGAGGCTCCGGCCCACGCGGGTCCGGCTGAGGATCCGGGAGGAGGGGATCGTGGGCTGGGTGGCCTCCCACAAGCTGCCGCAGGTGGTGGGGGACGTCCGCAAGGACAAGCGGTACTACCAGGTCAATCCCTCGACCCGGTCCGAGGCCGCGGTGCCGGTCCTGCAGGGCGACCGGGTTCTCGGGGTGCTGAACTTCGACTCCCGGCACCTGGGGTACTTCCGCCGGAGCGACCTGCCGCTTCTGGAGTTCCTGGCGTCCCAGCTGGCGATCGCGCTGGAGATGGCGCGGCGGGACGACGAGACGCGGCGGTGGAGGGAGCGGATGGGCGCGCTCCACAACGTCCTGCGCCTGGGGGGGGGCGTGGTCCCCGCGGCCACGATGCTCCAGCGCGTGGTCGACGCGGTGCGGATGACCTGCGGCGGGCACTACGCGGCGGTGTTCCAGGGCGACTACGACCGCGAGGAGCTGGTTCTGCGGGCCCACTCGAGCGCCTACCCGCTCAACATCGCGGTGGGGGCCCGGATGAAGTTCCGCACGGGCCTGGTGGGGAGGGCCTTCGAGCTGGGGGAGACGGTGAACGTCCGGGACATCCGGAAGGAATCGATCTACGTGGCGCGGGTGCCCGGCGTCATGTCGGAGGCCTGCGTCCCGATCCGCGTGGGGGACAACTGCCTGGGGATCCTGGACGCGCAGGCCCAGACGGTGGGGGAGTTCACGGACGACGAGGTGATGTTCCTGGAGACGGTGGCGCGCATCCTGGCGCCGGCGTTCCAGGTCCCGGCCGCGGCCGCCCGGGAGTGAGCCCGCCACAATCCGGTTGAATCGCCGACCCGCGCTCCTATAATAGGCTCTGCCACGGGGCGTCCCTCTCCGGTACGGTGGCCGTAGCTCAATTTGGCTAGAGCACCAGGTTGTGGCCCTGGGTGTTGCGGGTTCAAATCCCGTCGGTCACCCCACCCCATGCCGCATGGGCATCAGAAGCCGTTCTTGCTTCTCCGCAGATTGGGAAGAACACAACAGGGCCGGCATTGACCCCTTCCGGCGAAGTCGATGGCGTTTCAGGTGGATAATTCCGCGATCCGGATGCCTTCCCTTGCAGGCGACCTCGCCGTCGACCAGGATCGGCGGCAGGCGGGCCGTGCCTTCATGGGCGCCCGCTCTCTTGACATCGGGCTTGTATCATAGCATAATGGCTATGGTATGAAGACCGGACCGGAGTGGTCGCTGGAGAAGGCGAAGGCCCGCATCTTCAAGGCCCTGGGGCATCCGGCCCGGCTCTGCCTTGTGGAGCGGCTGGCGCAACGGCCGCGATGCGTCTGCGAGATGGTCGAGATGGTCCCCGGACGGCAGGCCACCATATCCCGGCATCTTGGGGTCCTGGTGGCCTCGGGGATCCTGCGAAGGCATCGCGAGGGGACGAAGATGATCTATGAGTTGGCCCTGCCGTGCCTCCTGGACGCCCTGCCGTGCGTGATGAAGGCGCTGAAGGGCGGGCGATGCAAGGGCGGATAGCGTCCTTTTCTTTTGATTTATTTATAGCGGATCAGCTATGAGTGACGGGAAGAAGTCCGCGTGGCTCCTGGGGATCTTCCTGGCGGCCTATTTCCTGCCTCTGGGGAATCCGAAGGTCGCCGGCTCCATCTACGAGGCGTTCCGGCTCCTCCAGTGGTACGCCATCCACCACACCCTGGCCTGCGTGGTTCCGGCCATGTTCATCGCGGGCGGGATCTCGACGTTCCTGTCGCAGGCCTCCGTGATGCGGTACCTGGGCCCCAACGCCAACCGGCCGCTGGCCTACACGGTCGCCTCCGTCTCAGGCGTGATTCTGGCGGTCTGCTCCTGCAGCGTCCTGCCCATGTTCGCAGGCATCTACAAAGTGGGAGCCGGCCTCGGGCCCGCGAGCGCCTTCCTCTACTCCGGTCCGGCCATCAACGTGATGGCGGTCTTCCTTTCCGCGAGGGTCCTGGGGACGGATCTGGGCGTGGCGCGGGCCGCGGGGTCCATCGCCTTCGCCTTCGTCATCGGCCTCGCCATGGCGCTCCTCTTCCGGCGGGGGGAGGCTGAACGGAGCAGGGCCGCCATGCAGATGCCGGAGCCTCCAAAGAGCCCGCGGCGGCTGTGGCAGACCGCGCTTTATTTCCTGGCCATGATCCTCTTCCTCGTCTTCAGCGACTGGTACAACACGAACGACGTGACGATCACGATGAAGGACGGGCGCCGGATGACGGCCAACATCCGCTGTTCCACCCGGAACACCCTGGACATCCAGGAATTCGAGTCGGAGGGGCGGCTCTCCACGGAGGCCAGGAGGCTGAACGTGTCGGACGTGGCGGAGGTGAAGCCCATCCCCGGCTTTACGATGACAGTCCACGGGATCAAGTGGTACCTTGCCGGGGCGATGGGGCTGCTGGTCCTCCTCATGCTCTGGCGGTGGTTCCGCCGGGAGGAGATCAAGGACTGGCTCGTGGCGACCAAGGACTTCGGCCTGATGATCGTCCCGCTCCTCTTCGGGGGCGTCTTCCTGACCGGATTCATCGGCGGCCTGATCCCGGAGAAGGCCGTCGCGGGATTCGTGGGCGGAAACAGCCTCCTCTCGAACTTCATCGCCTCGTTCGTCGGCGCGATCTGGTACTTCGCGACGCTGACGGAGATCCCCATCGTGGAGATGCTGATGAGGCTGGGGATGGGGAAGGGGCCGGCGCTGGCGCTCCTGCTGGCGGGGCCGGCGCTGTCGCTCCCGAGCGTGGTCGTGATCTACAAGGTGATCGGATTCCGGAAGACGGCGGCCTTCTGCCTGCTCACGGTCGTCATGTCGACCATCGTGGGGTGGGTCTTCGGGATGTTCTTCGGGTAGGGATGCGCCATGGGCCAGGCCTCCGCGAAGCGGTTGAACGCCTTCGAGCGCTATCTGACGCTCTGGGTGGCGCTCTGCATGGGGGTGGGCATAGCCTTCGGCAAGGGCCTCCCCGGCGCCATCGAGGCCCTGCGGGGGATGGAGTTCGGACGGGAGAGCCAGGTCAATATCCCCGTCGCCGTCCTCCTCTGGCTCATGATCACCCCCATGATGATGCGGGTGGACTTCATGGCCATCCGGGGCGTGGGCCGGAAGCCGAAGGGCCTGATGGTGACGCTCTTCATCAACTGGGTGGTGAAGCCGTTCTCCATGGCCCTCATCGCCTGGGTTTTCTTCCGGCACGTTTTCTCGGCCTGGATCGGCCCGGCGGACGCGGACCAGTACATCGCGGGGGCGATCATCCTGGCGGCGGCGCCCTGCACGGCGATGGTCTTCGTCTGGAGCTACCTCACGGACGGCGACCCGGCCTACACGCTGGTGCAGGTGGCGGTGAACGACCTCATCATGCTGGTGCTCTTCGCGCCGATCGTCCGGTTCCTGGTGAGCGGGGCCTCGTCGCTGACCGTCCCCTTCAAGGTCCTGGTCTATTCGGTCGTCATCTTTATCGTGATCCCCCTGGCGATCGGGACGGTCCTGCGGGTCGTCCTCATCCACAGGGGCGGAAAGGATTGGTTCGAAAGGACGGTCCTCCCGAAGTTCGCCCCGGTGACGATCGCGGCGCTCCTGGCGACCCTGGTCTTCATCTTCGCCTTCCAGGCGGACAACATCACGGGCAAGTCCTGGCACGTCGTGCTGATCGCGATCCCGATCCTGGTGCAGGTGTATTTCAACTCGTCGCTTTCCTACGGGCTGATGAAGCTCCTCAAGGTCCCCCACAACGTGGCGGCGCCGGGGGCGCTGATCGGGGCGAGCAACTTCTTCGAGCTGGCGGTGGCCACGGCGATCGCGCTCTTCGGGCCGGGATCGGGGGCGGCGCTGGCGACCGTGGTCGGGGTGCTGGTCGAGGTCCCGGTGATGCTCTCCGTCTGCGCGGTCTGCAACCGGACGCGGCACTGGTTCGCCCCGGCGGCCGGTGGACACGGCGTAAAGAGCGAGGGATGGCCAATATAGTCAAACGGGAAGCCGCCGAGGGGTATCCCCTCGAGGAGGGATGCTGTCTCCGCGGCAACGACTATTCCCCCGTGGCGGTGGCCGTGATCTTGAAGCGGCCGCGTGAGAAGACGCCGCCCGACATCGAGCGCCTCGTCCGGATGCCCGTGGAGCGCGGGGCGGCCCTGGCAGGGACGCTCCAGGCCGAGAATGTGGGTTTGGAAAGAGGAGGTCGGGCTCATGTCCTCGCCGCATCCGATTCATGACTTTATTGATTCTGGAAAGACGCCCGCTGCGGCCGTCGTCCTGTTCGCCTGCGTCCACAACGCGGGCCGCTCGCAGATGGCGGCCGCGTTCTTCAACGCCCTGGCCGATCCCGGGAAGGCCCGGGCGGTCTCGGCGGGGACGGAGCCGGGGGACCGCGTCCACCCGGAGGTTGTGGAGGCCATGAAGGAGGCGGGGATCGATCTCTCGGGGGCGAAACCGCGGAAGCTGACCCAGGAGATGGCCCGGGGTGTGCAACTCCTTGTGACGATGGGCTGCGGGGAGGCTTGCCCCCTCGTGCCGGGCCTGTCCCGCGAGGACTGGCCGCTGGAAGACCCCAAGGGGAAATCCCCCGACAAGGTGCGAGAAATCCGCGGCGCCATCCGCGAACGCGTGAGGGAACTCCTGTCGGCCAGGGCTTGGGAACGTACTTAAGGAGGATCGCCATGGTCATCGTAGTGCTCGGGCCCGGTTGCGCGAACTGCAAGAAGCTCTTCTCGCTCGTGGAGCAGGCGGTGAAGGAGCTCAACCTCCAGGCAAAGCTGGAAAAGATCATGGACATCGACGTGATCGCCGGCTACGGCGTGATGCGGACGCCCGCGGTGGCCGTCGACGGGGTGGTGAAGGTCTCGGGGCGGGTCCCGAAGCTGGAGGAGATCAAGGCCCTGCTCCAGGGCGGAAAGTGAGGAGGTGCTGAAATGGCCGAGGGAAGCTGTGCGTGCGGGGGCGGGCCGCTGACGCTCATCTTCGCCTGTCCCGGGGCCTCCAACGTGGGAAAGATGGCGGACGAGGCGGCCCGGAAGCTCACCCGGGAAGGGGAAGGGAAGATGCACTGCCTGGCCGGCCTGGGGGGCGATGTGAAGAACATCGTCGAGACAACGCGGTCGGCGGATCGGATCCTCCTGATCGACGGCTGCCCGGTCGATTGCGCCAAGAAGACGCTCGACCGGCTGGGAATCGGCACGTATGCCTTCGTCCGGGCCACGGACCTGGGGATCGAGAAGGGAAAGACGCCGATCTCAGACGAGGCGATCGCCAGGGCGGCCGCCGCCGGGGCTTCCGCTCCATCCTGATGACGGGATTTCCAGCTAAGGACCGGCGGGATCCCGTCATAGTATTGAAAGGGCAAAAACACCCCACATGAACGACGCGGAGCGGGTCGAGCACGTCCAGCGCCTCTTCCTCCAGCACGCCGGGCTCCTCCGCGGCTTCATCCTCGGCTTCATCCCAGACTTCCATCGCGCCGACGACGTCTTCCAGGAGACCTTCCTCACCGCCGCGCGCAAGGCCGCCGAATTCGCCCCCGGCTCCGACTTCCTCGCCTGGGCCCGCGCCATCGCGCGGTTCAAGGCCCTCGAGGCCCACCGGGAAGGGAAGGCGGGGACCTCCCCCCTCGACCCCCAGGTGCTGGACCTGGTCGCGGAAGCGGCCCCCCAGGCGGACGCCTCCTGGGAGCGGCACCGCGGCGCCCTCGCCCGATGCCTCGAGCGCGTCGCCCCCCGCGCGCGGGAGATCCTCGCGCTCCGGTACTCCGAGGGGCTCGCCCCCGCCGAGATCGCCCGCCGCCTCTCCTGGACCGCAGGCGCCCTCTACGTGGCCCTCGCCCGGGCCCGCAAGTTCCTTCGCGAATGCATGCGGCGCGCCGTCGCCGCCTCGGAGGCATGACGTGAACCCGGACCGGCTGGACGAACTGGTGGACGCCCACGTCGACGGCGCCCTCACGCCGGAAGAACGGGCCGAACTTGAAACGCTCCTCAAGGACTCCGCCGACGCCCGGCGCGCCTTCTGGGAGGGCATCCATCGGCACGTCATGATCGGCGACCTCCTGGAGGAGGCCCGGGGACGGGACCTCGCCCGGGAATCCCTGCCGGCCCGCCGCCGCCCGTCGAAGCATCGCATCCGCGCCCTCGCGGCCCGGAAATCGAACACGGCCTGGATCTTCGCCGCGGCCGCCGCGGCCCTCGTCGCCCTCGCGGCCGTGATCGCGACGAACCGCCCTTCCGTCCCGCCGCCGGTGGCCTTCGAGCCTGCGGCGGAAATCCCGGCCGAGCCGAAGCCCCCGCCCGAAATCCCCGCCCCGAAGACGGAACCGGCGCCGGAGCCGAAGGTCGAGCGGGCCCCCGCCCCGCCCGCGCCTCCGGAGATCGTCCCGGCGCCCCGCCCCGAGCCCCCGCCGCCTCCCACGCCCGAGGAGCCCGCTCCCGACAGGCCCGCCCCGCCCCCGCCGCCGGCCACGGTCCCCGCCGTGGCGCGGCTGGAGCGCGCGGAGGGCGCGGTGCCGCTCCCCGGCGCCGCGGCCGCCGCGGCGGGCCGGGCCCTCCTCGCCGGCCAGGGCCTCCGGACCGCGGCGGGCGGCCTCGCCGTCCTCCGCGGCGCGGACGGGACCCGCCTGGAGCTGGCCGCGGACACGACCCTCCAGTCCATCGACGAGGGCGGCCGCCGCGTGGTCCTCGCCGCCGGGACGCTCGCCGTGGAAACGGGCCGATCGACTGCGGGGAAGCCGCTCGTCTTCGCCACCCCGCACGCCGAGGCGCGCGTCCTCGGCACGCGGTTCACCCTCACCGTCTCCCCGGAGGCCACGCGGATCGAGGTGCGGCAGGGCAGGGTCCGATTCGTCCGCCTCTCCGACGGCAACGAGACCGACGTGGGCCGCAACCAGGAGTCCACCGCGGCCGCGGCCGCGCCGCTCGCGGTCCGCCCCCTCCCGCCCCCGTCGATCTCCTTCCAGGACGGCGCGGAGCCCAATCCGTCCTACGCGGGGACGCGGGACCTGAACCTGTGCGAGCCGGATCCCCGGAACGCGCTCGGGGAGGCGGGCGAGCTCAAGGTCTACAGCAGCCGCCTCGGCGGCCAGAGCGCCCCGACCCTCCTCTACTGGGACGTGACGGCGCTCCCGCCCGGCACGCAGGTCGTCTCCGCCGCCGTGACGCTCCACGTCACGAAGCCCCTGGACGACGCCCCGGCGGAGCCGTGCTGGTGGATCTGCGAGATGCGGCGGCCGTGGGTGGAGGCGGAGGCGACGTGGGCGGCCCCCGCCTCGGGCCGGAAGTGGCAGCTCCTGGGGGCCCGGGGCGCCCTGGACCGCGGGAACGCCATCCTGGGCGCGGGCTCCCCAGGAGCCGCCGGCCCCTGCGCCATTCCCCTGAACGCCCGGGGCGCGGCCCTTGTGCAGTCCTGGATCAACCGGCCCCCCGCGAACTTCGGGCTGGCCGTAGTCGACGAGAAATCCCGCGGCGGCGCCCACGCGGCGTCCCGCGAGGCCAAGACGGCGTCCCAGCGGCCGCGGCTGACGGTCCAGTATTACCCGCCGGAGCGGTAGTGGTTCGACGCGCTGACTCACCACTGGGCCGGGACGGAACGGAGCGGAAGGAAGTTTGGGAGGGATCTATGAGCACGT
The DNA here is from genome assembly GCA_964395295.1 of uncultured Planctomycetales bacterium. Classification (GTDB taxonomy): domain Bacteria; phylum Planctomycetota; class MHYJ01; order MHYJ01; family JACPRB01; genus CAYNDR01. The sequence goes on from CAYNDR010000021.1 coordinate 20,600, forward strand.
CGCACTCCAGGGGGCTGTTCCGCCGCTGTCCGAAGAGCGGCCGCATCGTCGGGTACAACTTCAGGTCGTGGTGGGTTTGCGCCCTCTTCCCGATCATCGGGTTCCTGGCGCTGATCTGGTTCCTCATCCGCGTGAGCGCCAAGCCCAGCCGCGCCTCCTACCCCTGCCAGCAGGCGTCCCTGGCCCTCGGGACGGGCTTCCTCCTCTGGCTGATGGGGACCCTCGGCATCCTGGCGCTCTCCCGCTGGATCGGGGCCCTCGTGCGCCCCCGGCGGCGCGCGGCCATCCTGGTGGGCCTCGCCTCGCTGGGAATCCTCTCGCTCTGGTCGCTCCTCGGCCTGCCCCACCCGCTCGCCTCGGCCTGGACGCCGACCGACCCGCCCAACACCCCGGTGGGCGCCGCCAAGGGGATCTTCCCCGGCCGGGTGGTGTGGGCCCGCGACGCGGCGGCCACGCCCTGGAACGGCTCCACGGGGCACTGGTGGGACGACACCACCGGCACGAACCAGTCCGCCGTCGATTCCATGCTCTCGAGCTCCCTGCGATCCCTGTCCGGCGCCGCCACCGACGCCGCCGCCTGGGACGCCCTCCTCAGGCACTACAACAACACCCACGGGCGCGGGAACGTCGGATACCAGTCCGGCGAGAGGATCGCCATCAAGATCAACTGCAACAACACGTCCAACTACACCGACACGGACAACCAGGCGGACGCCTCGCCCCACACGGTCCTCGGCATCCTGCGCCAGCTCGTCAACCAGGCCGGCATCCCCCAGAACATGATCACCGTCTACGAGGCCCCGGAGACGCCTCCCAGCCGCGTCATCCCCGACCGCATCTACAACAAGGGGCACGGGGAGTTCCCGAACGTCGTCTGGGCGGACTGCGCCGGGACGGGGACCAACGGCCGCGCCGACATCGCGTGGACCACGAACGCCATCACCTACTCCGTCTCCAACGGCTGCGGGCGGAACGTCCCCACGTGCGTCACGCAGGCGACCTACCTGATCAACATGGCGCTCCTCAAGGGGCACAACACCGCCGGCGTCACCCTCACCGCCAAGAACCACTACGGGAGCATCAACGGCCGCGAGCACACCTTCATCCGTTCGAGCTCCAGCGGGATGGGCGCCTACAGCCCGTTCGTGGACCTTATCGGCCACAAGGACCTCGGCGGGAAGGCCGTCCTCTTCATGATCGACGCCCTCTACGGCGCCCAGGACGTAGGCAACAACCCCGGCCGCTGGCCGGTCCTCTTCAACAACGAATGGTCCTCCAGCTTCCTGCTTTCCCAGGACCCGGTGGCCATCGACTCGGTGGGCGTGGACCTGCTGATCACCGAGTTCAGCAACCTGAGCCCCAACAACGGCTGGATGCCCAACTGCGACAACTACCTCCACGAGGCGGCGCAGGCCAACAGCCCGCCCTCGGGCACGTTCTACGCGCCCCACGGGGACGGCGTGCGGCTCGCGAGCCTAGGCGTCCACGAGCACTGGAACCACGCGAGCGACCGGCAGTACAGCCGGAACCTCGGGACCGGCAACGGGATCGAGCTGGTGAAGCTCCAGGGCGGCGGCACGGTCAGCGTCTCCATCACCAGCCCCGCCGCGAACGCGACCTACTCGCCGCCGGCGACCATCAACATCACCGCGAACGCCTCCGACACCGGCGGCACGATCACGAAGGTCGATTTCTACCAGAACGGGAACCTCATCGGCACCGACACGAGCAGTGCGGGCGGGTGGACGTACTCGTGGAGCGGGGTGGGGACGGGGAGCTATGCCCTCACGGCCAGGGCCACGAGCTCCACCGGGCAGACCGCCCCCTCGGCGCCGGTCGCCGTCTTCGTTCTGCGCAATCCCGAGAATCCCGCCGGGGCGGTGAACGGCCTCGATTACGCCTACTACCACGGGACGTGGAACAGCCTCCCCGACTTCGGGGCCCTCACGCCCGTCAAGACGGGCACGGTCGCCAACTTCGACCTCACGCCGCGCACCCAGAACGACAACTTCGGCTTCCGGTTCACCGGGTACGTCAACGCGGCGAGCGACGGCGTCTACACCTTCTACACCACCTCCGACGACGGGAGCCGGCTCTGGATCGGCTCGACGCTCGCGGTGGACAACGACGGCCTCCACGGGATGGTGGAGGCGTCGGGGCGAATCGGGCTCAAGGCGGGGCGGCACGCCCTGACCGTGACGATGTTCGAGAACGCCGGCGGGGAAGGCCTCGAGGTCCGCTACGAGGGGCCGAGCCTCGCCAAGCAGATCATCCCCGACGGGGCGCTCTACCGCGTGCCGCCGGTCGTCCTCCCCACGGCGACCGTCACGGCCTCGGACGCGAACGCCTCGGAGCCCGGCACGGACACCGGCGCCTTCACGGTCAGCCGGACCGGGAGCACCTCCGCCGCGCTCACGGTGAACTTCACGATCGGCGGATCGGCCGTCAACGGGACGGACTACAGCTCGATCGGAACCTCGGTGACGATCGGCGCCGGATCCGCCTTCGCGACGGTGACGGTCACGCCCCTGGACGACACGGCCGTGGAAGGGAACGAGATGGTGATCCTCACCCTCTCGACGAACGCCGCCTACACGGTCGGGACGCCATCGAGCGCCACGGTGACGATCGCGGACAACGACTCGGCCCCGCCGTCCGGGAACGGGACGGGCCTCGCGGCGGAGTACTTCGACAACGCCGATCTCACGAACCGCGCCGTCGCGCGGATCGACGCGGTGGTCAACTTCGACTGGGCGGCCGGCTCGCCGGACGCCCTGATCGGCGCGGACACCTTCTCGGCGCGCTGGTTCGGCTCGGTCCAGCCGCGGTACTCGGAGACGTACACGTTCTACACCACGACCGACGACGGCGTCCGCCTGTGGGTCAACGGACAGCTCCTCGTGGACAAGTGGGTGAACCAGGGGCCCACGGAATGGAGCGGGACGGCCGCGCTCGCGGCCGGTACGCGGTACGAGATCCGGATGGAGTACTACGAGAACGGCGGCGGCGCGGCGGCCCGGCTCTCCTGGTCGAGCCCCACGCAGGCCAAGGAGGCCGTCCCGCAGAGTCAGCTCTACCCGTGGGCGGACCGGGACATCGGGGCGGCGGGCGTTGCGGGGAGCGCCTCCTGGACGGGGGCGAGCTTCACGGTGGACGGCTCCGGGGCGGATCTCTGGGGCGCCGCCGACGCGTTCCGCTTCGTCTACCGGGCCCTCACCGGCGACGGCGAGATCCGCGCCAGGGTGGCGAGCGTGGAGAACACAAACGCCTGGGCGAAGGCCGGGGTGATGATGCGCGAGACGCTCGACGCGAACTCCCGGCACGCGATGGCGGTCCTGACGCCGGGGAACGGGCTGGCCTTCCAGAGGCGCGCCACGACGGGCGGGTCGAGCGCGCACACCTCGGGCGGGGCCGCCGCGGCCCCCACCTGGGTCCGGCTGGTCCGGCAGGGGAATTCCTTCAGCGCCTACCGGTCCGCGGACGGCTCGTCGTGGACGTGGATCGGGACGGAGACGATCGCGATGAACGCGACGATCTACGTGGGGCTGGCGGTGACGAGCCACGACAACGCCGCCCTCTGCACCGCGCAGATCGACGGCGTGGCGGTGACGGCGGGCTCGCCGCCGGCCAACGCCCTGGTCACGATCATGGGGGTTTCCACGAACAGGCCCTATTCGCTGGGCACGGCGGAGCTCAACGCCCTGCCCTGCATCGACCGGAGCTACAGGATCACGGCGATCAGCGCCGGGCTCGACGGCGGGGTCCTCGTGAGGACGGCGATGGACGACAAGTACGTCGCGGCGGCCGACCACCTGACGCTCGCGCTCGGGCAGTCGTCGGTGGTCTACGTGTGCTACGACAAGCGGGGGACTCTGCCCTCGTGGCTCAACGACGGGACGTGGACGCTGACGTCGGAGTCGATCTCGTCCACGGACGGGGCGGCCTCGCCGCTCCGGGTGTACGCGAAGACGGTCCCGGCGGGGACGCTCACGCTCGGGGGCAACCACGCGGGGGGCGACACGGGGGCGCGGGCCAACTACTTCGTCGTGATCCAGCCCGCGGTGCCGGCCGCCCGGGTGTTCGTGGAGGGCCCGATCCCGCCGGACGCCTGGAAGCACGAGGCGGACCTGGACGGGGACGGGACGGCGGAGGCGGCGGACGGGGACGGCGACGGGCTCTGGAACGCGTTCGAGCCGGGCCAGGGCGTGGACCCCGGGGCCGTGGACACGGACGGGGACGGCGTGCCGGACGAAGGCGTCCTCGCGCCGGACGGCCGGACGCTGTGGGAGGTGCAGGAGGGCATCCCGGCGGGCGGCGCGGTCCCGGCGGGCGACGGCGGCGGCGGGCACCGTTGCGGCGGGCTGGGGCTTGAGTTCCTGCTCCCGCTGGGGCTCCTTCGGCTCCTGCGGCGCCGGAAAGACAAGCGCAACGCCCGGCGGGGCGACTCGGGGCGGGCCTCCGGCTGATCGGCGCGGGGGCCATGGGAGGGGGCGGCAGGAGCTCGATGGATCCGGGAACGCGATGCGCCCCGCGGTCCCGCGGCGTCCGGTGCCGTTTCCCCGCCCGGTGGCTCCCCCCGGCGGGAAAGGGATCGCTCCGGCCCGGGGCACGGCCTTCCCGGCGTTCCCGGGGAAGGCCCGGCCGGCAAAACATTGTATTTCATGCCGTGAAATGATATATTTCTCGTCGTGAGACATCCGTACCTGCCCCGGCAGGCCGAGCCTCGCCTCGAACGCCTCCTGCGCAAGTTTCCCGTGGTCGTGGCGACCGGGGCGCGCCAGACGGGGAAGACGACCCTCGTCCGGCACCTCCGCGGGGCGGAAGATCGGACCTTCCGCACCCTGGACGACCCTGCCGATCTCGAGGCCGCCGTCCGGGACCCTTTCGTCTTCCTGACGGAGTCGGCCCGCCTCACCCTCGACGAGGTCCAGCGGCGCCCGGACCTGCTGTCCGAGATCAAGCGGATCGTCGACCGCGGGCGCACCGCCGGGCGGTTCCTCCTTACGGGATCCGCGAACCTCCTCCTCATGGCTCGTGTCTCGGAATCCCTGGCGGGCCGTGCGGTGTATGTAAACCTCCGGCCGATGACGGAATCGGAGAAGCGCGGGAAACCCCGGCCCGGACCTTGGGACCAGGTATTGAAGGCGTCCGACGCCCTGGCGGCGCGGGACGCCCTTCCCTCCTCGGCGTCCCCCGGGTGGTCGTGGCCTCGCTCCGTCCTGGAAGGCGGATTCCCCGTGGCCGCCCTGGAATCCGACGCGACCGCCCGCCGGGAGTGGCTCGACGGCTACATCAGCACGTACGTGGAACGGGACCTGCGGCAGACGGCGCAGATTGAGGCGCTGGTCGACTTCCGGCGGCTCATGCGGATCGCCGCGCTGCGCACGGGGCGGATGGCCAACCAGGCCGAGATGGCGCGTGACGCGGGCCTGAGCCACCCTACGGCGCACCGCTACCTCAACCTCCTGGAGGTGTCGTTCCTGCTGTCGCGCGTCACGCCCTACTCCGTCAGCCGCACGAAACGGCTGATGAAAACGCCGCGTCTTTACTGGGAGGATACGGCGCTGGCCGCGCGCCTGGTCGGCCTCGGGAGCGAGGCCGACCTCCTGAAGCATGAGTGCGCGGGGGGACTCCTGGAGAACCTGGTGTGGCACCATCTTCGCTGCTGGGCGGACCAGGCGGAGCCGCGCGCCGGGGTGTGCACGTGGCGGACGGTCTCCGGCGAAGAGGTCGACTTCGTCCTGGAGTCCGGGAACCGCCTGCTCCCGATCGAGGTGAAGGCGGCCTCCCGCGTCGGCCCCGGGGACGTGCGGCACCTGGAGTCGTTCCTGGACGAATACCCGGGCCGATCCCGCGTGGGCATCGTGCTCTACGGCGGCGCGGAGTGCCGTCCGATGGACAGGCGCATCCTGGCGGTCCCCCTGGCGGCGGCCTTGGCGCCGGCGTCCTGAGCGCCGCATCTCCGCCAAGCACGGAGCTTCGTTCGGAAGGGGCCTCGGGGGGCCCGCCTGAGGACGGGCCCCCCGGCCGCGGACTACCGGCGCACGGCGAGGGCCAATCCCAGGAGGACGGCCGCGGACGCCGCTGCCTCCCAGCCCGGCGCCATTCCGCCGGCCACCGACGCGCTGCACGCGCCTCCGTCGCCGTCATTCTCCACAACGCTCATGTCGCGGATGCGCCCTTCCGACTCGCCGGAAAGGACGCCCTTCGCGGCCACGTAATCCCTGAGGGCCAGGTACTCCACGTCCTCGCTCATCTGGAGGTTCGAGACCTGGACCCCCATCATCGGGATGAGCGCCGCGACCCCTTCGTTCACGGTCGCCGTGTAGACCTGTGTCCGCACGAGGCGCCTGCCGCCGACCTTCACCGTATTCACGAGTACCCGCTGGCCGGCCGGGAGACGGGGATCGTACCTGAACTCCATGCCGGACACCTGGAGGAGGTAGTCGGTGTTGATCTCCAGGTACCCCAGGGTCGTCTCCAGCGCCTTGAGGAGCTCCTCCCCGGTGATCTCCAGGG
>CAYNDR010000021.1:27128-33135 GCA_964395295.1 uncultured Planctomycetales bacterium
TGACGGTCAGCGCGATCGTCGTGCCCGTCCGCGCGCGGAGGGCGTCGGTGATGAGGTTCGCCATCGCGGTGTCGCGCGCCGACCTTGCCGGATTCCAGGTCGTCGTCATGTCCTCCGCGGCGACGGCCACCGGCGTGGTGTACAGGTCCCCGTACGCCGCCTCGATGCCGGCGATGAGGGAATCCACCGCGGCCTTCACGGTCGGCTCCTCGGGCACCGTCTCGTCGAGGGGGACCACTTCGTACCCGGAAACCGCCGGGGCGCCGGTGCCGCAGGTCAGCTTCATCCGGACGGCCTGCCGCCCGTGGATGCCGGGCTGGACGATGGCGGTCTGCCCGCCGGCGTTCGGCACCACGACGGGGGCTTCGAAGAGCCGGTGATCGTGGCCGCCGAGGATGGCGTCGATGCCCGGCACGTTGGCGGCGACGGCCTCGTCGTAGGCCATGCCGAGGTGGGACAGCATCAGGACGACGCTCGCGCCCGCGGCGCGGAGGGCCGCCGCCTGCTGGCCCGCGATCTGGAGGATGACCTGGGGATCGTCCTCCCCCAGGATCACGACCGGGGAGGGCTGGCTCGTCGGGACGCCGGGGACGGTCATGCCGAAGATCCCGATCTTCACGCCGCCCGCGTCCTTGATGATCGAGGGCACGATCCACGTGCCCAGCTCGGGCATCGCGGTCATGTCGAGGTTGGCCGAGAGGAGCGGCAGGGTCCCGGTCCCGTAGGCGGTGCCGAGCGCGTAGGCCAGGACGGCGGGGCCGAGGTCGAACTCGTGGTTGCCGACCGCCATGGCGTCGAATCCGACCTGCTTCATGAGCTGGAACTCCGGCACGCCGAAATACGCGTTGAACATGATCGTCCCCTGGAACAGGTCGCCCGAGTGGAGGACGAGCACGTTGGATTCGGCGGCGCGGGTCATGCCGATGAAGGTGGCCAGTCGGGCGAATCCGCCGATGCGGGCCTTGAGCTGGGCGTCGCGGGGACCGGTTGGATCCAGGTGGGAGTGGGTGTCCCCGACGAGGACGATGGTCACGTCCGTCTGGGCCGCCAGGGAGAGGGGGGCCAGCGCGATCACGAACACCGCGAGCAGGGCCGTGCCAAGGCGACTCTTTCTCATCAACATTCTCCTTTCCGTCCTTCCCGTCGATCTGATCCCCGTTCGGGAACGGCCGGGAGGCGTTTGGAGAAAATCGGCGGGCGGGCTACCAGACCACTTCGATCCCCGCGAGCCCCAGGAACCCGTACTTCCGCCCCTGGGGGTGCTCGTAGTGGTCGTGGTCCGTCGCGTTGAACGCCTGCGCGAAGAGGCGGACGTTCCACTGCGGGATGTCCAGCTGGACGCGTCCGGAGAGGAGCGTGTAGTCGTCCGCCTCCCCGGTGGAGGTCCCGCTGGCGGGATCGAAGAACTCGACCTCGTCGAAGAAGGTCGCCCAGAGCATGGAGGAGAGGCCGATGTCCGGCAGGGTCAGCCGCAGGCCGGCGTTGGCCTTGGCGCGCGGGGCGTAGGGGATGCGATCGTTCGTGTCGCGGTCCTGCCGGATGCCCCACGAGAAGTTGGCGAACACCGAGACCTCGTCGGCCAGGGCGAGATCGACCTCGATCTCGGCCCCATAGGCCTCCTCCTTGTTGACGTTCTTCGGCCCCAGGGCCAGCGGGGCCACCTGGCGGTACTCGACCAGCCGGTCGATCAGGTTGAAGTAGACGCCCGCATCGACGCGCACGCCGCCGGGCAGGAAGCCCCGATAGCCGGCCTCGAGGGACCTCATCTGCTCGGGTTCGAGGTCCTCGTTCCCCACCACGACCGCGCCCACGCTCACCGGCATGGCGAACCAGATCTCGCGCAGGCTGGGATTGCGGAACCCGTACCCCGCGGAAAGCCGGACGGACTGCCCCTCCTCGAACTCCCAGAGGGCGGCCAGCCGCGGCGACACGGCGCTGCCCGTCACCGAGTGGACGTCCAGGCGCACCCCGCCGGTGAGCCAGAAATGCGGGAAGGCCTCGACCTCGTCCTGGAGGAAGGCCCACGCCAGCCCCGTCTTGTGCCTCCCCTCCGCCACGTCCTCGTCCTCCGTCTCGAACGCGGCCAGCCGGTATCCCGCCCCGGCGGTGAGCGTCTGGCCCTGGAGTTCGAACGAGTGCTGGAGGTCGATGTCCGCCGTGTCCAGGACCACGTCGAACGGGGCGTAGTACCCGTCCGGCACGGAGGTCCCCAGGAAACGGGTCCACGACGCCCGGCCCCGGAAATCCCCGCTGGCGTAATCCGCCCGCAGGAATCCCTCCCGCGCCTCGTTCGAGAAAAGCACCGTGGGGACGACCGAGAGCTGAGGGATGAGGACGTTGAACTTCTGCGCGGCGACGCCCCCCGCCACCTCCAGCCGATGGTCCGGGCCGTCGAGGAGGCGCTCGTACCGGAGGTCGATGAAGGCCTTGTCCTTGGCGTTCGCGCGGCCCGGCTCGAACTCGTCGATGTCGTCCCGGGCAACCACCGCCTTGAAGGCGGCGTTCTTCTCGCGCCGGAAGACCGACGCGCGCAGGAGGCTCGACCGGTAGGACCCGCCGGCGCCCGAGAGGGAGACCTCGTCCCCTTCGTCCGCCTCGGGCTGGCCCTTCGCCTTGTCCTCCCCGGGCTTCGGCCTGTGCTTCATCGCGGACCGGGTTACGATGTTGACAACCCCGTGCATCGCGTTGGGGCCGTAGAGGAACGACCCCGGGCCGCGGATCACCTCGATGCGCTCGATGTCGTCGAGGCTCACGGGCAGGGTCTCCCACACCACGCTCCCGAGGAACTCGTTGTAGACCTGGCGGCCGTCGACGAGGCACAGGATCCCCTGGGCGGACGAGGAATCGTCGTTGTAGCTCCGGGCGGCGACGTTGGACTCCGTGGAGGAAAGGCGCTGCACCTCGAGGCCGGGGACCAGGCGCAGGACATCGGTGAGGAAGCGGGCCCCCGACCGGCGGATCTGGTCGGCGGTGATCACGGTGACGGTCGACGGGGCGCGGGCCAGGGGGCGCTTGACCTTGGAGGGGATGGTCGCCCCGGGATCGATGGGGCGTTCCCACTCGGAGGGCAACGGTGGTATGGGCGACGGCCCCGGGGATTCAACCTTGGGAGGCTCCTGGAGGGCCCAGGCCCTGGACGCCAGGATCACGACGACCACGAAGGGCTTGAAGTCCATGGGATGGACTACTCCTTCAGCCGGTCCTCACACCACTGCTTGATCTGCTTCGCCTTCTCGATCCGCTTCCGGTGTGCCGGATTCCCGGAGTCTCTCAGGAGCGCCATCACCTTATCACAGTCCTCGATGGCGGCCGCATACTGCTTTGACCGGTAGCGGGCCATCGCCCGGAGCAGGAACGCCGGGGCGAACGCCGGATCGGTTTCGACGCACCGGCCGCAGTCCTCAATGCAGGCGGCGTCCTCCCCGGCGTCGTAGCGGGCCGCGGCCCGCGTGAAGGCCGCGTCCCTCCGGAAGAGGCGGACCACCTCCTTGTGGGCGATCCCACGACCTTCGCCGTCCCGGAGGATATGACAATCCTCCCCGAGTTCCCCGGCGGTCTCGATCGCCCGGGTGGCGTGCATGACCGCCGCCGGCCGGTCATCCGGGACAAGGAGGATCGCCAGCCGTAGACTGAGGTCCGGAGAGCGGCGCCCCCGCTCGACCGCCCTCGTCAGGGCCTCCAGGCACTCCTTCTTCATCCCCAGCATCTGGTGGCAGACGCCCGTCCAGTGGGCGGCCCGCCCGCCGTCCTGCGGGTCCAGCGACTCCGCCTTCCCGGAATCCTCCAGCGCCCCGCGGAAGTCGCCCTGGAGGAACCGGACCTGGCCGCGCGCGAGGATCGCCGGGGCGCCCTCGCCGGCCCCCTCCAGATCCTTGAGCGCCGCGGGATATTGCCGCAGACGGCGGTACATCCGCGCCAGCTCCAGGCGCACCGCCCCCGACGGATCGGCGCCCCGCGCCAGGGCGAGCCACTGGACAGCCTCAGTCCAGGCGCCCTCCCGCGCCTTCGCCTCCGGGGCCTTCCAGTTCTTCTCCCAGATCCCCTTCGCCACGGACAGGGCCATCGTCCCGTATTTCGGGTCCGGCTTCAGGGCGGATTGGAGGTCGAGGGCCTTCTTGAGGTCCCCCAGGGCCTCGCGGGGTTCGAGCCCCAGCCCGAACCGGGCCAGCCCGCGGTCGTGCCAGGCCTCGGGCCTCCGGGCATTCAGTTCGATGGCCTCATCCAGGTGCTTCAGGGCGTCCGCAAAGGCGCCTTGCCGAAGGGACCGCCGTCCCAGGGAGGCCAGGAGCACGGCGTATTCGCCGGGCACGGGTTCCCTCGCGGGCCGCAGGCCCTCGAACCGGCGGAAGTCCGCAAGGGCGCCGGCGTCGTTGCCCAGGCGGAACCGCGCCAGGGCGCGCTCCCGGTGGAGTTCCCACCCTGTCTCGCCGAGATCCTCCGCCCGGCTCAGCCAGCGATCCGCTCCGGCATGCTGATCGCGCCCGGCGAGCTCCAGCCCCAGCCTCCAGACAAGCTCCCTGAACCGCGCGCGGCCGGGCTGGCCTTCGTAGTCGGGCCCGGACAGCCTTGCCAGATTGGCCCCGAACGCCTCGGCGTCCGCCACGCGGGAGAATTGATCCAGGAGGTCCAGCCCGTTCCCGGCGTCCCATCCCCGAATCCGGTCGAGGGTGATCGTGGCGGCCTCGACCCTCCCCTCGTCCACCGCCGCCTTGAAATCCCGGCAGGCCTTCGCGAGGAGGAATTTCGGCAGGAGCCCCTCGGCCCGCCGGGGATCCCTCTCCCGGATGGACTCAAGCAATTTCTCGGCCTCGGCGATCCTCTCCGCGGCCAGCATATTCCGGATATCCTGGACGTCCTTCTCGAGTTGGAGCTTCAACTGGAGCCTGGCGGCCGGGTCGGGGTCCCTCTCCCGGATGTCTCCATGAATGGCCTCGGCGGCCCCGAGATTCCCCTCGGCCAACGCCTTCTCGAATTTCTCGACGAGCCTCTCGATGGAAGCCCTGGGCATGAGAATGGGAGGGGGAGGCTTGGGCCGCCCCTGCCAGGCCACCAGCGCGACGCCCACGCCCAGCAGGGTCAGCAGGGAAGCCAGGGCCATCACCCGCCAGCCGTGGCGGACGAAAAAACGGCGGACGCGGAAGCGGAGCGGCGCCGGGCGGGCCAGGATCGGCTCGCCGTTCAGGTAGCGCTGGATGTCGTCCGCCAGCTCCGCCGCCGTCGCGTACCGGTGGTCCGGCTCCCGCTCCATCGCCTTCCGGACGATCTTGTCGATCGCCCGCGAGAGGCCGGGGGTGCGGCGGGAGGGCGGCGGCGGCTCCTCCGAGAGCCGCGCGGCCATCAGCTTGAGCGCGTCCGCCCCGGAGAACGGCGGCCGGCCCGAGACGACCTCGTACATCGCCGCCCCGAGGGAGTAGACGTCCGACCGCGCGTCCACCTCCATCCCCTGCGCCTGCTCGGGCGACATGTAGAGCGGCGTCCCCACGGCCATGCCCGTCAGGGTGAGCTTGGACGGCAGGCCGACCCGACGTGCCACTCCGAAGTCGGAGACGTACACGCGCCCCTCGCGGTCCACGAGCAGGTTGGAGGGCTTCACGTCGCGGTGGACGATCCCCTGGCGGTGGGCGTACTCGAGGGCCCGCGCCGCGTCGCGCAGGGCCGCGAGTTTCGCCCGCAGGTCCAGGGGGGCACGGTCGAGGGTGGTCCCCTCCACCAGGCGCATCGCCAGGAAGCCCTTGCCGGCCCATTCCCCCACGTCGTAGACGGGGACGATGTTGGGGTGGTCGAGGCGGGAGGCCATCTGGGCCTCGCGGAGGAAACGCTCCCGCGTCTCCGGGGACGCGCCGTAGCTCTCGTGGAGGACCTTCAGCGCGACCTGGCGGCCCAGCTCGGGGTCCCAGGCGCGGTAGACCGCGGCCATGCCGCCGCGGCCCAGCTCATCGAGCATCTCGTAGCGGGGCAGGGATGCCCGGACCTTCTCGCGGGCGCCCGCGTGCTCGCGCATCGAGGG
>CAYNDR010000022.1:0-3518 GCA_964395295.1 uncultured Planctomycetales bacterium
CGAATCCCGACATCTGGTTCACGCTCCAGGAGGGACTGGGGGGGATGGGGAGCCGGCACGACTACGCGATCCTCGACACGCCCCCAAGCCTCGGGGTTCTGACCGTAGGCGCGCTGGCCGCGGCGGACCGGGTGGTCGTGCCCCTGGAAGCGGACGTTCTGTCCTATCTGGGGGCGAATCAGCTCCTCGACCTGGTGGGGAAGGTGCGGAGCCGTTTCAATTCCCGCCTGGAGATCGCAGGGTACGTGCTCAACCGCGTCGACGGCCGGACCTCATTATCCCGGGAGGTCCGCGAGGATCTTTCCCGCTCGCTGGGGGACCGGCTGTTTCCAGGCGTCATCCCCCTTTCTTCGAAGATGCGTGAACTGCCGGGGAGCGGCGGCGGCATCTGGAGCCGCGATCCGGATGGTGCGGTGGCCCGCGAGATGACGGCGTTCCTCGACGAGTTCATCCGCCGGGCTGGCGGCGTGCTGGCCGGCGAGGGGTCCTCGGCCGCCGCATGAACCTCGGCCTCACACGCTGAACCGATCTTGCGCAACTTTTCACCCCTCCGGCGTATTAGATTTGCATGATGACCGCCGCCTTGATCCTCTCCCTGCTGTGCTCCCAGGACGGGCTCTTCACCGAAAAAGACGCCGACGACGCCCTCAAGAAGATGAAGGCGGACTTCGAAGGCGCCGCGATCGAGAAGCGGGCCGCCGCCGTGCAGGAAGCGCTCAAGATCGAGCACGAGAAGGTCATCCGGGCGGTGGCCGAGGTCTTCACGAAGGAACCCAATCCCGTGCGCGTCGCCGCGGCCAAGGCCCTCGCCGAGGTGGACCACCCCGCCAGCGTCGAGGCCCTCCTCAAGGCCATGGCGGCCAACCAGAACCGCGCCGAGGTCATGCCGGAGATCCTCAAGGCCCTGGGCGCCCTCGGATACCAGTCGGCCTGCCCCGCGCTCCATGAGTACGTCAAGAAGGTCGGCGATCCCGACGTCCGCCTGTTCCTCCCCGAGGTCATCGACGTGCTCGGCCGGCTGGGGTGCGTGGCCTCGGTCGATCCGCTGGTGGACCTCCTCCGGAAGATGGAGGGGGGCCGGCGGAACTCGTGGCTCAACGAAGTCCAGCTCCTCCGCGGGACGGAACAGGCGCTCCAGGCCATCCTGGGCCAGAACCTCAGGCGCAGTCTGGACTGGGACAACTACTGGCGCCAGAACGCGGAGTTCCTCAAGGCGGGGATGACCCGCACGTACTGGCTGAAGAAGAACCAGGGCCGGATCGACGCCGGCCCGCAGGAGAAGGCCCCCGCGGACTCGGTCTTCGTGGCCGCGCGGCTCTTCGCGCCCCAGGCGCAGGGGGCCCAGGGGGACGAGAGGAGACCCGCCCGGAGGCGGCGGGACCGGTAGGCGTCCCTCACCTGGTCGTCAGGGTGAGGCGCGGGCGCTTCGCCGTCGGGTGGGGCTTCCCGAACTTCTCCTCGATCTGGGCCAGCAGTTCCGCCATCCTCCGGTAGAACGCCTCCGCCTTCACGTTCTGGTTGTTCTCCGCCTTCGCCTCCCGGTCGGACTGGAAGCTGAACGAGTGCGCCATGTTGTTCCGCACCGTGTTCCCCTTCGCCTGCCTCTTCTTGTCCCCCAGCATGATCCAGGGGCGGCACTCCTCCTTCGTCCACAGGCTGTAGCAGGCGTTCTCCTCGATCCGGCAGTTCTGCGCGTCGTAGAGCGAGATCCCGTGCCAGTGGTTCGTGAGGACGACGTTCTTCTCCACCACGAAATCGATCAGCGGCCCGTCGAAGAGGCCGATCCCCTGGAGCGGATTGGGAAAGGGCAGGTTGGGCGACTCGCGGTGGACGACGATGTTGCCCCGGACCGTCACGCCCCGCAGGGTCCCCGTCCCCTTGTTGAAGAGGAAGGCCTGGATGCCGTCGTCGTGGTTGTCGTCCCCGTCCCGGTCGCTGACGTAGTTGTTCTTCACGACGTTGTACTGGACCACCTGGCCGTCGCGCGTGGCGCGGATGCCGTCGGCCGAGAATCCGTCCACGACGTTCCCCTCGCAGAGGACCTCGGGGGCGCACAGGTTGATGCCGAAGCGGGTGTTGAGGATGTAGTTGTTCCGGGCCGCGTGGCCCTTGCCGTTGCGTCCCAGCCAGATCCCGCTGTGGGGCTTGTCCACCCAGTCCTTCGCGCTCCACCCCGAGGCGTCCAGGACGCTGTAGATGAAGCAGGCCTCGATCACGAGTTCGGAGCTGTCCTCCCGGCCGCGCTCCCCCAGCACGACGATGTCGTGCGCCGGCCTGGCGGGCGGCGCGGGGGCCAGCGAGGGGGAGATCGTGAGGTCCCGGATGAGCCACCGGCTCCCCTCGCCGATATCCACGCGCGAGACCTGCGGCGCGTGGCCTTTCTCGGCGGCGATCGTGATGAAGGCGTCGTTATAGCCCGTCGCGATGCGGATCTCCCCGTGGTAGCCGGACCTCAGCAGGATCGTGTCGCCGGGCCGGACGGGGGCGGTCGGATTGGAGGCCTTGCCGTCGGGGCCGCGGATCTGGCCGAGGCGGGCGGCGCGGACCTCCTCGATCGTGCGCCAGGGCTGTTCGGCGCGCCCGTTGCCGCTCGGGCGCCCCCGGGCGGGATCGCAGTGGAAGGTCGCGGCGGGGCGGCCGGCCGGGCAGAGGAGGATCAGCAGCGCCGGGACGATGGACCTCACGACTACTGAACGCTCCTCAATCCTCCTCTTTCTTCGTGAGGAGGCGACAAAATGGACGGTGCGTTCTGTTACTCCTTCTTTTTCTTCTTGAAGAGATCGATCACGCCCTTGGCGTCGTCGACCTTCTTCTTCGCGTCCTCCTTGATCTCCTTGGTGTCCTGGACCGACTTCGCGTCGACCTTGCCCTTCTGGATCGCCTCCTGCACGCCGCTGAGGTCGCCGGTCTTGAGGGCCTTGATCGTCTCGGACTGGACCGCCTGGAATTCCTTCTGGAGCGGGACGACCTTCTCGAGGCCCTTCTGCCTGAGCTGGTCGGCCTCGCCGCCGATCCGGTCGATGTACTTCTGGAGCTCCTGACGGCCCAGCATCTCGAGCCCTTTCCTGGCAATCTCAAGGAAGGGCACCTTGCCCTGGACGCTCGGGTCGCTCGCGGGACCGGTCACGGCCACGCCCACGACCACCGGCAGTTTCTCGCCGTAGGCGTTGATCCCCTGGATGGCGTAGGCGGAGGTCTGCGCGTCGAGGCCGAGGATGCCGGCCTCCCCGGGCTTGGGGGCGATCCGGAGCCGGTCGATCCGGAGGTACACGGCGGAGTCGACGTTCCCCGCGGCCACGGAGCCCTGCGCGCTCACGGTCACGAGCCCCTTCTCGACCTCCACGGGCAGGGATTTCTCGTAGAGGGGCTTCAGGTCCGGGAGCGGGACGGATTCGATCCTGACGTCGCCCTCCGTCCTGCCCGGCAGGTGGCGGAGGCTGAACGCGAGCGTCCCCGACGCGGCGCCGGAGAACTTCCCGGAGCCGTCGCTGCCGGGCGGGTCGTCGTTCCAGCCGGGC
>CAYNDR010000022.1:3528-8179 GCA_964395295.1 uncultured Planctomycetales bacterium
CTACGGCGTAAACCACCGCCAGTGCTTCGCGTATTTGGATATTCGCGCCGGCTTTGACCAGAAGCTCAACAATTTCCACATGTCCGTTAAACGCTGACCAGATGAGCGGCTCGCCGTTCCAGCCGGGCATCGTGGAGATCTGGGTCCCCCGGGCGCTCACGCTGGAGAGCGAGGGGAGCGGGCTCTTCCCCGCGGCCCGGTCCACGAGCGCCAGCGCGAGGTTCTCGATCTCGATGCGGTCGATCCGGAAGAGGGGGATGCGGCGCGCGGGCTCCCACCGGGCGCGGGGATCGTAGGGGAGCCGGGCGGCCTTCTTTCCTTCCTTCTCCGCGGCCTTCTTCGCCTCTTCCTTCTTCTGGCGGCAGGCCTGGTACTTGTTCCAGAGCCCGGTCCAGTCCGTATCCTTGCCCTTTTCGCAGAGCCACTTCGCGTACTCCTCCCAAGCGGCGCGCTCGCCCGCGGGGGCCTGCTCGTCCGGCCTGGCGGCGGGGAGGTCCGTCACGTTGAGCGAGCCGTCCGTCTTGCGGGCCACGTGGAAGGACACGTCCTTGAGGACGAGCTTCTCCAGGCGGAAGCGCCGGGAGAGGAGGTCGGTGAAGCCCAGGTCCGTCTCGAAGGAGCCGATGCGGATCATGTCCTGCTTCGTGTCGGAAGGATCCGGGAGCTGGAAGTACCGGAAGGAGAACTCCTGCCCGAAGAACGAGTAGGCGACGTCTCCGAACGTGCACTGGACGCCCAGCGCCTTGCTCACGGCGGGCCCGGCCAGGCCCTTGACGGCGAACTGGGCGTAGATCCCCGCCCCGAGGACGAGCGCCAGGCAGAGGGCCGGGATGGCCGCGACCATGTACGCGCGGAAGGGCCGCAGGAGGACGAAGCGTTTCTTTTCCTGCCGCTCCTTGTCCTTCCCGAAGAAGAAGTTGACCGCGAACCGCAGGATCCCGACCTTCACCAGCTTCTGGTACCAGGAGGCCTGGCCGATCCTCGGGGCGACCCGGTCGCGCCAGGCGGGGACGGCGAGGCGGGCGAGGACGGCCAGGACGGCCGCCGCGGGCAGGGCGAGGACGTACGCGCCGAAGACGATGTACCGCTCGTAGCCCAGCCACGCCAGGAGGGGCGCCTCGCTCAGCCCCTGGGCGATGGAGGGGAAGAGGCCCTCGCGCCCCTGGAGGAGGGCGGTCCCCAGGCGGAAGGCCGCGGGCGCCAGCAGGAGGAAGGGGAGCTTGAAGGCGCCCCAGCAGAGGAGGGTCATGCCCATACTGCAGTTGAAAAGGAGGGCCAGGAAGAAGATCGGGATCCAGTGGAGCCCCGAGGGGGTGAGGCCCAGCAGGATCCCCAGGAACACGCCCGCGGCGATCTGGGCGGGCGTGAGGTCCGACTTGACCTGCTGGAAGACCTTGCGGATGAGCTTGATGAGGAGCATGGCGGAATCCCCCGGCAATGGCGTCGTCCCTTTCTACGCCGAAGCGGGATGGATGGGAAGGGAAATCTCTAAGGCATCGACTCCCTCCGCGCCTTCCGGAAGTCGCGCGGCGAGAGCCCCGTGGCCCGCTTGAAGGCCTTGGAGAGGTGGAAGGCGTCGTGGAACCCGAACTGCCGGGCCAGCACCTCCAGCTTGGACTGGGACCGCTGAAGGACGAGCTGGACGCGCTCGATCCGCCGGCGATGGACGTACTTCTTCGGCGGGAGGCCGAAGAGCCTCGAGAAGAGCGTGGAGAAGTGCGACTTCTCGTAGCTGGCGATCCGGGCGAGGTCCTCCACCGGGACGCGCTCTCCGAGGTGCTCGTCGATGTGCTTGAGCACCGGCAGGAACCGCTTGAGGCCCTCCTGATGTCCCGGGCGGGGAGGACGGTCGGGGTCCCGGAAGAACGGCGCCGCCAGCTCCAGGAGGATCCCGATGCCCTCGATCTGGTCCGCGGGATGCGGGCTCTTGCCCGCCTCAAGGAGCCTCAGCATCCGCGCCTCCAGCGCCGGGAGGTCCCGCGGCCTCCGCTCCACCCGGTACGGCAGGTAGTCGAAGAGGTCGATGCCGCCGTAGAGGGTGGCGGTGAAGTGCATCCACCAGATCTGCATGTCCCTCGTACAGCCGTAGGAAAGGTCTCCGCGAGGGGGCACCAGGTAGAGCCCTCCCGGCCGAAGCGCGACCTCCTTCCCGTAGGGGCGGATGAACCCGGACCCGGACTTGATGTAGTAAATGCGGGCGTACGGGCGGTTGTCGCCCTCCCGGCGCCAGTAGGAGGGCGTGAGGTTCGAGACCCGCGACTCCAGCATCTGGATCGCGGCGTGGGCGAGGAACTCGTCCATGACCCAACGATTTTACATGATTCCCCCACTTTCGGCCATCCCTTTCCAGGCCCCTTTTCCCCTATGCGGTTTGTAGAAGGGATGACGGGCGAGGGGCCTGAACCTTACATGATCGCGAGAGGATCCATGAATGGACGGGAGCGCCTCCGGGCGGCCTTGAAGAGGGAAGTCCCCGACCGCGTCCCCACCTTCGAGTGGTTCCTCGACGCCTCCGTGACGCGGGCCCTCACCGGACGCGAGGATCCCGTCGAGGCCGCCGCCGCCCTCGACCTCGACGGCATCAACGTCCGCCCCGACTACCGCCGGCGCATGATCGACGCCGACACCTTCGTGGACGAGCTGGGCGTGACGCGCAGGCTCACGGGCGACTGCATCCCCTGCGTCGTCGACAGCCCCGTCAAGGACATCGCCCGCCATGCCGGGTTCTCGTTCCCCGACCCCGAGGCGCCGGGCCGTTTCGAGACCCTGGAGCGGGCCCTCGGGACGGCGGACGGGCGGCGCGCGGCGATCCTCAACCTGCGCGACGGATTCTCCGACATGCGCGACCTCCTCGGCTACCAGGAGGCGATGGCCCTGATCCTGCTCGATCCGGCGCGCTTCGTGGAGATGCTGGACCGCGTGGTGTAGTACAACCTCGCGCTCGCGCGCGTGGCCGTCCGCCGCTACGGGATCGAGATCGTGGCGACCACCGACGACGTGGCCAACGCCGCGGGACCGCTCATCCGGCCGGCCGTCTACTTCGACCGCGTGGGCCCCGCGTTCCGCAAGGTGATCCGGGGCTACCGCGAGCTGGGGTGCTTCGTGATCAAGCACTGCGACGGCAACGTCCGCCCCTTCATGGACTTTTGGGTCGACTGCGGCATCCATGGCCTGGACCCGATCGACCCCGCCGGCGGCATGGACATGGCCGCCGTGAAGAAGGCCTACGGGGACCGGATCTGCCTCAAGGGGAACATCGACTGCGCGGGCGTCCTGCAGTACGGGACGGAGGCCGAGGTCGAGGCCGCCGTGCGGGACTGCCTCGCCGCGGGAGGGCCGGGCGGACTGATCCTTTCCTCCTCGAACTCGATCCACAAGGGAGTGAAGCCGGAGAACTACCGGGCGATGCTCCGCGCGCTCCGGCGCGAGGGGCGGCCCGCGGCGGCCGCGAATTAGGAGCCGGGACATGGAAGGCGAGACGGTCCTCGGCATGGGGCTCCTGCTCCTGGGGGCGATGTGCGGCGGGTCGTTCGGCCTGCCGAGCAAGTTCGCCGGCAAGGACACTCCCTGGGAGACGCTCTGGGGCCCGTTCTTCCTCTTCGTGACCGTCCTCGTCCCGGCGCTCCTCTTCCCCCTCATCGCCCGCGGGCTCTTCGCCACGTGCGCCGAGGCGGGGTGGGCCGGGATCGCCGGCCCCGTGGTCTTCGGATTCCTCTGGGGGCTGGGCTCGATGGCGCTGGGCCTGAGCTTCGCGTTCATCGGCCTCTCGCTCGCCTATGCGATCAACTACGGCGCGCAGATCGCCACGGGCAGCATGGGCCCCTTCCTGCTCCGTGACGCGGACCAGCTTTTCACCCTCCACGGCGGCGTGATCACGTCCGGCGTGGCGGTGTGCATCGCCGGCGTCGTGGTGTGCGGCCGCGCGGCCCTGCTCAAGGAGGCCAGCCAGGGCGCGGGGGCCGCCGGGAAACGGTCCATGGCCAAGGGCCTCGTCGTGGCGCTCCTCTCGGGCGTCCTCTGCGCCTGCTTCTCGATCGCCTTCCGCTACGGGGACGACGTGATGAAGTTCTCCACGGCCCGGGGGAACGCCCCCTGGCGCGCCTCCTTCGCGGTCTCGGCGCTCATCCTCCGGGGCGGCACGCTCTCCGCCTGCGGGTAGTGCGGCGTCGAGCTCGGCGCGAGCCGCACGTGGGGTTCCTTTCGGAAGCCCGGCATCGGGCGCGTCCTCGCCGTGGCGCTCGCCATGGCGCTCCTCCACGACGGCGCGATCGTCCTCTTCGGCATGGGGGCCTCCAAGCTCGGGCCGCTCGGCGTGGCCGTGGGCTACGCCGTCTTCATGTCGTTCGCCATCATCGTGGGCAACATCAACGGATTCCTGACCCGCGAATGGAAGGGCGCCAGCCGGAGGAGCGTGCTGTGGCTCGCGGCGGGCATCCTGGTCCTGGTCGCCGGGGTGAGCACGCTCACCACGGGCAACTACCTCCACGGGCAGGCGAAGGCCGCCCCCCGGAGCGGGAAATGACGGACTGCCTGGTCGCGATCGACCTCGGCTCCACGAGCCTCAAGGCCGCGGTCTTCGACGCCGAAGGCCGCGGCCCCTCCTCCGCCTCCCGCCCCACCGAGCAGGTCCGCCCGAGCCGCGAGCACCCCG